>NZ_JBIWNX010000005.1:352227-429201 GCF_044767415.1 Nocardioides sp. NPDC101246
CCACCACCCACCCCCCCTCCTGTTTGGGTTCCACCCCCCCCACCCCCCGCCCTCGTCCGGGGGGGGGGGGGCCCCGGGGGGGGGCGGGCGGGCCCCCCCCCCCCCCCCCCCCCCCCCCCACAACTCACGATTCGGCCCGCCATTTCTACCGATTCGGCGGGTGCGGGAGGTCAGGCGTCGACGGTCTCCATGACCTCGTCGGGGATGTCGGCGTTGGAGAAGACGTTCTGCACGTCGTCGAGGTCGTCGACGGCGTCGATGAGCCTGAAGACCTTCTCGGCCGACGGTGCGTCGGCGACCGGGATGTCCATGCTCGCGACGAACTGGACCTCGGCGGAGTCGTAGTCGATGCCGGCCTCCTGCAGCGCGGTGCGGACCGCGACGACGTCGGAGGGGTCGGAGACGACCTCGAAGGTCTCACCGAGGTCGTTGACGTCCTCGGCGCCGGCGTCGAGGGTGGCCTCGAGCAGGTCGTCCTCGGAGACCTCCTTGCCCTCCTGCGCCTTGGCCACGACGACGACGCCCTTGCGGTCGAAGAGGCGCGAGACCGAGCCCGGGTCGGCCATGGTGCCGCCGTTGCGGGTGACCGCGGTGCGGACCTCCATGGCCGCCCGGTTGCGGTTGTCGGTCAGACACTCGATGAGGAGCGCGACGCCCTGGGGGCCGTAGACCTCGTACATGATCGTGTCGTAGCTGACGCCGCCGCCGTCGAGCCCGCCGCCGCGCTTGACCGCGCGGTCGATGTTGTCGTTGGGGACCGACTGCTTCTTGGCCTTCTGGATCGCGTCGTAGAGCGTCGGGTTGCCCGACGGATCGGGACCGCCGGTCTTGGCCGCGATCTCGATCGTCTTGATGAGCTTGGCGAAGAGCTTGCCGCGCTTGGCGTCGATCGCCGCCTTCTTGTGCTTGGTCGTTGCCCACTTGGAGTGGCCGCTCATCTGAAAACCGTCCTTTGCCCCGCGTCGCTGTGCTTGTCGAGCCGCCTCCGGAGTGGTCACAGGGCAGCAGGCGTCCATTCTAACTACGTGGCCCCGGTCACGGTCACCAGCAGGTGTCGAGGAAGAGCCGGTGCAGCCGGTCCTCTCCGTTGACCTCGGGGTGGAAGGAGGTCGCCAGCAGATGCCCGTGGCGTACGGCGACGGGGTGCCCCGCCACGCTCGCCAGCACCTCCACATCGGGCCCGGTCGCCTCGACCCAGGGCGCCCGGATGAAGACCGCCCGGACCGTGTCCTCCACCCCGGCCACGCTCAGGTCGGTCTCGAAGGACTCCGTCTGGCGCCCGAACGCGTTGCGCCGCACCGTGATGTCCAGGCCGCCGATCGTCTCCTGGCCCTCGGCACCGTCGAGCAGGCGCTCGGCGAGCAGCACCATCCCGGCACACGTACCGAAGACCGGCATCTTGTCCTCGACCCGTGCCCGCAGCGGCTCGAGCAGCTCGAAGGTCCTGGCCAGACGCCACATCGTGGTCGACTCCCCACCGGGAAGGACGAGCCCGTCACAGGTGTCCAGCTCGGCCTGGCGGCGTACGGGAAGGGTCTTGACCCCCAGCCGGGTCAACGTGGCCAGGTGCTCGCGGACATCGCCTTGGAGAGCGAGTACGCCGATGGTCGGTGCAGTCACCTCGGAAGCGTAGTTCGCAGCGGCTGCCGCGCGGAACTCGGCTCAGGCGGTGTTGCACTCGAAGGAGGCGAAGGCGAGCACGGCGCTGCTGGAGAAGTTCACCTGGATGGTCGTCGCGCCGTACCAGCTGGTCCCGGCGAGGTGGGAGCGCACCCGCATCTGCAGCCGGGTGTTGGAGAGCAGGTTGAGGCCGAGCAGGTTGCCCAGCGTCGTCGCGTTCTGCTGGTAGGCCTGCCTCGAACCGGCGGCCCCGGAATGGGCGAGGGTCAGGGCGGCGCCCTGGTTCTGATTGGTGTCCCGGTTGAAGAACTGCAGCTGGTAGTTGTAGCTCGCCAGCGGCGGCGCCGAGGCCGGTACGACTCCCTCCCAGCGCAGCGTGATCACACTGCCGAGCGCCTGGTTCTGCGCCTGGCAGTTGCCGGTCCCGGTGCCGTTGCCTCCGCCGGAGGACGGCGTCGCGGTCGGCGAGACCAGGCTGGTCGTGCCGAGCGTGCCACCTGTGACCACCACCGGGTCCCCCCAGGCCGCCCAGGTCGGCGGCACCGCCGCGCCGATCAGGAACGCGAGCACGAGGACAGCGAACGCGAGCCGTCCTCGCCGGCGGGGTCGCGGTGGTTCCGGCGGCTCGGGGGCGGCGGGGGCACTCGGAGCGGACGGGTTCGCCCGGCGGCGCATCAGGATCGTGAGCAGCAGCGCCGCGTAGCCGGCGAGCACGAAGATGCCCGGCGGATGCGAGAGCCAGGCGATCACCGCGCCGAGGTGGGGCACCGAGTAGACGACCCGGTCGGCGGCGGTCACCTGGTACGGACGCAGGTCGGCGGCGTCGTTGGCGTCGCCCTGCATCCGCAGCAGCGAGCTCGCCTCGGTGTGGTCGATCGAGACGACTCGGTGTGTGACCCGCGTACGTTCGTACGGCACCGAGATCACATCGCCCACCGCGATCTCGCGGTGGTCGACCGGCACCGCCAGCGCCAGCGAGCCGGTGGGGATCGCCGGTGACATCGATCCTGACCGGAAGACGAGCGGCCGTACGTCGAACGCCACCCCCGCGAGCAGCGTCAGGAGGCACACGACGCCGGCCACCGCGGCCAGGGTGAGCGCGAGATCGCCCGCCCGCCGGGTCGTGACGGTGACGAGGCGCCGAAGATCGGTCACGGGAGCTGGGTCCCGGTGAGCGTGAAGGTGATGTTGCTCGAGCGGCCCTGTGCGGTGTCGGGAGAGTCGGTGCCGAGCGTCACCTGCAGGCAGAGGGTCTGTGACGTGCCGGGCTGGAGCGTACGCGCGGTCGCGATGCCGGAGGACGGCAGCGGGCCGCCGGTGCCGGCGAGCGCCGTGCCCGGACAGGTCTGGTTCAGCGTGCCGTCGTTGGTCACGCTGGTGTCGGCGGTGACCTTGAGGGTCAGCGGGGACAGCGTGGTGGTCGAGGAGCCGCTCGTCATCGTGTAGCTCAGCGGGATGGACCCGACGTTCTGCACGGTCAGGATGCCGGCCGAGGACGTGCCCGGGTACATCCCTGTCAGGCTCAGCGCCGTGAAACCGGTGTAGGGGTCGGCACCGTTGACCTGGAGGTCGAGCGTGCCCGTGGTCAGGGTTGCGCCGCTGACCTCGACCGTGTCGGTCCAGTAGGCCAGCGTCCCGGTCGCGCCGATCGAGACGACCGCTCCGAGAGCGAGCAGCGCGCGCACCCGCGCGGACCTCATCCCCCTCCTGAACGCGGCGCCCAGGCGCCGTCGCGGACTGGTCATAGTCTTCCCTTTCGCTTGCTGCGCAGGACGAGGGCCGTGCCCCCGCCGATCGAGAGTGAGGCCAGGGCGATCAGCCACCACCTCACCAGGCTGCCGGTGTCGGGCAGCAGGCCACCGTCGCCCGGGGCCTGGCCCTCGGGCACGTCGTCGACGGGCCCGGTCCCGTCGCCCCCGGTGGCGTCATCCCCGGTCAGACGTACGTCGAGACTGAAGGTGAACGCGGAGTCCATCGTGGCGTTGCCCGAGCCCGGCGCGTACGTCGCGACCACACCGATCCGTTCCCGGCCGCCCCGCTCGAGCCGGCCCAGCGAGATGCTGGTGCCGGGCCGGATCTCGTGCCATTCGCCCGATCCACGGCGCAGCCGCAGGTTCATCGCACCCTCGGCGACCAAACGGTCGGTGTCGCGGATGTCGGCGCTCACCGAGAGCGCACCGCGACTCTCCCCGGCGTCGCGCACCCAGAACGTCGCCGCCCGTGAGTCGCCGGGCACCCAGCGCGTCTCCGGATCGAACAGCGGCTCGGGCAGGTCAGCGGCCCAGGTGCGGCCGTCGTTGCTCAGCTGCACCGGCTCGGTCGCGGCCGCCGACGGCGCGGCCGCGGCAAGGGTCGAGATCACCAGGAGCGCGAGCAGGAGGCGTACGGCCGTCATGGCTTCGCCGCCGCTTCCCCGGCCCGCTCCCGGCGGCGGTCGCGGATGGACCCACCGAACATGACCAGCGCGTAGCCGATGAGCAGGCCGGCGCCGACCAGCCTGGTGATGGCGCGCTGCTCACCGGTCAGCAGCGAGTTGAGATGGCCGACGTAGGGCAGCCAGTACCAGCGCTCGCCGCGCACCTGCACCATCCGCACCGGCTTCACGTCGTCGGCGTCGTTGGCGTCGCCGCGGGTGGTGAAGACGCGTTCGCCCGTGGTGTCGGTGCCGATGCCGGTGATGCGGTGCGTCGCGACCGCCGGCTCCCCCGACCTCAGCTGGAAGGTGATCACGTCGCCGATCCGGAGGGTGGTCGGGTCCACCGGACGTACGACCACCAAGGATCCCGGTGGCATCCCGGGCCGCATCGAGCCGCTGAGCACCGTGAACGCCTCTCCTCCGACGATCCGCGGCGCGGCGACACCGAGGACGATCACGGCTCCGGCGGCGATGATCACGAACCAGACCACGAACTGCCCGACGAACCCGAGCACGGCTCGGGGCCCGGGGACGGGCAGGCGTCGCTCACCCGGTGGCGAGGACCGCCGGGTCGACACCGTGCCTGCGCCCGTCATGAACGCCGGCTCACGGTTGTGGCTGACACGCGGATCAGGGGTTCGGGTTCTGGCCCGAGCTCTGGTCCTGGGTCAGCGTGATCGTGATCGCGTCCAGGGTCGCGGTGATGTCCTGGGTGTCGTTGGCGTTGATCGTGGTCGCGTCCCCGTACGGGAAGACCACCTCGACCTGGGCGACCAGCGTGGTCGGGCCGTCGATCGCGAACGAGTCGCCGTCGCCCACGGGCTCGCCGCCGAGCTCGTAGTCCGCGGTTGCGGTGAGCTGCATGGTGGTCGTGGCCCGGTCGGTGGTGTAGGTGACCTCGCCCGGGGCCGACACGGTGGCGGTGAGGTGGTCACCGGCTCCGGTCACCTCGAACGAGCAGGACTTGGTGATCGAGTCGCCCGGCACGATCGTCGCGACCGCGGAGCCGTCCGGGTAGGTCCACCCCGCCTCGCACGTGCCGTCGCTCAGCGCCATGTTGCCGGTGGTGAGCGTTCCGCCGGAGGCGGTGCCCTCATCGGTCCAGTAGGCGAGCGTCCCGGCGCCGCCGAGCAGCAGGACCGCAGCGGCTGCGGTGGCGACCGCACCCTTCGTCGACTTCTTCATGACTTCGTCCCCATCTCCACAGGGACTCGGTGCCCCCGTATGTATGGATCCAAGATCCATCACTTGGAGACGTTTTCACATAGGAAACCCATAACTGCTTTATTTCAATCCGTTTGTCGGTGTTTCCGCTGTTCAGTGCACTTCGGACCTATTTCCTCTCACATGCGAAGCGGCTGCGCACCCCACCGAGGGATGCGCAGCCGCTTCTGTACGACGTCGGTCGCGACCTACCAGCCACGCTCCGCGAACTGGATCGAACGGGCCGGCTCGTCGACGTTGATGCCGACCATCGCCTCGCCCAGGCCGCGGGAGACCTTGGCGACGACGTCGGGGTCGTCGTGGAAGGTCGTCGCCTTCACGATCGCCTCGGCGCGCTGGGCCGGGTTGCCGGACTTGAAGATGCCGGAGCCGACGAAGACGCCCTCGGCGCCGAGCTGCATCATCATCGCCGCGTCGGCCGGGGTCGCGATGCCGCCGGCGGTGAACAGGACGACCGGGAGCTTGCCGTTGGTGGCGACCTCCTTGACCAGCTCGTAGGGGGCCTGGAGCTCCTTGGCCGCCACGTAGAGCTCGTCGTCGGCGAGGGCGCCGAGGCGACGGATCTCGCGGCGGATCGTACGCATGTGGGTGACCGCGTTGGACACGTCGCCGGTGCCGGCCTCGCCCTTGGAGCGGATCATCGCCGCGCCCTCGGTGATACGGCGCAGAGCCTCGCCGAGGTTGGTCGCGCCGCACACGAACGGCACCGTGAAGGCCCACTTGTCGATGTGGTTCTCGTAGTCGGCCGGGGTCAGCACCTCGGACTCGTCGATGTAGTCGACCCCCAGGGACTGCAGCACCTGCGCCTCGGCGAAGTGGCCGATGCGGGCCTTGGCCATGACGGGGATGGAGACGGCCTCGATGATGCCGTCGATCATGTCGGGGTCGGACATGCGGCTCACGCCACCCTGGGCGCGGATGTCGGCCGGGACGCGCTCGAGCGCCATCACCGCCACCGCCCCGGCGTCCTCGGCGATCTTCGCCTGCTCGGGGGTGACCACGTCCATGATCACGCCGCCCTTGAGCATCTCCGCCATCCCGCGCTTGACCCGCGAGGTTCCCGTCTCATTCGTGCTTGTTGCCATGGGGCGATCGTAAGTCGGGTCAGGACGTACGCCACCCTCGGAAAGCCCTGCTCAGGCCACTGTTCCCGAAGTGGACTGCTAGGAGGCCAGTGCTAGGAGGCCAGTGCGTCGACCGCCTCGGCCACCGCGGTCGGGGCGCCGGCCAGGGACCAGAGGACTCCCCCGGCCTCGACCTGCGCCGTGGTGCCACCGGCACCGAGGACGAGCCCGGCGCCGGGTAGCCGGTCCCAGTCGGGGACGGAGTGCTGGCAGAAGAGGTGGAGCCTGCCCTGGGCGATCGCGGTGAGGTCCATCGACCCGGAGCCGAGGATCCGGATCGAGGCGGCCTGGCTGGCGACGCGGACGTAGGCCTCGCCGACCGGGTGCTTCAGCTTCGAGGGGTGCAGGTAGGTGGTCAGGCAGGCGTGGGCGAGCGGGGTGTCGGGCATCGCGTCGAGCCGGACGCCGTTGCGGGTGGTAGGCAGCTCGGGGCCGCCGATGTAGACGGCGTCCTCGGCGGGCGAGTAGACGGCACCCAGGACGATGCCGGTGCTGTCGGTCAGGGCCAGGGCGGAGCACCACCAGTCGAGGCCGCGTACGAAGTTGTAGGTGCCGTCGACCGGGTCGATGGTCCACACCCGGCCGGTGGTCGACTCGCGGGCCGAGCCCTCCTCACCGAGGATGCCGTCGCCGGGGTGCTCGGCGGTGAGGCGCTCCACGATCGCCGTCTCGGCGGCCTTGTCGGCGGCGGTGACCAGGTCGGAGACAGAGGTCTTGGTCTCGATCGAGTCGCTGATGCCCTCACTGCGCATCTTCGCGGCGAGCGAGCCGGCGCCGCGGACGAGCTCTGTCGCCAGGCGTACGTCGGCCTCGGTCGGCGCGGTCACGCCGACGCCTCCTCGGCGATGGCCTGCTTGCGGACGGTCCAGACGCGCTGACCGACGGTGACGGTCGAGGCGACGGCGAGGATCCACAGCGCGATGTAGATCAGCAGGTCGAGGTCGAAGATGCCGGCGAAGCCGGTCAGGACCAGCACCAGGACGAGGCGGTCGGCGCGCTCGGCGATGCCGACGTTGGCGGTGAAGCCCAGCGACTCGGCGCGGGCGCGGGCGTAGGAGGTGACCGCGCCCATCACCACGCACCACAGGGTCAGCGCGAGATAGAGGTCGGAGTCGCCCGGGCCGGCGAAGTAGAGCGCCAGGCCGCCGAAGACCGCACCGTCGCCGATCCGGTCGAGGGTCGAGTCCCAGAAGGCGCCGAACTTGCTCGTACGCCCGACGGCACGCGCCATCGCCCCGTCGATGAGGTCGCTGAAGACGAAGCAGGTGATGAAGATCGTGCCGGCCAGCAGCTCGCCGCGCGGGTAGAACGCCAGCGCTCCGACCGCTACTCCGATGGTGCCGACGAGCGTCACGACGTCGGGGCTGATCTTCAGCGCCACGAACAACCGGACGATGGGCGCGAGGACGACTCCCTGGACGAAGCCTTTGATGTGATCCAACATGGCGCGGCCACGCTATCGGATACCGCCGAGGCGTCACTCCCGCGTGCCGAAACGTCACCCACATTCTGCCGAGGCGTCACTCCCGTCGGCCGAAGCGTCGGTCCCGTCGGCCCAAGCGTCGCTGTGGTCGGCCGAGACGTCAGCGGGTGACGCCTCGGCCGACGTACGTGACATCTCGGCCGACGTACCTGACGCCTCGGCCGACGTAGCCCACGCCTCGACCGACGCAGGTGACATCTCGACCGACCGGAGCGACGCCTCGGCCGACGTACGTGACATCTCGGCCGACGTACCTGACATCTCGACGGACGCAGGTGACATCTCGGCCGACGTAGCTGACGCCTCGGCTAGGTCCCTTCGGTCAGGTCGCGGACCTCGGCATAGCGGGAGCGGACGGCGGGATCGGGGTCGGCCTCGTAGGTCTCGGTGCCGGCGAGCTCCCAGGCGGGCGGCTCCTCGCCGCCGGTGAGGACCCAGGCGGCCTGGCGGGCGGCGCCGTCGGCGACGTACTCCCCCGGCTCGGGTACGACCACCGGTCGGCCGAGGACGACGGGCGCGATCCGGCGGACGGCCTCGGACCTGGCGCCGCCGCCGACGAGCAGTACGCGGCGTACCTCGGCGCCCTGCTCGACGAGCGCGTCGATGGCGTCGGCGAGGCCGCACAGCAGACCCTCGACCGCGGCGCGGGCCAGGTGGGCCGGGGTGGCGGTGGCGAGGGTGAGGCCGTGCACGGCGCCCTTCGCGTCGGGTCGGTTGGGGGTGCGCTCGCCCTCCAGGTAGGGCACCAGCACGAGGCCGTCGGAGCCCGAGGGCGCCGAGAGCGCGAGGTCGGAGAGCTCCTCGAGGGACACCCCCAGCAGCGAGGCCGTGGAGGAGAGGACGCGGGCGGCGTTGAGGGTGCAGACCAGCGGCAGGTAGCGGCCGGTCGCGTCGGCGAAGCCCGCCACCGTGCCCGTCGTCTCCGCCGTCGGCGCCTCCGCGACCGCACAGGCCACGCCCGAGGTGCCGATCGAGACCACCACGTCGCCGGGCACGGCGCCCAGGCCGAGGGCCGAGGCGGCATTGTCTCCGGCACCGGCACCCAGCAGCGCACCGGTGGAGAGAGCCGAGGACGTACGGCCCGCCGACTCGGCCGGTCCGAGCACCCGCGGAAGGGCGAGGTCGCCACGGCCGAAGGCTCGCTCGAGCAGGTCGCGCCGGTAGTCCCCGGACGGCGTCGCCCAGTAGCCCGTGCCCGAGGCGTCGGACCGGTCGGTGGTGAGCGTGTCCAGGCCGGCGGCCCCGGAGAGCTTCCAGGTCAGCCAGTCGTGCGGCAGGCAGACGCCGGCCACCTTCGCGGCCAGCTCGGGCTCGTTCTCGGCCAGCCAGCGCAGCTTGGTGATGGTGAAGGAGGCCACCAGCACCGAACCCGTCTGGGCCGCCCACCGCTCCGCACCGAGCTCGGCGTTGAGGGCGACGGCCGCGGGCGCGGAGCGGGTGTCGTTCCACAGCAGCGCGGGACGTACGACCTCTCCGGACGCGTCGAGCGTGACCATCCCGTGCTGCTGGCCGCCGACGGCGATGGCCTCGACGTCGGCGAGACCTCCCGCCGCCGCGACCGCCTCACCGAGCGCGGTCCACCAGTGGTCGGGGTGGACCTCGGTGCCCTCGGGGTGCTTGGCCGAACCCGAGCGGACGAGCTCTCCGGTCGAGGCGTCGCGGATGACGACCTTGCAGGACTGGGTCGAGGAGTCGACCCCTGCTACGAGCGCCATGCTCAACGGAGACCGAGGAGGTGGTCCATCGCGAGCTGGTCGAGGTGCTCGAAGCCGAAGCCGTGGTCGAGCTTGTCGATGTCGTAGGACGCGTCGCGCAGGTCGTCGAGGGTCTCGCCCGCGGCGAGCGTGGGCTGGGCGAGCTCGTCGAGCTGGGACGCGGCGAGGGCGGCCTGCACCTCCGGGTCGGCCCGGAAGGCGAGCGCCCGCTCCTTGAGCACGAGGTAGTTCTTCATGCAGCCGGCGGCCGAGGCCCACACGCCGGCCTCGTCCTCGGTGCGCGGCGGCTTGAAGTCGAAGTGGCGCGGGCCGTCGTAGCCCTTGCTCTCGAGCAGGTCGACGACGTTGAACGCACCGCGCAGGTTGCCGGCACCGAAGCGCAGGTCCTGGTCGAAGCGCGGGCCGTGCTGGCCGTTGAGGTCGATGTGGAAGAGCTTGCCGTGCCACAACGCCTGCGCGATGCCCGCGGCGAAGTTGACGCCGGCCATCTCCTCGTGGCCGACCTCGGGGTTGAGACCGACCAGCTCGGGCCTGTCGAGCGAGTTGATGAAGGCGATGGCGTGGCCGATGGTCGGCAGCAAGATGTCACCACGGGGCTCGTTCGGCTTCGGCTCGATGGCGAAGCGGATGTCATAGCCCTTATCGGTCACGTAGTCGCCCAGCAGGTTGACAGCCTCGCGGTAGCGGTCGAGCGCGTGCGCGATGTCCTTGGCGGCATGCGACTCGGCGCCTTCGCGGCCACCCCACATGACGTACGTCGTCGCGCCGAGCTCGGCGGCCAGGTCGATGTTCCTGGCGGTCTTGGCGATCGCGAAGCGACGGATGTCGCGGTCGTTGGAGGTGAAGCCGCCGTCCTTGAAGACGGAGTGGCTGAACAGGTTGGTGGTCGCCATCGGCACCTTGAGGCCGGTCTCCTCGAGCGCACCCTTGAGCTTGTCGATCTGGGCCTGACGCTCGGCGTCGGTCGCATCGAACTCGAAGACGTCGTTGTCGTGGAAGGTGATGCCGTACGCGCCGATCTCGGCGAGCTTCTCCACCGAGTGAGCTATGTCCATCTGCGGGCGGGTCGGGCCACCGAAGACGTCGACGCCCTGCCAGCCGACGGTCCACAGGCCGAAGGTGAACTTGTCTTCCGGGGTGGGGGTGTACTCCGTCATAGCCTGATTCCTTACTTAGTTCACGACTTGGACTATCTCGCATCATCCAACGCGACCTACGTCACATTGTCAACCAGATGACGCGAAGGAACGCCTCCTTGACCTCAAGTTCATGACTTGGTCTAATCCCTGCATGAACCCTCGCTCAGAGCCTGCGCAACATGCCGGGATGCGGGCGAGCAACCTCTCGCTCGTGCTCGGTGAGGTCGCTCGCACCGGCCCCGCCTCCCGCGCCCGGGTCGCCGCCCACACCGGCCTGACCAAGTCGTCGGTCTCCGGTCTGGTGACCGACCTGATCCACGCCGGCCTGCTCGAGGAGAGCGCCCCGGCAGCGGTCGAGCGTGGCCGCCCGGCCACGGCACTCACCCTCGCCCCCGACGGTGCGGCCGGGCTCGGCCTGGAGATCAACGTCGACTACCTGGCCGCCGTGGTGACCGACCTGTCCGGTGCGCCGCGCTACCACCATGTCGTACGCCGCGACAACCGCGGCCGCGAGGTCACCGAGGTGGTCGCCGATGTCTTGGAGGTCGCCCGCACGGCCACCCGCAGCGCGGCCTCCCAGGGTCTCCCCCTGGCCGCGGCCTGCGTGGCGGTGCCCGGCCTGACCGTCGACGGCACCGTCGTACGCACTCCCAACCTGGGCTGGACCCAGGTCGAGCTCGCCGCCGCGATCCGGGAGGGCACCGGGCTCGAGGTCGAGCTCGAGAACGAGGCCAACCTCGCCGCGCTCGGCGAGATGTGGTTCGGCGGCCACGAACAGGACGGCACCCCTCTGCGCGACTTCGTGCACGTCTCCGGCGAGATCGGCATCGGCGGCGGCATCGTGATCGACGGCCAGGTCTTCCGCGGCGCGCACGCCGGCGCCGGTGAGCTCGGCCACGTCGTGGTCGCCCCCGACGGCCCCCCGTGCGCCTGCGGTGGCCACGGCTGCCTGGAACGGATGGCCGGACAGCAGGAGATCCTCGCCCGGGCGGGGGTGGAGACCATGACCGACCTCACCCGGGCCTGCGAGGCGGGCGACCGGGCCGCGCTCGACGCCGTCGCCGACGCGGGCCGTTACCTCGGGATCGCGCTCGCCTCGGTCCTCACCCTCCTCGACCCGGCCGCTGTCGTGCTCGGGGGCGCGTTCGCGACGCTCGCGCCGTGGCTCTCCGCGGCCACCTCGGCCTCGATCAGCCATCACACCGGCGCCACCGAGCCGCCGCCGCTGCTGGTCTCCGGACTCGGCAGCGACGCGGCCGTGCGCGGAGCTGCCGGGACGGTCGTACGCCGCGTCATCGGCGACCCCGCGGCCTACCTCGCCCAGAACACCGCCCGTCGAGTCGGCTCATCCTGACCGTCGACCCTGCCGAGTCGGCTCGTCATGACGAGCCGACTCGACGGGAATCTCGGTCAGAACGGGCCGACTCGGCAGGAATCTCGGTCAGAACGGGCCGACTCGACGGGACTTCCCGAGCGCGGCCTAGCGTGTGACCGTCGCCGTCGTGATCCGAGGGTCGGCGGTGCTGACGCGGTGGACCTCGCCGGTGATGGTGACCAACGCCTTGTCGCTGCCCGACTCACCAGCGGCCGAGGCGGCCTCGACGCCGGAGAGCTCGGCGATGCCCTCGGCGACCGCGGTGGCGACCTTCTCCCCGGCCGAGGCTGCCACCCAGACCTCGACATCGCCGGGCTCGACGATGCGGGTGAGACGGCGGTCGGTGAAGGCCAGCCGCGTCGTGGGCACCTCGAAGCGCACCGTCGCCGACTCGCCGGGCCCCAACGCGACCCGCTGATAGCCGAGCAGCTGCGAGACCGGCCTCACGACCGAGGCCAGCAGGTCGCGGCCGTAGAGCTGAACCACGTCCACACCCGCGACATCACCGAGGTTGGTGACGGTCACCTCGACCCCGAAGGTGCCACCGGCCGCGACGGAGCGATCCGCCGAGAGCCCGCTGTAGCCGAAGGTGGTGTAGGAGAGCCCGAAGCCGAACGGGCGCGCCGGCGTCGGGTCGGTGCTGGTGACCTCGGAGGGACCACCCAGCAGCGGCTGGAGGTAGCTGTAGGGCTGGGTGCCGGAGACCCGCGGCAGCGAGACCGGGAGCCGACCCGAGGGGTTGACCGCGCCGGAGATGACGCGCGCCAGGGCCGGTCCGCCCTCCTCGCCGGGGAAGAACGCCTGCAGCACCGCGGCCGGACGGGTCGCGTCGTCGAGCGCCCACCCCAGGGCGTACGGCCTGCCGGTGACGACCACGAGCACGACCGGCGTCCCCGTCGCGACGACCGCGTCGACCAGCTCGCGCTGGACCCCGGGAAGGTCGAGCGACTCGGAGTCGTTGCCCTCCCCGACCGTGCCACGGCCGAAGAGCCCGGCCTGGTCGCCTACGACGACGATCGCCACCTCAGCGCCCTCGGCCGCCGAGACCGCCGCCGGGAAACCCGAGCGGTCCGTGCCCTCGACCTCGCACCCGGCCACGACCTGGTACGAGGAGGCGCCGAGCTCGGCCCGGATCGCCTCCGCGATCGTCGGCAGCTCGATACCCAGCGGCTGGTCGGGATAGCTCGCCATCACGTGGTTGACGAAGGAGTAGCAGCCCATCAGCGCCTCGGGGCGGTCGGCGTTCGGGCCGATGATCGCCACCTTGCCGAGGCCGCCCTCGAGCGGGAGCACGCCGTCGTTGCCGAGCAGCACGACCGACTCCTCGGCCAACCTCCGAGCCAACGAGCGGTGTGCCTGCGAGTCCAGGTCGACAGATTCCGGAGCCCCCTCCTCCAGCGTGGCTGCGAAGGACTCCTCGAGCAGACCGAGCTCCTCCTTCTGCGTCAACGCCCGCAACACCGCCCGATCGACGATCGACTCGGAGACCTCACCGGAGCGGATCAGCGCCGCGAGCGGTTCGAGATAGGCGTCGCCGGTCGGAAGCTCGATGTCGACACCGGCCTCGAGGGCGACCGCGGCGGCCCGCCCACGGTCGGCGGCGATCGTGTGCATCACCGCCAGGAACGCGACCCCGAAGTAGTCGGCGACCACGACCCCGTCGAAGCCCCAGGTCTCGCGCAGCAGCGTGGTGAGGTGCTCGACCGAGGAGTGCTGCGGCACCCCGTCGATGTCGTTGTACGCCGCCATCACCGACTTCGCACCACCGTCGAGCAGCGCCATCTCGAAGGGCGGCAGATAGATGTCGGCGATCTCGCGCGGACCCGCGGAGACGGGCGCGTGGTTGCGGCCGGCGCGCGAACCCGAGTAGCCGACGAAGTGCTTCAGCGTGGCGTGCACACCGGCGGACTGAAGCCCCCGGACGTACGCGGTGGCGACCGTCCCGACGAGATAGGGATCCTCGCCGATGGCCTCCTCGCAGCGGCCCCAACGCGCGTCGCGGATCACGTCGAGCACCGGGGCGAGCCCCTGGTGCACGCCGAGCGCGCGCATGTCGGCGCCGATCGTCCGGGCCATCTCCTCGACGCCCTCGGGGTCGAAGGACGCACCCCAGGCCAGCGGCGCGGGGAAGGTCGCCGCCTGCCAGGTCGCGAGTCCGGTGAGGCACTCCTCGTGGACCAGCGCCGGGATCCCGAGTCGGGTCTGCGAGACCAGGCGCCTCTGCTCGGCCCACAACCACGCGGCGCGTTCGGCGGGGTCGACGGGCCGGGTGCCGTACACCCGGCTGTAGTGGCCGAGCCCGTGGGCGGTGATCTCGGGGAGTCGCCGGCCGTCGCCCGCGTCCATCTCGTTGGCCATCGGCGCGACGACGTCGCCGCCGCGGTCGAGCCAGTAGCCCACGATCTGGGCGAGCTTCTCCTCCAGGCTCATCCGCGCGTGCAGATCGCGCACGCGCTCGGAGACCCGCGGCCAGGCTGGAAGGGATGCTGAGTGAGTCACAGGAAGGTTCCGTTCTAGCCCTTGACCGCACCCTGCAGGCCGCTGACGAGCCGGCGCTGGAAGGCGAGGAAGAGCACGAGGGCAGGGATCATCGCGAGCGTGGTGAACGCGAGGACACCGGCGGTGTCGGCGGAGTGCTCGGTCGAGAAGTCGGCGACGCCGAGCGGGAGGGTGCGCATCTTGTCCTGAAGGAGCAGCAGCGGCAGCAGGTAGGCGTTCCAGGAGGTCACGAACGCCAGCACGCCGACGGTGATCATGCCCGGCACCGAGAGCGGCATCAGGACCCGCCAGAAGATGCCGATCCGGCTGGCGCCGTCCATCAGCGCCGCCTCCTCCAGCTCCTTGGGCAGCGCCATCAGGAACGGCCGCAGGATGACCACCGTCATCGGCAGCGCGAACGCCGCCTGCGGCAGGGCCACGCCCCACCAGGTGTTCGCCATCTGCAGGTTGCGGGTGATGATGATGAACAGCGGGATGATCGCCACGGCCGCCGGGAAGAGCAGGCCGAGCACGAAGACCATGAACAGCGCCTCGCGCCCCCGGAACTGGTAGCGAGCCAACGGGTACGCCGCCATCAGCCCGAACACGACGGTCACCACCGTGGTGATCATCGCGATCATCGTCGAGTTGAGTGCGTACTGCCAGAACGAGGGGTTGCTCAGCACGCCGGCGTAGTTCGTCCACACCCACGGGTCGGGCAGCCCGGCCGGCTTGTCGGCGAGCTGGGCGTTGGTGCGGAAGCCGCCCATCGCGCCGTAGAGGACCGGGCCGATGGTGATCGCGACCACGACGAGCGCGAGCAGGTAGACCCAGAGGTTGCTGCGGATGGCTCTGGTCATCACGCCGCCTTTCGCTTCGTACGGTGCTGCTTGGCCGGTGCGTCGTCGGTGACGTCGCGACGCAGGACGAGGACCTGGTAGGCGAGGGCCATCGCGAAGGCGACCACGAAGAGGATCACCGAGGCGGCGCCGGCGATGCCGTAGTTGTGCCGCTTGGTGCCCTCGTCGATGAGGTACGTCGCCATGGTCGCCGTCGCGTCCGCCGGACCGCCCTGGGTGAGGACCCAGATCATGTCGAAGCACTGGATCGAGCCGATCATCGACAAGAAGGCCCAGGTACGCATGGTGGGGCCGAGCAGGGGGATCGTGATCCGCCACTGCGTCTGCCACCAGGAGGCGCCGTCGAGCTGGGCGGCCTCGTAGAGCTCCTCGGAGATGCCCTGCATGCCAGCCAGGAAGAGCAGCACGGCCAGCCCGAGGTACTTCCAGGTCAGCACCAGGAGCACGATCCACAGGGCGTACTCCGGGGTGCCGAGCCAGCCCTGCTCGGGCGGGGTCAGCCCGACCTGCACGGTCAGCGCATCGATGAAGCCGTAGCGCGGCTGCAGCAGCTGCAGCCAGACCACCGCGGCGATGACCTCGGCCAGCACGTACGGCACGAAGATGATCGTGCGCAGCAGGCCCTGGCCCCGCATCTTGCGGTTGAGCAGGAGGGCGATGGCCACACCCAGCGGGAGCTGGAGCAGGATCGAGCCCACCACGATGACCATGTTGTGGCCGACCGCGCTGCGGAAGACCTCGTCACCGAGGACCTCGGCGTAGTTCTCCAGGCCGACGAAGTCGGTCAGGTCGCCGAAACCCTTCCAGTCGTAGACCGAGAAGCGCACCGCGGTGACGATCGGCCAGGCGACGAAGAGCGCGATGAGCGCGAGTGCGGGGGTTACGAAGACCAGGATCTCCAGGCGCTTGCGCCAGGCGTCACCACGATGTCCGGCACCCCTGGTACCGCCGGGGGCCCGGCGTACAGGCTGTGTACGCCGGGCATCCGATGTGGCGTGCCCTGGCACCGCGGGAGCGGCCTCGGTCACGTCGTGTGTCACAGGTTCGGCTCACTTTTCCTTGTCCGCGGCGGCCTGGGTGGCCGTGACGATGTCGGCACCCGTCCCCTTGCCTGCGAAGACGTTGACGATGGCGTCGTTCATCGCGCCGCCGACGGACTGGCCGAACGCGGTGTCGAAGTAGAGCTGGACGTACGGAGCGCTGTCTCGCACCTTGATCAGGTCAGCGAGCGCCGGGTCGGTCAGTGCGCCGGTCGCGTCGGGGTTGGTCGGCAGACCCATCCCGTTCTCGGCGAAGCCCGTCTGGACGTCGGTGGAGAGCAGGTACTTGACGAAGTCGACCGAGGCGTCCGGCGCACCCTCGGAGACCGCCCAGGCGTCGCCGCCGCCCATCTGCGCGGCCGGGTCACCCTGGCCGCCCTCGATCTGCGGGAAGGCGAACCAGCCGGTCTTGTCACCCAGCCCCAACTTGTCCTCCGTGATGCCCTGCATCACGCCGGGCTCCCAGTGGCCGGCGAGCTCCATGGCGACCTTGCCGGTGGCGAGGAGGCCGGAGGCCGAGGTCGGACCCTCCTGGGCGCCGGTGGAGAGGAAACCGCTGTTGAACGGCTTCTCGGCGACGATGTCGGCGAGGTCGTCGCCGGCCTTGGCGAAGCAGGGGTCGGAGAAGTCGAGGCTCTTGACCGCGTCGGTCAAGACGTCCTGGGAGCACTCCCGGACCGCGGTCCAGTAGTAGTAGTGCGCCGCGGGCCAGGCGTCCTTGGCGCCGACCGAGACCGGCTGGATGTTCGCGGCCTTGAGCTTCGCGACGGCGGCGTAGAAGTCCTCCATCGTCGTCGGCGCGGCGGCGATGCCGGCCTCGGCGAAGAGGTCCTTGTTGTACCAGAACCCGACCACGCCGATCGAGAACGGCAGAGCGTACGTCTTCTCGTCGACCTGCCAACCGGCCACGGACCCGCCGATCATCTCGATCTCGTCGGCCGCGTCCTCGGTCAGGTCCTTGGTCAGGCCCGCCTCGACGTGGTCGGCGAGCTCGCCGCCGCCCCGCTCCATGTAGACGTCGGGGACCTGCTCGGGATCGCCGCTCTGGAACGCGGCGTCGAGCTTGGTGAGCATGTCCTCGTGGGCGAAGGCCTGCACCTTGACGTCGACGCCGGGGTTGTCCTTCTCGAAGTCCTTGGCGACCTGCTCGTAGTAGCCCTTCCCGGGGTCGTTGTTGGAGTTGTGCCACCAGATGATGGTGTTGTCGTCGCTGCCACCGGAGTCGCCCGAGCCGCCACAACCGGTGGCGGCAATCATGAGACCGGCGCAGAGCGCGGCGAGTGCTTGTGTCTTCCTCGACATCGTGAAACCTCTTCGTTGCAAGCTCTGGGTGTGTGGGTTATGTGACTGCCGCCACATTGTTGGGGTCGAGCATGGCGGCTGCTCGACGGTCGTGTCAATCGTTGTCGATAACGTTTTCGTAGATGGTTATCGGACATGCCCCAAGTGGGCTACTGTCAGGCCATGAGCACGATCGATCAGCCCCGCCCCCGCCGGGTGACGATCACCGACGTCGCCCGCGAAGCGGGGGTCTCGGTGGCCACGGTCTCGAAGGTGATCAACGAGCGCTACGGAGTCAGCGAGGCGACCAGCGAGAAGGTCCTCGCGGTGATCGACGAGCTCGGCTACCAGTCGTCGCTGATCGCCTCGAGCCTGCGCCGCAAGTCCACCGGCGTCATCGGCGTGCTCGTGGCCGAGTTCGAGCCCTACTCCGCCGAGCTCCTCAAGGGGATCTCGGCAGCACTGGACGGCACCGGCTATGAGCTGTTGGCCCACGCGGGGCGCACCGGCGCCCACAACCACACCGGCTGGGAGCGCCGCTCGCTCTCCCGCCTCGGTCACACCCTGATCGACGGCGCGATCGTGGTCACGCCATCGATGATCATCACCGACGAGACCACCATCCCGGTCGTCGCGATCGACCCCCACACCGGACCGGACGGCCCGATGACCGTCGACGCCGACAACGTCACCGGCGCCCGGCTCGCCGTCGACCATCTGGTCGGGCTCGGCCACCGGCGCATCGGCTTCCTCGGCGGGCGCCCCGACCTCCGCTCCGCCGGCCTGCGTGAGCAGGGCTACCGCGAGGCCCTCTACGACGCCGGCCTGAGCGTCTCACCCGACCTGATCCGAGTGGGCGGCTACCACCCCGAGCTCGCCGAGGCACCGGCCCGCGAGCTGCTCTCGCTCCCGGTCGGCGAGCGGCCCACCGCCATCTTCGCCGCCAACGACATCTCCGCGATCAAGGTCATCGAGGTCGCCGGCTCGCTCGGCCTGCGCGTGCCCGAGGACCTCTCGGTGATCGGCTTCGACAACGTACCCGAGGCCCGCGACGCCACTCCCCCGCTCACCACCGTCGCCCAGCCGCTCCACGAGATGGGCCGGGCCGCCCTCGGGCTCCTGCTCGAGCTGCTGGAGGGCAAGCAGACCGAGCGCCACCTGCGCCTGCCGGCCGAGCTGGTCGTGCGCAGCAGCACAGCGCCGCCGGCCTGAACCTTCAGCAAGGCGGTGTCCTGAGCTTGTCGAAGGGTATGCAGCGAAAGGCGCACATCCCGCGCGGAGCTCCGCTGGGGATGTGCGCCTTCGCCTGCATACCTTGCTGAAGGAACAGGCAGCTACACGTGCCCGGTAGCCGACGCCCGGCGCCGGGAGAGCGCGTCGACGCTCGCAGCGACCAGGAGGACCAGGCCGGTGACCATCCACACGGTGCCCTGAGGCTGGTCGAGCAGGCCCATCCCGTTGTCGATGACGGCCACGACGGTGCCACCGATGACGGCGTCGATGACCCGGCCCTTGCCGCCGAAGAGCGAGGTGCCGCCGATGACGGCGGCGCCCACGGCGTACAGCAGGGTCGTCTCGCCGCCCGTGTTCGGGTTCACCGAGTTGGTCCGGCTGGCGATCATGATGCCGGCGACCGCCGCCATGGTGGAGCAGAGGATGAAGCACGACAGGCGCACCCGGAACACGTTGATCCCGGCCCTGCGAGCCGCCTCGGCGTTGCCGCCGACCGCGTAGACGTGCCGACCCCAGCCGGTGCGGGTCAGCATGAAGGTGAGCATGATCAGCAGGCCGACGATGACCACCAGCGAGACCGGCACCCCTTTGAGCGAGGTCAGCGCCGGGTTGCGGCTGCGCTCGACGGAGAGGTAGCCGACCACGGCGAGCACCACGACCGTCAGCAGCCCGGTCTTCAGCGCCCACAGCAGGATCGGCTGCACGGTGAGGTTCTTGGCGCGGCGGCGCGCATCGGTGATGTACGTCGAGCCCGCATAGCCCACGATGCAGACGACACCGAGCACCCAGCCGAGCCAGACCGGCAGGTTGGAGTTGTTGAGGCCGTTGATGAAGTCGTTGCGGATGGGGATCGTCCCACCCTCGCCGATCATCGTCAGGAGTACGCCCTGCAGCCCAAGGAACGCGGCCAGCGTGACCACGAACGACGGGATCCCGAGCCTGGCCACCAGCAGCCCGATGAGCAGGCCGATCAGCGCCCCGGTGAGGAGAGCTGCCAGCAGCGCCGGGACCAGTGGCCACTCCTGCCGGGTCAGGCACACCCCGAGCACCCCGGCGCACGTCCCGCCCGCGAACCCGGCCGAGAGGTCGATCTCGCCCAGCAGCAGCACGAAGACCAGACCCATCGCGAGCACTGTCACGCCTGCCGACTGGCCGATCAGGTTGGCGAAGTTGAAGGAGTTGGTGAACTGCTCGGGACGCAGCGCGGAGAAGACCACGACCAGCGCGATCAGACCCAGCACCGCCGGCAGCGAACCGACCTCGCCTCCCCTGAGCTTGGCCATGTAGGCCCGGAAGATCCCGGCAAGCGAGTTGTCGGGCTCCGGGTCCGGTGCCGCAGCGATCGTCGGGTCATCGGTGTCCGTGCTCATGCCGCACCTCCCTCGGGAACGACGCCAGTGGTGATCGCCTGCACCACCCGCTCGCGCGTGGTGGAGGCGGCCTCGATCTGCCCGACCATGCCGCCCAGGTACAGGACCGCGATGTCGTCGGCGACCTCGAAGACGTCGTTGAGGTTGTGGCTGATCAGCAGGACGCCGAGACCCCGGTCGGCCAGGCGCCGAACGAGCCGCAGCACCTGCTCGGTCTGCGCCACGCCGAGAGCCGCTGTCGGCTCGTCGAGGATGACCAGCTTCGAGTTCCACAGCACGGCGCGGGCGATCGCCACGGTCTGGCGCTGGCCACCGGAGAGCGAGGCCACCGGCGTACGCACCGATTTCAGCGTACGCACCGAGAGGCCGTCGAGGGTCTCTCGAGCGCGCTGCTCCATGCTGTCCTCGTCGACCAGCCGGAGACGTTTCATCTCCCGGCCGAGGAACATGTTGTGGACGACGTCGAGGTTGTCGCACAACGCGAGGTCCTGGTAGACGACCTCGATCCCGAGCGCGGCGGCGTCCTTGGGGTTGGTCACCTTCACCGGCTCTCCCTCGAAGAGGTAGTCACCGGCGTCGAAGAGATGGATCCCGGCCATTCCCTTGACCAGGGTGCTCTTGCCGGCGCCGTTGTCGCCGACGAGCGCGGTGACCCGGCCCGCCTGGACCGAGAGGTCCACTCCGCGCAGGACCTGCACGGCGCCGAAGGACTTCTCGACGCCGTGCAGCTCCAGCAGCGAACTCACTGAGGGACGCCGTTCTCGGTGCACAGGTCGGCGATCGCGCCGGCGCACACCTCCGCGGCGTCGGCCTGACCGTCCTCGATGACCGTCTTGACGCTCTCCTTGGTGACCCAGACGGGCTCGGCCAGCACCGACGGCACGTCCTTGTCGGCCTCGGTGTCCTTGACGGTTCCGGTGGCCAGCGCCGAGGCGGCGTCCTCGTCGCCCTCGATCAGCGCGATCGCCAGGTCGGAGGCAGCCTTGGCCTCGAGCTCGGTGTTCTTGTAGACGGTGCCGCACTGGAAGCCCTGCAGGATGTTCTGCAGACCCTCGACCGAGGCGTCCTGGCCGGTCACCGGGATCTTGCCCTGCGCGTTGTTGGCCTTCAGCCGGGCGATGATGCCGCCGGCCATGGTGTCGTTGGCGGAGACCACACCGTCGATCTTTCCGTTGTTGGCGGTGTACATCTGGTCGAAGACCTCGCCGGCCTTGGTGGCGTCCCACTCGCCCGACTGGTCACCGACGAGCTTGTAGGTGCCGTCGGCGATCTTCGGCTCGAGCGCCTTCTCGTAGCCCGACTTGAACAGGGCCGCGTTGTTGTCGGTGGCCGCGCCGTTGACGTAGACGATGTTGCCGCCCTTCTTGCCCATCGCGGTGATGCACTCGTCCAGCCCGGTGCCCATCAGCTCGCCGACCTTCACGTTGTCGAAGGAGACGTAGTAGGAGGCGCCGCCGTTGAGCGTCAGCCGGTCGTAGTCGATGCTCGTCACGCCCGCGTCCGCCGCCTTCTTCAGGCAGGCCGCGCCCGACTCGGAGTCGAGGTTGGTGATGATGATGACCTTGACGTTCTCGTTGATCATGCTGTCGCACAGCTGACCGAACTTCGCGGTGTCGCCCTGGGCGTTCTGGATCGTGGCCTCGAGGCCGGCATCGGCGAACGCCTTCTCGAGGTTGGGCCGGTCCTGGGACTCCCATCGGGGAGACGTGGTCGCGTCGGGCAGGATCACCCCGACGTCGGTGCCGCCCGAGTCTCCCGAGTCGCCACCGTCATCCGAGCCTCCACATGCCACGAGCGATGCGGTCGACAGGGTCGCCACCGCTGCGACCGCCATCAGGCGGCCGATCTTGTGCGTGTTCATCGTCGAACTCCTCAGTCCTGGGTGTGATCTATGTCACGTCGGGGTGCAACCTATCTCCTTCAGCGGCGATATGAAGCGGTTCTGAGGAGATCTCGACGGCGGATTGATAACGGCCGTACGCCTTCACGTCACCACTGCTCGTTACGGTGCGACGGCTCCCGCCCGTCAACGTCCACTAGAACAGCGATCACGTGACCGTCACCTCGGATTTCCGCACGACCACGACCAGCCGGGCCGGCAGCGAGCCCAACAGCCCCAAATCTGGGCACACCTCCGGACACATCAGCGAGATCCACGGCCTGCGCGGTATCGCCCTGGCGCTCGTCGTCGCCTTCCATCTCTTCGGCAACGGCCGGGTCTCCGGCGGGATCGACGTCTTCCTGGTGGTCTCCGGCTTCCTCGCCACCCGGTCACTGGTCGGCAGGGCCGAACGCAACCAGGTGAGGCTGGGCGAGCACTACGGACGTACGTTCGCGCGGCTCGCCGCGCCGGCGCTGATCGTGCTGGCCGCGACGGCGGCGCTGATGGTGGCCTTCATGCCGCAGACGCTGTGGGCGCAGACCACGCGCGAGATCGTCGCGGCCGCGACCTACACGCTCAACTGGGAGCTCATCGCCAGCCAGCTCTCCTACGGCGCCGCCGGGCCGTCCTCGACGCCGGTGCAACACTTCTGGTCGCTCGCGGTGCAGGGGCAGTTCTTCCTGCTGTGGCCGCTGGTGGTCGTCGGGCTCGCCCTGGCCCTCCGCCTGGTGGCCCGCGGCCGGCTGCGCGGGAGGCTCAGCCTCGCGCGGGTGCTGTTCGTGCTGACCGCGGTGGCGTTCACGGTCTCCTTCGCCTACGCGATCAAGGTCTCCGGGGCCGACCAGGCGGCTGCGTACTTCAACTCCGTCACCCGCTTCTGGGAGATCGCCGCCGGTGCCCTCACGGCGCTGGCCCTGCGCCGCCTGAGCCTGCCCGAGAAGATCAAGCCGTACGCCGCGTGGACCGGGCTAGCCCTGGTCGTGACCTGTGGTTTCGTGATGGACGGCGCGGACCACTTCCCCGGGCCGCTGGCCCTGTGGCCGGTCGCCGGGGCGCTGCTGGTGATGGCCGGCTCGACCCCGTCGCCGCGTGGGCCGCGGCGCCTGCTGGAGACACCTCCGCTACGGTTCGTCGCCGACATCTCCTACGAGCTCTACCTGTGGCACTGGCCGCTGCTGATCGCCTGGCTCTACTACAGCGGTGACGAGCGGCTGACCGTCGCCTCGGCCGCCGGCGTGCTGGTCGTCTCGACCCTGCTCGCCTGGGCGACCAACCGCCTCATCACCCGCCAGGTCCAGACGTACGTCATCAGGCCCGGCGGCCCGCGGGCGCTGGTCGCCACCCTGGCCGCCCTCGTGGTCGCGGTCGGGGCCGGCTGGAGCGGGCTTGCCGCGATCGACCACTCCGAGGACAGGGCGATCGCGGCGGCGGCCCGGCTCGCCACCGCCGACCCGTTCACGACCGATTGCCTCGGTGCGTCCGCGCTGGCGGCGAGCTCCGCGGGAGGCTCGTGCCGCAACCCCGACCTGCGCGGCGAGCTGATCCCGGCGGTGGCCGCGATCGGCGCGGACGACGAGAACCGAGGCGAGTGCTGGTCCTTCGAGGAGCGGCCGGTGCGCTTCACCGCCTGCCCGAACGGGACGGTCGAGGGCTACCAGAAGCGGCTGCTGATGGTCGGCGACTCCCATGCCGTCGCCCCGGTCGGCGCGCTCGACCTGATCGGCAAGCAGCGCAACTGGCGCATCGACGTCGCCGCCCGGGCCGCGTGCCACTGGAACTCGCGGCCGCTCGGGAAGGACATCGCCGACAACCGCCCCGCCTGCGCGGAGTGGAACCGGCAACTCGAGGCCTACCTGCGTGCTCCCGAGCAGCAGGACCTCGACGCGATCATCGTGACCCACTCGGCCCGCAAGACGACGCAGCCGCTGGGCGGCGAGACGCCGTACGAGTCCACGGTCGACGGTCTGGTCGAGGCCTGGAGCCACCGGCCCTCGAAGCGGGTCCCGGTGATCGCGCTGGTCGACAACCCGATGTTCGAGCCCGACAACGCCGCCTATCTACGCACCACGCTGGGCTGCATCCAGCGGCACTCCCCCGAGACCGCGGGCGAGGCGTGCGGGCGGCCGCGCACCGACGTGCTCGTCAAGGACCCGCACCGTGACGCGGTCCCTCGCGATCCCAACGCGCACCTGGTCGACCTGACCCGCCTGTTCTGCGGGGACGAGGTCTGCCCGGCGGTGATCGGCAACGTCATCGTCTACCGCGACGGCAACCACATCACCTCGCGCTACGCCCGCACGCTGGCGCCCTACCTCAGCCGGGAGCTCGCCCGGGTCATCGACTAACGGGCGACCGCGAGCGCGTCGATCTCGACGAGCATCTCTTCACGCGGCAGGCCGGTCATCACGGTGGTGCGGCACGGGAGGATGCCGCCCTCGGCGACCCGCGAGCCGATGAACTCGCCGTAGGCCTCGTTCATCGCGGCGAAGTCGTCCCGGGTCGTCAGGTAGACCCGGAGCATGAGTACGTCCTCGAAGCCCGCGCCGGCGGCGGCCAGGATGGCCTCGACGTTCGCCAAGGTGCGTACGGTCTGGGCCTTCACGTCGCCGGGGAACAGGTACTCGTTCGTGGCGGGGTCGACCGGGCCCTGGCCGGAGACCTGGATCAGGCCGCCGCGAACGACCCCCTGGGAGAAGGTGTGCGCGGGGGCAGGGGCCTGGTCGGTGGAGATGCGGATGTCGGACATGTGGTTCCTCTCGGGTGGTGTCATGAGCTCCGGCCGGCCCAGTCGGCGGAGATCGCTTCGGTGCCGGCGAGGAGCTGCGGCACCAGGGCGCGCACTCCCTCGCGGGGCAGGATGACGTCGGGCACGGAGACGGAGACCGCGGCGACCACGCGCCCGGCCTCGTCGCGTACGGGCGCCCCGACGCAGTTGATGAAGTCCTCGTGCTCGGCGGCGTCCTCGGCCCAGCCCTGCTCGCGCGTGCGGGCGAGCACCTCGCGGTAGCCCGCCGCGTCGGCGATGGTGCGGCTGGTGAAGGGCCGGAAGTCGATGCCCGCGATCACGGCGTCGCGCTCCCCCGGCGGCAGGTCGGCGACCAGCACCTTGCCGACCGCTGTCGCGTGCAGCGCGGCGGGCAGGCCGACGCGGGAGTACATCCGCACGGCGTGGGTGCTCTCCACCTTGGCCAGATAGATGGCCGTGCCGTTCTCGTAGGCAGCCAGGTGAACGGCCTGGCCGCCCGTCTCGGCCGCGAGCCGGGTCAGATGGGGCTGGGCCACGTCGCGGATCGCGTGCTGGGCGAGCGCGGCGCCGCCGAGCGCGAACAGCCGGGAGCCGAGGTGGTAGCGCTGGCGGTCGTCGCGGCGTACGAACCGGTCGGCCTCCAGGGTGTGCAGCAGCCGCATCGCGGTGGTCTTGTGGACCTCGAGGCTGGCGGCCACCTGGTCGAGCGACCGCTCGCCCTCACCGAGCTCGATGAGGATCTGCAGCGCGCGGGAGAGACTCTGGCTCATCGGGCCACCTCGCGGTTCGCGAGCGCCGGGGAGTCGATGCCGGCGGCGCTGACCCGGGTCGCGGCCCAGTCGTCCTCGGAGCACTCGAGCAGCCGCGAACGTACGTCCTCGGGCGGCGGTGTCGCATGGTCACCGGCCACGGCCAGCACGCCCGCGGCGACCAGGTGACCCTGGCGCAGCCGACCCACCGGACCGGCGCCGTCGACGAGCGCGGCCAGGTAGCCGGCCGCGAAGCCGTCACCGGCGCCGACCGGCTCGACCACGTCGACGCGGAGGGCGGACACCTGGGTCGTGCGTCCGTCCGGGTCGTGCTCTCCGGCGGCGTGCGAGTCGGCCTTGAGCACCAGCCGCGGACGCTCGCCCAGGAGCTCGCGGAGGTCCTCGGGGGTGTGCACGCCGAGCGCGGCGCGTGCCTCGTCGGCGCCGAGCAGGACGACGTCGGCCGCGCGGAGCAGGTCGAGCAGCGGCGCGATGCCGCGCCCGGCCCACAGGGCCGGTCGCCAGTTGAGGTCGACGCTGAGCCGGAAGCCGAGCTCGTCACGCAACGCCAGCAGGCGGGCGACCAGCGCCGAACCCTCCTCGAGGATTCCCAAGGTGATGCCGGAGGTGTGCACGACCTCGGCCGTGGCCAGCACCCGCGCGACCTCGGGGCGATCGAGCAGGTCGGCGTCCATCGCGGCCGCCGCGGAGCCTGCCCGGTAGTAGTGCATGCGGCTGCCGCCGGGGGCGGGCTCCTTCAGGTAGAGCCCCGTGGGTCGCTCGGGATCGCGCTCTGCCTCGACGTCCACGTCGCGGGCGATCAGGTCCTCGGTCACGACGTCGCCGAACGGGTCCTGGCCGAGCCGAGAGACCCAGGCGGTCCGCACACCGAGCGCGGCCAGAGCTCCGGCCACGTTGGCCTCGGCGCCACCGACCGAACGTCGCAGGGTCGTCGCCGCGGCGAGCGACTGGTCGCCCTCCGGACGCAGCACGACCATCGCCTCGCCGAGACAGACCACTCGCACGTCTCCGCTACTGCCCACGGATGAAGCTCCTCCCCTGTTGGTTCTCCGCCGAGCCGTTGACGCCCGGTGTGGCCGATGCTACAACTAACGAATCGAATTACGCAATCACCGTTGCATAATGTGCAACGAAGGAAGGACGGGCCATGGATCACCCGGCAGCCCACATCGACACGACGGCCGTCGCGGCACTGCGCGGGGAGCGGGTCGACTGGCGTCACAAGGCGATCCCACCCGCGCTGTGGGGACGTACGGTCGCCGAGGTGCTCGCGGAGGCGCCGCGGCTCTCGCAGCTGCCCACGCCGGTGCTCTCCCTCTCGCGGGTCGCGATGAGTCACAACCGTGACGTGCTGGCCGCCTGGTGCGCGGAGCGCGGCATCGCCCTGGCTCCGCACGGCAAGACGACGATGGCTCCGCAGCTGTGGGCCGAGCAGCTCGCCGCCGGCGCCTGGGCGATCACCGTGGCGAACCTCCCCCAGCTCGCCGTCGCCCGCGCCTTCGGGCTCTCCCGGGTGATCGTGGCCAACGCGATCGTCTCGCCGCTCACGCTGCGCTGGATCTCCGACCAGATCACCGAGGACCCCGGTCTGGAGGTGCTGGTGTGGGCCGACTCGCCACGCACGGTGGCCCTGATGCACGACGCGCTCGCGGCCCATGCCGCCGAGGTCGGGCCCCGACGTCCGCTGGCCGTCCTGGTCGAGCGCGGAGCCGCGGGCGGCCGCACCGGCGCCCGGGACGAGGCGACCGCCGTCGCCGTCGCCGAGGCGATCGCCGCCTCACCCCACCTCGAGCTCGCCGGCGTCACCGGCTACGAGGGCGCCCTCGCCCACACCACCGACGCGGCCGCGCTCGGCGTCGTCCATGCGTACGTCGACAGCCTCGTCTCCCTGCACCGGCGGATCTCCGGCCTGCTGCCCGCCGGCCGGACGCCGGTGGTCAGCGCCGGTGGCAGCGCCTACTTCGAGCAGGTGGCCGACGCGCTCG
Source organism: Nocardioides sp. NPDC101246 (assembly GCF_044767415.1). Classification (NCBI taxonomy): domain Bacteria; kingdom Bacillati; phylum Actinomycetota; class Actinomycetes; order Propionibacteriales; family Nocardioidaceae; genus Nocardioides; species Nocardioides sp. NPDC101246. The sequence goes on from NZ_JBIWNX010000005.1 coordinate 379,969, forward strand.
CGCCGCTGGTGGCCGACGACGAGGCCCGCGTGGTGCTGCGCAGCGGCGCCTACATCACCCACGACGACGGCTTCTACCGCGACATCTCGCCCCTCGGCCGCGCCCCGCGCACCACCGGCCCCGGCCTGCGCAGCGCGCTCCACGGCTGGGTGCGGATCTCCTCACAGCCGGAGCCGGGTCTCGCGCTGTTCGACGCGGGCAAGCGTGACCTGCCCTTCGACGAGGGCCTGCCCGAGGCCCAGCTGCTGCGGGCGCGGACGACCGGCTCCCCCGCGACCCCGCTCACCGGGGTCACGGTGACCGCACTCAACGACCAGCACGGCTTCCTCCGCTGGGACCCCGCCACCGAGGCACCCGTCCTGATCGGCGACGAGCTCCGTCTCGGGCTCTCGCACCCGTGCACCGCCTTCGACAAGTGGAGCCTCGTCCCGGTCCTCGACGACGCCGACGCCGACGACCCGCTCGTCGTCGACCTCGTGCGGACCTGGTTCTGAGAGACCCACGAGGAGTCACCATGACCGACCTGCTCATCCGCGACGCGACCGTCATCGACGGCAGCGGGGCCCCGGCGTTCCACGCCCACGTCAGCATCGACGCCGGGCGCATCACGGGCATCCACACCGATGCTCAGGCACCGGCCGCGCGGCGCACCGTCGATGCCGCCGGGCGGGCGCTGACCCCGGGGTTCATCGACATGCACGCGCACTCGGACCTGCAGATCCTGGTCAACCCCGACCACACCGCCAAGGTGAGCCAGGGCGTCACCCTCGAGGTCGTCGGCCAGGACGGCCTCTCCTTCGCACCCGCCGACCCGGCCACGCGCGCCCACCTGCGCCGCCAGATCGCGGGGTGGAACGGCGAGCCCGACGACTTCGACTTCGACTGGGACACCGTCGCCGGCTACCTGGACCGGCTCGACCGCGGGATCGCGTGCAACGCGGCGTACCTCGTTCCGCAGGGAACCCTGCGGCTCATGGTCGTCGGTCCGGACAACCGGCCGGCGACCGCCGCCGAGATCACCGAGATGGCGCGGCTGCTCCGGGTCGGTCTCGAGGAGGGTGCGGTGGGGATGAGCAGCGGCCTGACCTACCCGCCGAGCATGTTCGCCGACGACGAGGAGCTGGCCACCCTGTGCCGGGTCGTCGCCGAGGCGGGCGGCTACTACAGCCCGCACCACCGGTCCTACGGGGCCGGTGCGCTGGAGGCGTACGCCGAGATGATCGCCGTGTCCCGGGCCTCCGGGTGCGCCCTCCACCTCACCCACGCGACGATGAACTTCGAGCCCAACCGCGGGCGGGCCGGCGAGCTCGTCGAGATCATCGACGCGGCCCTGGCCGACGGCGTCGACATCACCCTCGACACCTACCCCTACCTCCCCGGCGCCACCACGCTCAGCGCCGTGCTGCCCAGCTGGTCGACGTCGGGCGGCCCCGATGCCCTGCTCGCGCGGATCGCGGACCCCGGCGACAGCGCCCGGATCGCGCACGAGCTCGACCACGTCGGCACCGACGGCTGCCACGGCTGCGTGACCGACTGGCGCACGATCCAGATCAGCGGCGTACGCAACCCGGAGCTGTCCGGCCACGTCGGCCGCACCGTCGCCGAGATCGCCGAGGAGACCGGACAGGTCGCCACGGACGTCTTCTTCGACCTGCTGGTCCGCGACCGGCTGGCCACCACGATCCTCCAGCACGTCGGCCACGAGGAGAACGTGCAGACGATCATGCGGCACCGCACCCACTGCGGCGGCAGCGACGCGATCCTCGTCGGCGATCGCCCGCACCCGCGCGCGTGGGGCACCTTCCCCCGCTACCTCGCCCGCTACGTACGCGACCTCGGGGTCCTCGACCTGGTCGACTGCGTCCACCACCTCACCGGCCGCCCGGCGGCCAGGCTCGGGCTGCACGAGCGTGGCCTGGTCCGGGAGGGGTACGCCGCCGACCTGGTGCTCCTCGACCCCGACACCGTCCAGGACACCGCCACGTTCGAGCAGCCGCGCCAGCAGGCTCGCGGCATCGACTGGGTGCTGGTCAACGGCACCGCCGTCATCGAGGACGGCCACCGCACCGACGCACTGCCCGGACGGGCGCTGCGCCGCACCGACGAAGGGACCCGACCCCGATGACCACTCCCGTGATCGAGACGCTCCGGGCCGACCAGGCGCTCGTCGTCGTACGCGCCTCGCGGATCGAGGATCCCGTCGCGCTGTGCCACGCGCTGGCCGCCGGGGGCATCCGGACGGTCGAGCTGACCTACACGACACCGGGTCTGACCGACCTGCTCGCCGACGTCGCTGCTCGCGCTGACGACGACATCGTCGTCGGCGCCGGGACGGTGGTCACCGCCGACCAGGCCCGCTCCGCCCTCGCGGCCGGCGCCCGGTTCCTGGTGACACCGGGACTGCCGCCCGAGGCCGCGGAGATCGTCGCCGCGGGTCACGCCGCCGGTGCTGCCGTCGTCCTCGGCGCGCTCACCCCGACCGAGGTGCTCGCCGCGACCGCGCTCGGCGCCGACGCGGTCAAGATCTTCCCGGCGCGGGCCGTCGGCCCCCGCTACTTCTCCGACCTGCGTGGACCGTTCCCCGAGGTCGCCCTGATCCCTTCCGGCGGAGTCGACGACGACAACGCCGCGGAGTTCCTGCGGGCCGGCGCCATCGCCGTGACCGCCGGGACGTCGGTGGTCCAGCCAGCCGACGTCGACGAGGCCAGGTGGGAGCAGATCACCACCAACGCCGCCCGGTTCCGCGCAGCTCTGCGCTGAGACCATCCCCCACCCTGACACGGGAGAACCAACCATGCATTGGCTCCAGACAAGCACGACCGGCCTGCTGCTGCTCTGCGCCGCGGCGATCGCCGTGCTCCTCCTCTTGATCATCAAGGTCAAGCTCGAACCCTTCATCGCGCTCTTCATCAGCGGCATCGGGCTCGCCGTCGCCGCGGGCCTGTCCGTCGAGCAGATGGTGGGCTCCGCTCTCTCCGCGAAGGAGTCGCTCATCGAGACCGGCTTCGGCGGCGTACTCGGCCACATCGCGCTCATCATCGGTCTCGGCACCGTGCTGGGGTCGCTGCTCGAGCGCTCCGGCGGCGCCGACGTGCTCGCCTCGAAGCTGATCGGCCTCTTCGGCGAGCGCGGCACCCCGGTCGCCATGGGCCTGGTCGGCCTGATCTTCGGCATCCCGGTCTTCTTCGACATCGGCATCTTCGTGCTCGCGCCGCTGGTCTACGTCGCCGCGCACCGTGGTGGTCGCTCCCTCGTCCTCTACGCCCTCCCCGTCCTGGCGGGTCTGTCGATGACCCATGCGTTCCTGCCGCCTCACCCCGGCCCGACGGCCCTGGGCGGTCTTCTCGGCGTCGACCTCGGCTGGCTGATCATCATGGGCCTGCTGTGCGGCCTGCCCGCGTTCGCCGCCGCCGGGATCCTCTTCCCGATGTGGATCGCACCGCGCGTCCAGGTCTCGGTGCCCGACGAGTTCCTGGTCGCCGAGACCGAGGCGGAGCAGGACCAGGCCAGGACGCACGCGGCTCCGGTCTCGCTCGCTCTCGTCCTCGGGGTCATCGCGGTGCCGCTGGTCCTGATCCTCGGCGCGACCTTCGGCACGATGCTGCTCGACCCGGGCCGGCTGCTGAATGTGCTCACCTTCCTCGGCAACCCGGCGATCGCGCTCACGATCGCCGTGCTCCTGGCCTTCTGGCTGCTCGGCCTGCGGCGCGGGATGAGCCTCGAGGAGATCTCCGAGTTCACCGGCGCCTCGCTGCGGCCGGTGGGCATGATCCTGCTCGTCGTCGGCGCCGGCGCCTTCTTCGGCGCGGTGATCTCCGCGACCGGCGTGGGCGCCGCGCTCGCCGAGGTGCTCTCCGACGCCGGCCTGCCGATCCTGCTGCTGGCCTACGTCATCTCCTGCGCGCTGCGGATCGCCCAGGGATCCGCGACCGTGGCGATCGTGACCACCGGCGGGATCATCGCGCCGACCCTCGGCACCGGCTACTCGCAGCCCGAGCTCGCCGTGATCGCCGTCGCGATCGCCGCCGGCTCGATCATCCTCAGCCACGTCAACGACGGCGGCTTCTGGATCGTGTCGCGCTACTTCAACATGAGCGTGAAGCAGACGCTGGCGACCTGGACCGTCCTGGAGACGGTGCTCTCGATCGTCGGGTTCGCGGCCGCGGCCGTCGCCTGGGCGATCGTCTGAGGCAGCCGGCCTGCTGCTAGGCCGACGCCCACGCCTGTGCGAGCAGGGCGCGGGTGTCGGTCAGCAGCTGCGGCAGGGTCTTGGTGCGGCCGATGATCGGCATGAAGTTCTGGTCGCCGACCCAGCGGGGCACGATGTGCTGGTGGAGGTGGGCGGCGATGCCGGCACCACCGGCGGTGCCCTGGTTCATCCCGATGTTGAAGCCCTCGGCCCGAGAGACGTCGGCGAGGGTGCGTACGGCCTGCTTGGTCAGCACCGCCATCTCGGCGGCCTCCTCGTCGGTGGTCTCGACGTAGCCGGCGATGTGACGGTAGGGGCACACCATCATGTGGCCCGGGGCGTACGGATAGAGGTTGAGCACCACGAAGCAGGTCTCACCGCGGTGGACGACCAGCCCCTCGGCGTCCTCCAGCGTCGGCACCCGGCAGAAGGGGCACTTCGTCTCCGAGGGGTCGGTGGGCTTGTTCTCGCCGCGGATGTAGGCCATCCGGTAGGGGGTCCACAGCCGCTCCAGACCGTCGCCCTCGCCGATGCCGTCCTGGGTGAGTACGCCGTCCATCTCCGTCACGCGGCAAACACTACTTAACTCCTCACAGACCCATTCAGGACAGGCTCATTCGGCCGCTTCCCCGCCCCGCAGCGCGTACGCCCCGGCGACGGCGGCGGCGAGCAGCACCACCAGGCAGGCTGCGGTGATCCCGGACAGGGCCTGCCAGGGGAACGTCAGCGGCGCCTCGGGCACGTCGCGCACCACCGCCTGCCGCATCAGCCAGCCGGTGAATCCGGTGACCGCGCCGCCGACCAGCAGAGCGCCGGCGCCGGTGAACGCCGTCTCCCAGAGCGCGGTGCGGCGCACCTGTGCCGGGGTGGCACCGACGAGCCGGGCGGTGGCGGTCTGGCGGCGTCGCTGGCTCGCCCCGATCAGGACCGCGTTGACGGCGGCGATCGCGGCGTAGACCCCGGCCGGGCCCAGCATCACCCACAGCACGACCGTGTTCATCTCGCGCGCCTCGGCCGAGACCGCGCCGATCCACTCCTCGCCGGTGCTCACCTCGGCCCCGGTGTCCCGGATCGACCGTGCGGTCCCGGCGAGGTCCGCGCCGGCGTCGGTGCGTACGAAGACCGTTCCGGTGTCGCGGGCGACCCGGCCGATCCGCGGCAGGTCCTCGGGCACGATGACGTCGCTCCACAGGTTCGGGGCGTCGGGGACGACGGCGACCAGGCGCACCTTGACGGTCCGGCCGTCGACGCGCATCCGGCGGGTCTGGCCGACGCGGCCACCGAGGTCGGTGACGTAGGAGGCGGTGACCGCCATCGCCCGTCCGTGCAGGTCGGCCAGGCTCCCCTGCGTCGCCTGCAGGCTCCGCGTGGCGGCCGCGTCGGCGACGTCGACCACCTCGACATCCTCCGGCCCGCCCCCGAACCCGACCTGCGCCGTGCGGCGTACGTCGCCGACTCGCACCCCTGGCACGTCCTGGATCCGCTCGGGCCGCTCCGCCGGCTCGACGACCAGCTCCGACCTGAGCGCGGCCCGGTCGGCACCCTCGCTCCAGTCCGCGGTCGCGCCGACCGCGAGCACCATCGAGCCGGCCACCGCCATGATGGCCACCACCGGCGCCGCCACCGCGGCGGTCATCCGACTGCTGGTGCGGGCGAGATCGCGGGCCAGGTGGGCCGCCGGGTCCCGACGCGCCACCGTGGCACCGGCGTAGGCCGCGAGCTCGGTGTAGAGCAGACCGCCCACCGCGTTGGCGCCGATCACAGCGACGATCGGCAGGAACATGCCCACGAGCAGGGCGAACAGCAGCGGCATCTCGGGAGCGAGCACCGCGGTCGCGACCAGCGCACCGCCCGCGGTGAGCGCGACCAGCCCCTGGATCACCGTGGGCCGTCGGCGCTCGAGGACCGCCTCGCGGAGCGCCTCGACCGGCTGCGTACGTCCCGCCCGGGCGCCCGCACGCCAGGCCCCGACCAGGGCGACGCCGACACCGCAACAGGCGGCGATCGCCCACCCGGTGCCCTGGCTCGGCATCGCGAGCAGGACCGGAGTGACACCGGCCTGATGCAGGATGCGCAGCACCGGCACCGTCACCGCGGTGCCGAGCAGGCAGCCGGCGACCGTGCCGAGGGCCGCGACGGCGAGCGCCTCGCCGAGGAGCAGGGTCCGCACCTGGCGCGGGGTGGCCCCCAGCAGACGGAGCAGGCCGAGCTCGCGGCGCCGGGTGGCCACCACGAACCCGAAGGTCGAGGAGACCACGAAGAGCGCCAGGAAGAGCGAGATGCCGGCCATGATGCCGAACAGCGACCCGAGGTCGTCGATCTGCGTCCGGGTCTGCTGGTCCAGCCCGTCGGTGGCGGTGCCGAGCGCTCCCAGCATGTTGGTGGCGAGGGTGATCAGGGCGATGCCGCCGGCGAGGGCGACAGCGGCGCCGGCGTACGGAGGCCAGGACTGGCGCAGGCTCTTCAGGCTGTGCACCGTCAACGCGACGATGCTCACAGCACGGGCTCCAGCACGGGCTCCAGCTCGGCCATGCGGGCGCCGATCCGGGCCGGGTCGCTGCGCTCCATCTGCCCCACGACCCGGCCGTCGGCGAGGAACAGCACGCTGTCGGCGTACGAGGCGGCGAGCGGGTCGTGGGTGACCATCACGACCGTCTGTGCCACCCCGTGGGTCACCGGCGCGTCGACGAGGTTCCGCAGCAGCTCGAGCACGTCGCGCCCAGCGTGGCGGTCCAGGGCACCGGTGGGCTCGTCGGCGAAGAGCACCGCGGGCCGGGCGTGCAGCGCACGCGCGATGGCCACGCGCTGCTGCTGGCCACCGGAGAGCTCCGGCGGCCGCCTCCTGGCGAGCCCGTGCAGACCGACCTGATCGAGCGCCCCGATCACCTCGGCGCGATCCGGACGCCGGCCGGCGAGACGGGCGGGGAGGGCGACGTTGTCGTAGGCGGTGAGAGCGTCGAGCAGGTTGTACTGCTGGAACACGAAGCCCATCATCTCGCGTCGCAGCCTCGTCAGGGTCGTCCGGTTCAGGCCGGCGAGGTCGGCGCCGGCGACCCGGACGCGGCCCCGGGTGGGCCGGTCGAGGCCGGCCGCGATCTGCATCAGCGTGGACTTGCCCGATCCCGACGGCCCCATGATCGCGGTGAACGTACCGGAGGCGAAGGCGTGACTCACGCCCCGCAGGGCGTCGACCTTGCCGGAGCGGGACCGGTAGGTGCGGGTGACGTCGTCGAGGACGACGGCGGGCGGGGTGGTGGCGGTCATGGTTCCAGCAAACGCGTCCTCCGCGGCGTACACCCGGGCGCGGACGCCACTGTGGGGTAGCGCGTGCGCTACCCCGCCATCGGGCGCCGAGTGCCTAGGCTCGAGAGTCATGAGACCACCACCCGACGTCTGGGCCGCGCTGCGCTCCTCCCCCTGGCGGCTGCTCGCCTCCAGCTGGCCCTGGCGCGCTCTGGCCTACCTGGCCTCGGGCGCTCTGATCGGTCTCGTCGTCGCCTTCCTGCTGTTCGTGCTGGTCGGCGTCGGGCTGCTCACCCTGGTCCTCCTGGTCGGGGTGCTGGTCCTCGCCGGGATCCCGCTGCTGGCGGCGTTCGTCGCCGACATGGAGCGGGTACGCCTCCGGCTGGTTCTCCCCGAGGCACGACCGGGGCCGGCCGAGCGGCCGGAGCCGATCGCCTGGAACGACCGGCTCCGGGCTCTGCGCCGGCTGCGGATCTCCGGGCCCGAGGTCGGCTACACCGTGCTGGTCGGCACGGTGCTGTGGGTGGTCGACGCCGTCGCGATCAACCTGATCATCACCATCCCTGGTGTCCTGGTGCTCGCCCCGGTCCTGGTCCGGCTCGATGCTCCCGTCGCGTTCGGTCCCTGGCAGCTCACCACTCCCACGGAGGCCTGGATCGCCGTGGTCCCGGGGCTGGTGCTGCTGATCGCCGGCCTCTACGCCGCCACCCTCCTCGCCGCAGCCCAGGCCAGCCTGGCCCGGCTCCTGCTCGAACCGGCCCAGACCCGGACGGCCGCGGCCGTCGCCGAGCTGCGCCGCTCGCGCGTCGACCTCGTCGACGCCTTCGAGACCGAGCGCAGCCGGATCGAGCGCGACCTCCACGACGGTGCGCAGCAGCGGCTGGTCGCGCTGACCATGACCCTCGGCCTCGCCGAGCTGGAGGTGCCCGAGGGTGCCGGGCTCGACCTCGTCCGGCAGGCCCACGCCCAGGCCGAGACGGCGCTGGCCGAGCTTCGCGCCACCGTCCGCGGGATCCATCCGCGGGTGCTGGTCGACCACGGGCTCACCGCTGCCGTCCGCGAGCTCGCCGACGCCTCCGGGATCCCGGTCTCGGTCGACCTGCGGGTCGAGCGCCGGCTGCCGGCGCCGGTCGAGGCCGCGGCGTACTTCCTTGTCGCCGAGGCACTCACCAACGCGGTCCGCCATGCCGGTGCCCGTTCCGCCCGCGTCGAGGGGCACGTCGCCGGTGACCGGCTGGAGGTCGGCGTACGCGATGATGGCGCCGGTGGCGCCGCCGTGCGTCCCGGAGGCGGGCTGGCCGGCCTGGCCACCCGGCTGGCCGCCCTGGACGGCCACCTCGAGGTCACCAGCCCACCTGGCGGACCGACGGAAGTGAGGATGACGTGCCCGACCGTGCTCCCCTGAGGATCGTCCTGGCCGAGGACGCCGCGCTGCTGCGCGAGGGCCTCCTCGCCATCCTCGAGCGGGCCGGCCACGAGGTCATCGCCGCGGTCGGCGACGCGGACGCCCTGCTCGCCTTCACCGACCACACCCGCCCCGACGTCGTCATCACCGACATCCGGATGCCGCCGACCCACACCGACGAAGGGCTGCGTGCCGCCGCCGAGCTCCGCCGGCGGCACCGCGACCTTGCCGTCCTGGTGCTCTCGGCCTACGTCGCCGACGCCTACCTCGCCGAGCTCCTCGACACCACCGGTGGCGGCGGCATCGGCTACCTGCTCAAGGACCGGGTCGGCCACGTCCGGGACTTCCTCGACAGCCTGGACCGGGTCGCCGGCGGCGAAACGGTCGTCGACCCCCAGGTCGTACGCGGCCTCCTCAGCCGGCACCAACCGGACGGTCCGCTCGACGTGCTCTCGGAGCGCGAGCGCGAGGTCCTGGGCCTGATGGCCGAGGGCCGCACCAACGGCAGCATCGCCACCACCCTCTTCGTCTCCGAGGCCGCCGTGCGCAAGCATGTCGGCAACATCTTCGCCAAGCTCCGGCTCGACCCGACCACCGACCGCCGGGTCTCCGCCGTCCTCGCCTACCTGCGCGAGACCTTGTGAAATGAATCTGACAGCAGTCTGTAAGCCTCGCGCATCACGATGAGGGGCATGAGGATCAAACGACACGTCAGATCGACGCGGATCGGCGTCGCGTTGGCCGGAACAGTGATGGCCATCGCAACGTCGATCTCGCTCACCCCCGCCCCCGCGAACGCCATGTACGTCGACACCGCCTCGTGCCCGACCCTTGACGGCTGGGTGCGCGAGCAGAAGTGGGACAGCCAGCGGCAGGCTTGGCGTGACCACCACAAGTTCTACAACTACGGCTACTACAACTTCTCGAACGAGTACGGCACGCGCAGGATCGTCAACTGCCAGACCGGCAACGCGATGGCCTACCTCTGCTACGGCTACAACGGCACGAACTGCACGGTGCCGATCTACGTTCATTTCACCTGGGAAGGCTCGATCACGCCGTTCAACTCGATCAAGCTGGCGCCCTGATCTGGATCGGTCCGGGATCCGAGGCAGTGCTTGAACAGCGGTCATAGAGTGACAACACCCCACAACACTGCGCGCACGCGGCTCCGCCGTGGCTTCATCGAGACGTTCCCAGCGTGGCTTTGTGACTACTTCCGTCAGTGACCGAACCTCTGCGTCGGCTCCCACGAGGCCCGGCGGCAACGGCGCACGCGACTCCCGGGGAGGGTGGGCGAACCTCGCCGTCGTGCTCGCCGCCCTGATGGCGACGGCGGCGTGGCTGCCCTTTCTCCACCGACCGCTCACCGCCGACGAGAGCGGGTTCCTGCTGGTCGCCCAGCAGTGGAGGCCCGGCCACTCGTTGTACGGCGACTACTGGGTCGACCGGCCGCCGCTGCTGATCTGGCTGTTCGCCCTCGCCGACCACCTCGGGGCCGTCCACGTCACCGCCGCGGGAGCCGCCACCGCCCCCGGGCTCAAGCTGATCGGCGCCGTGGCCAGCGGGACGTCGGTGGCGCTGGCAGGGCTCCTGGCCGCCCTGGTGTCCCCGGGCCACCGCACGGCGAGAGTTGCGACCGTCCTGGTGGCCGCGGCGTTGCTGTCGAGCCCGCTCCTCGGGATGCCCGGGGTCGACGGTGAACTGCTCGCGCTGCCCTTCGTCCTCCTCGGCCTGGTGTGCGCGGTCACGGCGATGCGCGGCACCTGGGGATGGCGGACCGTCGCGCTCGCCGGCGGCGCGGGCGCCTGCGGCATGGCTGCCGCGCTGGTGAAGCAGAACGTCATCGACGTCTTCGTGTTCACGCTCGTCCTCGTGGCGGTCTCCCACCGGCAGGTGCCGCGGTCGTGGGGACGGATCGGGGCGGTCGTGGCGGGCGCCGTGCTGCTGCTCGGTACGGCCCTCGCCGCGGCGTGGGCGCGGGGCACGTCGGCACCGGGGCTGTGGGGCGCTGTCGTCACTTTCCGGGCCCACGCCTCGGAGATGATCGACTCCTCCGCCTCCGCCGCGACGGCCGAACGGGGCGCCCTGCTCGCCGCGGCGTTCTTGGGAAGCGGTGCAGCCGTCGTGCTCGTGACGGCCGCCGCCGTGGTCCTGGTCCGCAGGACGCCCCTGACCTGGCCGGCGATCGCCGTGACCGGGTGGGAGGTTTTCGCTATCGGCATGGGTGGCAGCTATTGGCTGCACTACCTGATCGGCCTCGTCCCCGGCCTGGTGCTGCTGGTGGCCATCGCCCGGCCCGGTCCGCGAGCCGGGTGGGCGCTGAGATGTGCCGTGGTCTACGCGGTCGCATCCGCGGTCGCCGTGTGGGCGTTCCACGTCGTCATCCCTCCCCCGGTCTCACCCGAGGTCGAGGTTTCGGCTTACGTGCGCGAGCACGCGCACCCGTCCGACGGGCTCGTCGTCGGTTTCGGCGATCCCCAGATCATCGCCGCCAGCGGTCTGACCAGCCCTTACGAGAACCTGTGGAGCCTCCCGGTGCGGGTCCGCGACCCGCACCTGGCCGGCTTGCGCAGTGTCATGTCCGGGGGTTCGGCACCGCAGTGGATCGTCGTCGATGGCGACAGTCTCGACTCCTGGGGGCTCGAGGCCGAGGACGCCCAGCAGTACCTCCTGCGCCACTACGTGGAGCGGGCGAGGTACGACAACTGGCACGTCTGGCAGCGCCGGGACCCCGAGCGGTCGGGGCGATGAAGATCAGGCGACGAGGATCAGAAGGTGATCCCCCGCGCGGCGAACCGGTCGCGGACCAGGTCGGCGGCCGCCTGGCCGTCGCGAGCAGCCGCCGCGGCGTACGTCTCGGCGGCCGCGGCCTGGAAGCTGGTGTCGGGGGCGTAGGAGAACTGGGAGTAGATCAGCGTGGTGTCCCAGTCGCGGGTGGAGAGGCCCAGGGCCTGGTAGCCCTCGCGGATCTCCCACAGCGCCTGGCTCCAGATCTGGCCGTCGTAGTGCACCTGGTTGCGGCGGTCCTCGAGGGTCAGGTCGAGGTGGAAGCTGCGGATGCAGTGCGGGGCGTCGGTGTAGGAGGTCGAGTCCCAGTCCATCGGGCAGGAAGGGTCGGCGGCGACCGGCCAGCCGAACTCCGAGGCGGCGTCGAGCCCGACGGTGACGGCGAGATAGTCGCCGAACGACTCCCCGATCGCACCCGCGTCCAGGCTGCTGCCATAGCCGGGCACCTGGCTGGCGTGGACGGCGTGGCCGTACTCGTGGACGATCACCTCGGCGTCCTCGGCGTCGTCGACACCGCCCTTGCCCAGCCGGATCCGGTAGGGCTTGTCGGTCTGGTAGGAGTTGTCGCCGCCGTACTGGTTGATCTTGACCGAGAACGGCTCGTTCAGGACACCGGGGAGCGTCTCTCCGAAGCCGAGGGTGTGCAGGTAGGTCTGCGCCCGGGTGACCCAGAAGTAGCCCATGACCTGCTCGAACTGGTCCTGGTGGCGGTCGTAGGAGAAGCTGTTGGTGGTCGAGCGCGCGGGGGTGCCGGTGCTCGACTCGACGACCGCGTAGTCGCCGCGGAGGTAGCCCGAGCCGTCCAGGTGGGTGAGCGGAACCTGGGCATAGGCGCTGTCCGGGACGGCGCTCGCGGCGTCCTTCTGGTCGGTCAGGCCCTGGTCGTTGCTGGACTGGACCGGGTTCACCATGAAGACGCGGGCGGTGCCCTCGGAGGAGCCGCTGCCCGGGGCCGCGGTGGCCTGGCTGAGCGGGACGGCGAGCCCGGCGGTGGCCGCCAGGCCGGCGGTGACGGCGATCGAGAGTCTGCGCATGTGGGGCATGGTCTTCTCCTGGGATGAACGGCCGCGTGGCCAGGTGATACCGGGAGGCTATACCGCGAGGATGTCTTTGGACAGGAGTTCTTCCAGAGGAAGGTCGGGGTCGAGCTCGATCCCGAACCCGCGGGCGTGACCGTCGATGACGAACCAGATCGACTGGGCGGTGAGCCGCTCCAGCGTCTCGGCGGGCAGGCGCTCGCCGGTGCGGGTCAGCCAGCGGCGTACGGCACCGAAGACCGCTCCGACCAGGCCGTAGATCAGCGGGTCGAGCGCCTCGGCCTCCTCCTCGGTGGGGTTGCCCCCGAGAGCGATGACGGCAGTGCCGACGATCGCCGAGATCCGTCCCGCGAGCTGCTCCATCCCCTGCTGGAAGGGGCCGTCGTCACCGCCGTCGATGTCGTGGTCGGCGGCGAGGTGGAGGGCCGGATGGGCCCGGGCCCAGCGGACGTAGGTGCCGATGATCCGCTCGATGATCTCCGGCACCGTGCCGTCCAGGGTGATCCCGGGCATCAGGTCGGACCAGAGCCCGTCGAGGATCGCCTGCTGCACGGCCCGGTCGAGGTCGGCGCGGTCCTCGAAGTGGCGGTAGATGACCGTGCGGGACAGCCCCGCCTTGACGGCGATCTGCTGCACCTGCACGTCGGCGCCCGGCTCACCGGCCTCGATCACCGCGATGGCGGCATCGATGATCTGCTGGCGGCGCTGCTCGTTGTGCTTGCTCCACCGGTCCTGCCGACCGTCGCGCTTCTCCCCGGCCACCCGCTTCTCCCCCTGCTCCCCGTGACGTTGTCGAGAGCGTCTCAGCGCTCCTTGCGACGTCCAAGAGCGTATCGGGGTTTCCGCGACTTCGCGGCGATGGCCCGCATCTCCTCGACATCGGTGATCTTCACCCGCGGACGGCCGGACTCGGCGCCGCGCCGCTTCTCCTCGCGGTCGATCGCCTGCCAGCCGGCCAGGTCGACCATGGCGGGCTGGCGGCCGCGTACGACCGCGGCGATCTCGCCGGCGTCACCCACCGGGGCCGGGATCCGGTCCGTGTCGAGGTCGTCGAGCACCTGCTCGACCGTCTCCTCGGCGTCGGACTTGTTGGTGCCGATGAAGCCGTTGGGGCCGCGCTTGACCCAGCCCGCGACGTAGACGCCCGGGAGCACCCGGCCGCGCTCGTTGGGGACGGTGCCGGTCGCGGCGTCGTAGGGAAGATCGGCCACCGGCAGACCCTTGTAGCCGACCGCGCGCAGCAGCATCCCGGTCTCGAGGACCTCGGTCTCGCCGGTGGGGACGGCCCGGACGACGCCGTTCTCGTCACGCTCGAGGCGGTTGCGACCGACCTCGACCCCGGTGACCCGGCCCTCGCCCAGCACGCGCACCGGTGAGCTGAGGAAGCGGAGCACGATCGTACGCAGCTCCGGACGCACCTCGCGCCCGGCGAGCTCGCGCAGCAGTCGCGTGGTCGTCTCGCCACCGGCCAGCGCTTCCTCGAGCGGAAGGTCGCCGGTGTCGACCACGACGTTGATCCCGGTGTGCCCCATCAGCCCCACCAGCTCGGGCACGGTGAAGGCCGCCTCCTCGGGCCCCCTGCGCCCGAGGACGACGACCTCCCGCACCGCGCTGTCGCGCAGGACCGCCAGCGGTCCCTCGGCGATGTCGGTGCCGGCCAGCCGCTCGGGGTCCTCGGCGAGGATCCGGGCACAGTCGAGCGCCACGTTGCCGTTGCCGACCAGGACGGCCCGCCCCGACGGCAGGGACTCCTGGTCGAGGTGGACGGGCAGGTCCTGCTTGTCCGGGTGGCCGTTGTACCAGCCGACGAAGTCGGTCGCGCTGAGCGAGCCGGGCAGGTCGTCGCCGTCGATCCCGAGGGCCCGGTCGCTCGCCGCGCCGACGGTGTAGACGACCGCGTCGTAGCGGGCGGTCAGCTCGGCGTGGGAGACGTCCTTGCCGACCTCGACGCCCAGGAAGTAGCGGAACCCCGGCTGCGACTCGATCTGCGCGAAGAGCTTCTCGACCTGCTTGGTGTTCTGGTGGTCCGGCGCGACACCGGCCCGGACCAGGCCGTACGGCGTCGGCAGCCGGTCGAAGACGTCGACGGAGATCTCGGGGTGCTTGAGCAGTTCGTCGGCTGAATACATCCCTGCCGGCCCGGCGCCGACCACCGCGACCCGGAACGGTCCGGTGCGGGTCAGCCGGCGCTGGGGGTGGACCAGGGCGAGCGGGGTGCGGTCGGAGTGCGGGAAGACCTCGAAGTACTCCGCGTTGATCGCCAGGAACGGCGCCTGCGCGGCGCTCAGGGTCGTGTGCGGGACGATGGCGTCGGCCGGGCAGGCCGTGACGCAGGCTCCGCAGTCGACGCAGCTCTTGGCGTCGACGTAGAGCATCTCGGCCTCGCCGAAGCCGGGCTCGCCCGGGGCGGGGTGGATGCAGTTGACCGGGCAGGCGACCACGCACGAGGCGTCCGCACAGCACGACTGGGTGACGACGTGAGGCACTTGTGACTACCGTTCTGGGGCGTCGGGCTCGGGGATCAGTACGACGCCGCGCGCGGCTCGGCGCGGTAGCGCGAGGCGCGACCGTCGATGCCGGTCAGCCGCCACAGCAGCTTGGCCGGACCCTTGCGGATGCCGAGGTTGTCGGCCAGGAGGCGTACGTCCCCGAAGAGGTCGCGCAGCAGCTTCTCGGACTCCTCCGACTTCCACCAGATCTCGCGGGCGACCTCGTCCGGGATGCCCATGTCGTAGCGGGCCTGCTTGCTCGGGACCATGATCACGTCGCAGAGCAGGCGCATGATGATCGGGAAGAGATAGGCCAACAGCGTCTTCTTCACACGGCCGAGCTCGGGCACGTGCTGCTCGAGGTACTGGTGGGCGAAGCCGATGTGGCGGGCCTCCTCGGCGATGTGGATCTGCATCACCCGGTTGGCCATGGGGTGGCTGCCGCCGGCGCGCATCGCGCCCTTCTGCAGGTGGTCGATCGGCTCCTCGCCGGCGAGGATGCCGGTGAAGAACGCCTCCGGGAAGAACGCCCCAGCGGAGGCCAGGAGCGGCACCAGGACCTTGAAGTAGGTCGGCGCACCGGCCACGTCCGGGTTCACCCGATTGACCAGCTCCTGGAACATCTGGGTGTGGTGGGTCTCCTCGGTGACCTCGTGGGTCGCGTAGCGGAACTCCGGGTTGTTGTTCTTGGCCCAGACCAGGTGGTTCATGACGCCGCCGATGAGCAGCTGCTCGAACTGCAGGCCGACCTTGGCGACCTGGGCCCAGCGATACATCCCGATCTCGATCTGGCGCTGCTTCGGCAGCGCCTTGTACCAGGGGTGGGCGCCGATCTCGTCGGCATCGTTGAGGATCCAGCGCTCATCGTCCGGCGTGACCGCCAGCTCCGGGGAGTCCCAGGCGATGTCACGGAACGGCTGGAAGTGCACCTCGACCGAGGCCTCGGACAGCGTACGAAGCGTGTCGAGGTAGGCCTGCTTGCCCTGGCGGACGTATCCAGCGGACTTCTCATCCTGAACAGCGGTCATGACGATCGCTCCTTTGCATCGCTGAGTTCTACGTTGAGCTGACGACGTGACCCACGTTACCCGGACACGCGTCCCGATAACAAGAGTACGCGCGACTTCGTGTCGCGTGTATCTTCGGGGCATACGAAAGCGCCCCGTCCCTTATTGGGGACGGGGCGCTGGACGATCACGGAGGCCGGATCTCGACCCGCCCGTCGCTCCCGCTCGCAAGCTCGCGGAAGCGGGGCTCGCTCGATCTCATCGCGTTGTGACCCTGCTCGTTCCTCGCAGGGTCACAGGCTCAGACCTGCTCGTGCGACTCCACGGCGGCGACGATCCGCTCGATGGCCTCCTCGACCGGGATGCCGTTCTCCTGGTGGCCGTCGCGGTAACGGAAGCTGACCGCGCCTGCCTCGGCGTCCTCGCCTCCGGCGATCAGCATGAACGGGATCTTCTGGAGCTGGGCGTTGCGGATCTTCTTCTGGAAGCGGTCGCTCGACTCGTCCACCTCGACGCGTACGCCTGCCTTCTTCAGCTTGCCGGCGATGTCGTAGACGTAGTCGTTGAACGCATCCGCGACCGGGATCATCTCCACCTGGACCGGGGCGAGCCACGGCGGCATGGCGCCGGCGTAGTGCTCGACCAGCACACCCAGGAACCGCTCGATCGAACCGAACTTCGCCGAGTGGATCATCACCGGCTGCTGGCGGGTGCCGTCGGCGGCCTGGTACTCCAGGTTGAACCGGTCCGCGGCCGGCTGGTTGAAGTCGTACTGCACCGTGCCCATCTGCCAGGTCCGGCCGATCGCGTCCTTGGCCTGCACGGAGATCTTCGGTCCGTAGAACGCCGCGCCGCCCGGGTCGGGCACGAGGTCGAGACCGGTCTCGGAGGCGACATCCTCGAGGATCTTGGTGGCCTCGGCCCAGTCCTCGTCACTGCCGACGAACTTGTCCTTGTTGGAGTCGTCGCGGGTCGACATCTCCAGGTAGAAGTCGTCGAGACCGAAGTCCTTGAGGACGGTCAGCATGAAGTCGAGCAGGTGCTTGACCTCGGCCGGTGCCTGCTCCTTGGTGCAGTAGGAGTGGGAGTCGTCCTGGGCGAAGCCGCGCACACGCGTGAGCCCGTGGATGACGCCCGACTTCTCGTTGCGGTAGACCGAGCCGAACTCGAACAGGCGCAGCGGCAGCTCGCGGTAGGAACGTCCGCGCGAACGGAAGATCAGGTTGTGCATCGGGCAGTTCATCGCCTTGAGGCGGTAGTCCTGACCGTCCACGTCCAGCGCCGGGAACATGCCGTCGCCGTAGTAGGGCAGGTGGCCCGAGGTGTGGAAGAGCTGCTCACGCGCGATGTGAGGGGTGCCGACGTACTCGAAGCCGTGCTCGATGTGCTTGGCGCGTACATAGTCCTCCATCTCCCGCTTGATGATCCCGCCCTTGGGGTGGAAGACCGGGAGGCCGGAACCGATCTCGTCCGGGAAGGAGAACAGGTCGAGCTCGCGGCCGAGCTTGCGGTGGTCGCGGCGCTCGGCCTCCTCGATCCGGGTCAGGTGGGCCTCGAGCGCCTCCTTGGACTCCCAGGCGGTGCCGTAGATGCGCTGGAGCTGCTTGTTCTTCTCATCGCCTCGCCAGTACGCCGCGGCACTGCGCATCAGCTTGAAGGCCGGGATCCGCTTGGTGGTGGGCAGGTGCGGGCCGCGGCAGAGGTCCTTCCAGGCGATCTCGCCGTTGCGGTCGAGGTTGTCGTAGATGGTCAGCTCGCCGGCGCCGACCTCGGCGCTGGCGCCCTCGGCGGCCTCGGCGCTGTTGCCCTTGAGGCCGATCAGCTCGAGCTTGTAGGGCTCGTTCGCCAGCTCGACGCGGGCGTCGTCGTCGGTGGTGACCCGGCGGGAGAACTTCTGGTTCGCCTTGATGATCTTCTTCATCCGGGACTCGATCTTGTCCAGGTCCGCAGGGTTGAACGGGGTCTCGACGTCGAAGTCGTAGTAGAAACCGTCGGTCACCGGCGGGCCGATGCCGAGCTTGGCCTCCGGGAAGAGCTCCTGCACCGCCTGCGCCATCACGTGCGCGGTGGAGTGGCGCAGGATGTCGTGGCCGTCCTTGGAGTCGATCAGGACACCCTCGACCTCGTCACCGTCGGCGAGCTCGTAGGCGAGGTCCTTGAGGTCCGCCCCGACCCGCGCAGCGATCACGTCGGGGGTGTCCGCGAAGAGCTCCCACGCCTTCGTGCCCGTAGTGACCGTCCGCTCCTCGCGCCCGTCGGGGGTGAGTACGGCGATCTTGATCTCGGACACGATCTCTCCTGTGCTGTGGTGGTGGGCCGCCCTTCGCTCAGCGGCTCTTTGATCGTATCCATCGTGTTGGCCCCGGTGCTCATCGGCGCGGCCGCCGGCACGGTAGCGTCAGTCGGGATGACACAGATGCGCGCAACCGTGGTCCACCAAGGCGAGCTCTCGGTGCGGTCGGTCCCGCGTCCCGAGCCCGGGCCGGGTCAGCTGCTGATCAAGGTGCTGCGCACCGGGATCTGCGGCTCAGACCTGCACGTCCGCGAGCACGCGGACGAGCTCAACAAGGTGGTCACCGAGATCGGCTACACCACTGCGATGACCCCGGACCAGGAGATCGTGCTGGGCCACGAGATCCTCGGCGAGGTCGTCGCCTACGGCTCGGAGACCCGCGGTCGCTGGGAGCCGGGCACCTCGGTGGCGGCGCTGCCGGTGCTGCGTACCGATGGCGCGGTCCACATGGTCGGCTTCGACGTCGACTCCCCCGGCGGCTTCGCGGAGTACTGCGTCGTCCAGGAAGCGTTCACCTTCCCGGTCCCCGACGGCGTCTCACCCGACCAGGCGGTCTTCACCGAGCCGCTGGCCGTCGCCTTCCACGCCGTACGCCGCGGCGCCGTCTCCGCCCGGCGCCCGGCCGTGGTCATCGGCTGCGGCCCGATCGGACTGGCCGTCATCCTCATGCTCAAGGCGCAGGGAGTGAAGACGGTGGTCGCCTCCGACCTCTCCCCCGCGCGCCGAGCGCTAGCGGTGAAGTGCGGCGCCGACGTGGTCGTCGACCCGCGCGAGTCCTCGCCGTGGGACGCCTACAAGCAGCGCGGCCCGGTGAGCTCGCTGACCGACTACCTCGGCTTCGGGATCGACGCGATGCAGGTCGTACGCCGCATCCCGCTGCTTCCCTGGGAGACCGTGCTCCTCAACGCCGACCGGCTCGGGCAGTCGCCGAGCGGCCCGGTGGTCTTCGAGTGCGTCGGCGTGCCCGGGATGCTCGAGCAGATCCTCACCGCCGCGCCGCTGCACACGCGGGTCGTGGTGGTCGGGGTGTGCATGGAGCCCGACACGATCCGGCCGGCGATCGCGATCCACAAGGAGATCGACCTGCGGTTCGTCTTCGGCTACGACCCGGCGGAGTTCGCGCGCACGCTCGAGCTGATCGCCGGCGGGAAGGTCGACCCCTCGCCGCTGCACACCGGGACCGTCGGGCTCGACGGGGTCGCCCAGGCCTTCACGGACCTGGCCGACCCGGAGACGCACGCGAAGATCCTGGTCGACCCCTGGGCGTGATCCTCGGTTCCGATGGGCGGATGCCTGGCATACCCCGATAGGCTTCGGATTTCGATCGCCCACCGCCTCCGAAAGAGCTCGTGACCCCCACCACCGGCCCCAAGTCCCGTCTCATCCTCCCGTCTCGGCGGATCCTGCTGCTGCAGCGGCGCACCACCGCCGCGGTCGTGCTGCTCGCTCTCGGCCTCGGAGCGCTGGCGATGCTGCTCCCCGTCGCCGCGGTCGCCCAACAGGTCGCGGACCGCTGGAACAGCGGTCGATGGGCGGCGGTGAAGGTGGTGGAACGCTGCGAGTTCGACGCCGGCACCGGCGACATCCTCGCCTGCACCGGCCGGTGGAAGGTCGGCGGCGAGCAGGTGACCGGGCAGATCCATGGCACCCTGCGCGACATCGGCCGCGACCCGGACCCGTCCAAGGCGACCTTCCGGATGTGGGTGGTCGGCACCGACGCCTACGGCGAGCATGCGATCAACCCGTGGCCGGTCCGCATCCTCGGCATGGGCCGCGATCCGGTGCTCTGGGGCGGCCTCGGGCTCGTCGTGCTCGGTCTGGTGGTGCTTCCGACACGGCGGGCGTGGCTGCGTACGCCGAGCGAGGAGTCGCTCTCCGAGGATCTCGTCATCCGGCTGAGCACCCACCCGGCGCACGGGCGGGCCTGGATGGTTCCGGTCGGGCTGCTCGGCGGCCCGGCGCTGGTCGGGCTCGGCGCCTGGATCGCGACCCGCCCGCAGCTGCCGATCGTGATCGTGCTGGCCGGCGCGGCGGTCGCACTGGCCGGGCTGGGGCTCGGCTTCCGGCTCACCTGGCTCGGGCTGAGGCGGCCGCTGGCGGTCGACCTGGGACTGTACGAAGGCGGTCTGGTCCTGGAGTATCCCCGGCACACCGATGTCGTGCTGTGGGAGGACGTCGTCAGGATCGACACCGGTGTCGCCGACTCACGCAAGCCCAACCCGCGCGTCGACATCACCCTGCACCTCGTCACCGGCCGCCCGCTGCAGCTGCCTCAGGTCGAGCACCAGCACAGCCTGGCCGCACATCTGCGCCGGGCGGGAGCCGAGGATTCTGGTGGACGGGTCACCTACCGGTAGTATCTGACCCATCAGCGGCCCGTTCCGGTCTTGCCCCCGGCCGCTCTCGGTATCAACTCATTATGGCGAGACACATCGCTTGAAAAGTTGACTCCTTGTCTCAGCAGAGCTTCAGCGCGCTCGGCGTGCCCGCAGACCTCACCGCCGTCCTCGACCACCACGGCATCACCTCCCCCACCCCGATCCAGGCCGCGACCCTGCCGGACTCCCTCGCCGGCCGCGACGTGCTCGGTCGCGGGCGGACCGGTTCGGGCAAGACGTACGCCTTCCTGCTTCCGCTCGTCGCCCGCCTCGCGGGTGGCGCCCGGGCCAAGTCCGGCAAGCCGCGGGCGCTCGTGCTCGCTCCGACCCGTGAGCTGGTCCGCCAGATCGAGGAGTCGCTGCGGCCGCTCGCAGCCGAGGCCGGCCTGAGCGTGCAGACCGTCTTCGGTGGTGTCGGGCAGAACCCGCAGGTCATCGGCCTGCGCAAGGGCGCCGACGTCGTGCTCGCCTGCCCCGGCCGCCTCGAGGACCTGATCTCGCAGCGTCACGCCGACCTGTCCTCGATCGAGGTCACCGTCTTGGACGAGGCCGACCACATGGCCGACCTCGGCTTCCTGCCCGCCGTGCGGCGCCTGCTGGCGATGACGCCGAAGGGCAGCCAGCGCCTCCTGTTCAGCGCCACGCTCGACAAGGGCGTCAACGTGCTGGTCAAGCAGTTCCTGCAGCAGCCGGTCGTCCACGAGGCCGACTCGGCGCAGTCGCCGGTGGCCGAGATGGAGCACCACGTGCTCCACCTCTCCGCCCGCGAGCACCGCATCCCTGTGCTCGCCGACCTCGCCGCCGCTCCGGGCCGCACCGTCGTCTTCACCCGCACCAAGCACGGCGCCAAGGGCGTCGCCCGCCAACTCGGCCGCGCCGGCATCCCGGCCGTCGAGCTCCACGGCGACCTCTCCCAGAACGCCCGCGTGCGCAACCTGGAGGCGTTCCACTCCGGTCGGGCGACCACCCTGGTGGCCACCGACATCGCGGCCCGCGGGATCCACGTCGACGACGTCACCCTCGTCGTCCACGCCGACCCGCCCGCCGAGCACAAGGCCTACCTGCACCGCTCCGGACGTACGGCCCGCGCCGGTGCCTCCGGCACCGTGGTCACCCTGATGCTCCCCGACCAGGTCAAGGACGTCCGCACCCTGACCCGGGCCGCCGGGATCAAGCCGACCACCACCCGCCTCGACGGACCCTCGCACCCCATCCTGGTCGAGCTGGCTCCGGGCGAGCGCAGCCGCCCGGGCCCGTTCGTCCCGGTCGTCACCCAGCCCCCGCGCCGCCCCGCCGGCGAAGGCACCGGCAACCGAAAGAGCCGCCCCGGCTCGCGTGCCCGCAAGCGCCAGCGGGCTGCTGGCTCGCGCTGAAATCGGGTAGTCCGGTAGCGAACTGCCTATTACCGGCCAGTATTTAGGCAGTTCGCTACCGGACTACCCCGCCAACCACCCGCCAGACTCCGACTCGAGACTGAGGACCCCACCCCTCTGCCGAACTAGGGTGGCCGGGTGACTGTGCATGACACCTCCGGCTCCCCGGGCCGGCTGGCGACGTTCTTCGCGACCGACGACGACTGGGAGCGGGAAGGCTCGATCACGCTCGGCGACTGGCTGGTCGGTGCGATCGTGCTGGTCGCGAGCCTGGCGACCCTGGAGCTGATCCGGGGAGTCGGGACGCTCGACTCCAGCGACGCACCGACCTGGGTCGAGTGGTCGGCCGTGGTCGTCGGCGCGGCGCTGCTGGTCTTCAGGCGGCGCTTCCCGCTCACGATCGCGCTCCTGGCCGGGCTGCACATGTTCGTCACCGGCGTGTGGCTCCCGACCGTGATGGGGCTGCTGCCGATGCAGATCATCTACTTCGTGGCCTTCTTCGCCGGAGCCGCCTGGGCACGTCGCCGGCGGGACATGGTGGTCGTGATGGGGCTGATCACCCTGTTCATGTTCGCCTGGCTCTCCTGGCAGTTCGCGGTCGGCAGCGGTATCGACGAGATCCGCGAGGCGACCGCCGACGCGGAAGGCTCCTCGCTCATCGGCCCGGTGACCGCCTACGTGCTGCTCACCACCATGATGAACCTGCTCTACTTCGCCGGGGCGATCGTCGGCGGCCAGGTCGCCTGGCGGGGCGCCCGGCAGAAGGCCGAGCTGGCCGAGCAGGCCGCGACCATCGCCGCCCAGTCCGGGCAGCTCCAGCGGCGCGCGGTGATCGACGAGCGCCTGCGCATCGCCCGCGAGCTGCACGACGTGGTCGCCCATCACGTCGCGGTCGTCGGCGTCCAGGCCGCCGCCGGGCGCAAGCTGCTCGAACGCGGCCGTCCCGGTGACATCGAGGGCGCCGCCGAGGCGCTCGGCAACGTCGAGGCCTCCGCGCGCGAGGGCGTCACCCAGATGCGCTCGCTGCTCGGCACCCTGCGCGACCCTGCCGGCGACGCGGAGGCAGGGGCCGAACGCGTACGCCGCCCGGAGCCGCGGCTCGAGGACCTGCCCGCGCTTCTGGACGGGGCACGCGAGAGCGGGCTGTGGGTCGACTACCAGGCAGTCGGGCCGGTCGAGGACCTCCCGGTGCCGCTGGCGCACTCGGTCTACCGGATCGTCCAGGAGGCGCTGGCCAACGTACGCCGCCACTCCACCGCCGACCGCGCCCAGGTCGTCCTCCGCGTCGACAGGGCGAACGCCGCACCGTACGCCGAGGTCGAGATCACCGACAACGGCCGGCCCCGGCACGGCACCTCCGGCAGCGGACTGGGTCTGCTCGGCGTACGCGAGCGGGCGGCCATCCGGAAGGCGGAGGTCGACATAGGACCCAGGGCGGTGCAGGGGTTCCGGGTGCGGGTGCGGTTCCCGATCGAGACGGAGGTGCCGGCGTGATCCGGGTGCTGCTCGCCGACGACCAGCAGCTGGTGCGCTCGGGATTCCGACTCATCCTCTCGTTGGAGGACGACATCTCGGTGGTCGGTGAGGCCTCCGACGGCGCCGACGCGATCACCAAGGCGCGCGAGCTGCGGCCCGACGTGGTGCTGATGGACGTGCAGATGCCCGGCACCGACGGCATCGAGGCGACGCGTACGGTGGTGGCCGAGGGGCACGCGAAGGTGATCATCCTGACCACCTTCGACCGCGACGACTACCTCTTCGACGCGCTCGCCGCGGGCGCGAGCGGCTTCCTGCTCAAGAACGCCGACCCCGACTCGCTGGCCGAGGCGGTGCGGGCCGCCGCCGACGGCCACGCGCTGCTCGCCCCGGAGGTCACGATGCGCGTGATCGGCCGGGTGACCGGCGACAACGCCCCCTCGGCCCCCGGCCCGAAGCCGCCCAAGGAGCTCGACCTGCTCACCGCCCGCGAGCGCGAGGTGCTGCTGCTCATCGGCGAGGGGCTGAGCAACAACGAGATCGCCCGTCGGCTGTTCCTCACCGAGGCGACCGTGAAGACCCACGTCTCGGCCTGCCTGGCCAAGCTGCAGCTGCGCGACCGGGTGCAGACGGTGGTCTTCATCCACCGCCACGGCCTCCTTCCGGCCGGCCCGCCCAACGGGTGAGGGCGAGTTCATCCTCGCGACGGATCCGCCGGGCGCGGCGCTGAAATAGCGTGGGTCCCGTTCGTTCCCAACGCAGAGGAGATTCGATGCTCGAGGTCAGCGGGTTGACCCGTCGGTTCGGCGAGATGGTCGCCGTCGACGACGTGTCCTTCCCGGTCCCGTCCGGTGGGCTCACCGGGTTCGTGGGCGGCAACGGTGCCGGGAAGACCACCACCATGCGGATGATCATGGGGGTGCTGGCCGCGCACGCCGGGACGGTGTCCTGGCAGGGCCACGAGGTCACCCGTGAGGACCGTCGCCGGTTCGGCTACATGCCCGAGGAGCGCGGCCTCTACCCGAAGCAGCCGATCCTGGACCAGCTGGTCTACCTGGCGCGGCTGCGCGGCATGTCCACCGCCGACGCGCGCCGGGAGATCTCCGCGCTGCTGGAGCGGTTCGGCCTCGGCGGCCGCATGAAGGATCCGCTGGAGAAGCTGTCCCTGGGCAACCAGCAGCGGGTCCAGATCATCGCCGCCCTCGTCCCCGCGCCGATGGCGCTGATCCTCGACGAGCCCTTCTCCGGGCTCGATCCCGATGCCATCGACGCGATGGCCGACCTGCTGCGCGAGCATGCTCGCGACGGCGTACCCGTCGTCTTCTCCTCCCACCAGCTCGACCTCGTCGACCGGCTGTGCGACCGGCTGGTGGTGATGGCCCGCGGCCGGGTGGTCACCCAGGGGACGGGCGAGGAGCTGCGCGCCGACAGCGCGCTCCGCTACCGGCTCGTCCTCGACGGCGACGCCGGTTGGGTACGCGACCTGCCGGGCCTCCACGTCCGCGACGTCTCCGGTCCCGAGGCCGAGATCGAGGTCGTCTCCCCCGGCGCCGAGCAGAAGCTGCTCACCGAGGCCACCAGCCGCGGGAACGTGCTCGACTTCCACCGCGTCGTACCCCGCCTGTCCGAGATCTACCGGGAGGTCACCGCATGACTCGCAACCAGCCCGTGTGGCAGATCGTCGCCCGCCGCGAGATCGCGGTCCGGGCCACCGACAAGTCGACCCTGATCGGCACCGCGGTCATGCTCGCGGTCATCGTGGGCGTGCTCGGCTTCACCGCGTGGAGCGAGAGCCGCGAGAAGACCTACGACCTCGCCTACTCCGCCACGGCCTCGCAGGCGATGGTCGAGGGCATCGCCGAGCGCGCCTCCGACATCGACGAGAAGGTGAGCATCGAGCCGGTCGAGGTCGCCGACGGGGACGCCGCCCGGCAGGCGCTCGAGGAGGAGCAGGCCGACGCGTACCTGCGGGCGACCTCTGACGGGTGGACCCTGGTCAGCCTGAAGGAGGCCGACTCCGACCTTCGCGACGTGGTCGATCAGGCGATCCAGGAGATCGTCCTCGCCGGCAACGCCCAGGAGGCGGGCACCTCGGCGGCCGTGCTCACCGAAGGATCGCAGGTCGCGTTCGACCAGATCGAGGGCGACAGCGAGCTGAGCGCCATCCGTTGGATCGTCGGGTACGCCCTCGCGATCGTCTTCTACTTCGCCTCGATCATGTTCGGGATGACGCTGGCCAACAGCGTCGTGGAGGAGAAGCAGTCTCGGATCGTGGAGATGATCGCCGCCGCCGTACCGCTGCGGCAGCTGCTCGCCGGCAAGATCATCGGCAACGCCGTGATCGCCGTCGGACAGATGCTCATCTATGTGGCCGTCGGGCTCGTCGGCCTGAGCCTGACCGACTTCAGCTTCGCCCTACCGGCACTGTCCGGCGCGATCGGCTGGTTCGTGGTCTTCTTCCTGATCGGTTTCGTGGTGCTCTCGACCCTGTGGGCGGTCGCGGGCGCGCTCGCCTCCCGCACCGAGGACCTGCAGTCCTCCTCCACCCCGATCACGATGCTGCTCATGGTGATGTTCTTCGGCGCCCTCTACCTCGACGGCATCGGCGAGGTCATCGGCTCGTACGTCCCACCGCTCTCCGCGGTCCTC
This sequence comes from Nocardioides sp. NPDC101246, assembly GCF_044767415.1. Lineage (NCBI taxonomy): Bacteria > Bacillati > Actinomycetota > Actinomycetes > Propionibacteriales > Nocardioidaceae > Nocardioides > Nocardioides sp. NPDC101246. The sequence goes on from NZ_JBIWNX010000005.1 coordinate 406,298, forward strand.
ATGCCGATGCGTCTGGTCGAAGGCACCGCGGCCTGGTGGGAGCCGATCATCGCCGTGGTCCTGCTCCTCGCCTTCGGCGTCGCCCTCGTACGCCTCGCCGAGCGTCTCTACAGCCGTGCCCTCCTCCAGACCGGCGGCCAGCTCTCCCTCAAGGCTGCCTGGCGCCTCGAGGAGTAGCCGAGCCGTCACCCGCGTCGGCCGAGACGTCACTCCGGTCGGTCGAGATGGCACCTCGGTGCCATCTCGATCCGCCTCAGTGACTTCTCGCCCGACGTACCTGACTTCTCGGCATGATGGGGGCAGTCGACGGCGACCCGAGGAGCACAGACATGGCCCGAGAGATCACCACCGTTGTGGAGGACCTGCACTATCTGGAGTGCCCGCGGTGGCACGAGGACCGGATCTGGTTCGTGGACTTCTACTCCCACAAGGTCTACTCGGCCCAGGAGGACGGGTCCGATCTCCGGGTCGAGGCGGAGGTGCCGGGGCAGCCGTCGGGACTGGGCTGGCTCCCCGACGGCCACCTCCTGGTCGTCTCGATGCGCGATCGCCGGATCCTGCGACGCGAGACGGACGGATCACTGGTGACCCATGCCGACCTCAGCGGCCACGTCGTCCACCACCTCAACGACATGGTGGTGGACGAGCAGGGCAGGGCGTACGTCGGGAACTTCGGCTTCGACATCATGGCCGGCGCCGACGTGGCGCCGACGGTGTTGCTGCGCGTCGACCCGGACGGGACGGTGACCGAGGTCGCCGACGACATGTGGTTCCCCAACGGCAGCGTGATCACCGCGGACGGCACCCTCATCGTCGACGAGACCTGCGGCAACCGGATCAGCGCCTTCGACATCGCGGAGGACGGGTCGCTGAGCAACCGGCGTACGTGGGCGAAGTTCGGTGAGCTCAGCACGCACACCGCCTTCGCGGAGGCGATGGGCGATGCCGTGCTCGCGCCCGACGGCTGCTGCCTGGACGCCGAGGGCGCCGTGTGGACGGCCGACGCGGTCTTCGGCCGGGTGGTCAGGGTCGCCGAGGGCGGCGAGATCCTTGAGCAGATCGAGCCGGGCGGCGGCGTCTTCGCGTGCATGCTGGGCGGGAGCGACGGCAGGACGCTGTACGTCTGCGCCGCGCCCGACTTCTTCGAGGAGCCCCGCAAGGCCAACACCGAGGCCCGGCTGCTGGCCATCCGGGTCGACGTGCCGAGGGCCGGGCGCCCCTAGGGTCTGGTCTACGCCTCGGTCCGCTCATCACTGGCGTCCGGCGGCGGGCCGTCGAGACGGCCGGCGCGACTGCGCATCGGCACGGCGACGTGGAGGGCGTTGCTCTCGAGCGCGAAGTCGGCCGGCGTCTTGGTGACGATCTCGCCGTCGAGGTTGACCGGCATCGGCTCCTCGGTGGTGATCCGTACGGCGCGGGTGGTGGTGTGGTGCACCTGCTCGTGCTCGACGAAATGGCCGCTCTTCAGCAGCCGGGCGATGGAGACGTGGTCGCTCAGCTTGCCTCGCACGATCGCGTAGACGTCGAGGAGATCGTCGTCGACCGAGGCGTTGGGCGAGACGGTGTTGCCGCCGCCGTAGTGGCGGCCGTTGCCCACGGCGACCTGGAGAAGGTCCTCGAACTCGACCGTCTCGTGGTCGCCCTCCGGGAACTCCAGCCGTGCGGTGAAGGGTGTGTGATCGCGGTAGGCCTTCAGCGTCGCCACCGGGTAGGCCGCGGGCCCGATCAGCTTCTTCATCCCCGGGCTCAGCGCCTCGGTCACCGCGACGGACAGACCGAAGGAGGCCACGTTGAGATAGGCGTGGCCGTTGGCCCTGCCGACATCGACGTTGATGACCTTGCCCTCGAGCAGCTGCTGGATCGCGGCCTCTGGCTCGAGCTCCAGCTCCAGCGTGCGGGCGAAGTCGTTGGCTGTGCCGAGCGGGACGACGGCGAGCACGACGTCGGTGTTGGCGACGCGGCCAGCGGCAGCGCTCACCGACCCGTCGCCACCGCCGATGACCAACAGGTCCGGCTTCTCGGCGGCCACCTCGTCCAGCGCGGCCTCCAGCTCCTCCCCCGAGTGGACTGCGTAGGAGCGGACGTCCTCGATCCCGGCGGACCGAACCTTCTCCTCCAAGGAATCCAGTGCGTCCTCTCCCCGGCGGGAGCCGGCGTTGACGACGAGGGCGACCTTCACGGAGTCGCGCGACAACAGCGATTGCATATCCACCCTCAGGAGGGTACGCACTCGACCTGAGTCCGCGCTGGCGTGTTCCTGTGCATCGCCTGTGCGGCCCGCGACCGGCCGGCTACCGGCCGACGGCGCCGGGTGTGACCACCTCGGCGAAGACCCCGAACGCCGGCTCGCCGGCCCGGTTGAGCGGGCGGTGCGAGGCGAGGGTCTTCAGCAGCCGTACGTCCCGCTCCCCCGTCTCCGGATGGACGTCGATCACGGCGCAGCGCGGGATGGGCACGCCGATCCGCAGCGTCGCCCCGCCGACCCGGACCTCGCGCCCGAGCCAGGACTCCTCCACATAGGGCTCGTCGGTCTCGACCACGAGCGTCGGCCGGAACCGCGCGGCGTCCACGGGCTCGTCGCCGGCCTGCCCAGCGAGGTCGCGCAGCGACGCCGTGGTGACGACCGTGACCGCACCCGCGAAGATGACGTCGCCTCGCCGAGCACGGGCCAGGCGCACCGGCCGGTCGAGCCACCGCGAGAACAGCGCGGTGTAGGGGCCGTCGACCAGCTCCAGATCGACGTCGCGGCCCCAGTAGTCGCAGGTGAGGCTCTCCCCTGTCACGACCGGCTCGGCGGACACGGACTCCCCGTCGGGCAGCTCGACCTCGAGCCGGTCCTCGACCAACTCGGCGCGCACCGCGACCAGCGACGGGTTCTGGACGGTCCGCAGCACCCGTCCGCGAGCAGGGTCGGTCTCCTCGACCGACACCAGCGCGAAGCCCCGGTCCCCCACGGCCCCCTGGGCGTCGAGCACCACTCGGTCGTGGGGCAGGTGCCTGGTCCCCTTGATCGGCGCGAACCCCGCCCGCACCACCGTCAGCTCATCGATCACGGTGCAAGTCAACCAGCGTTGCGAAACGCCTGGGCACCCTCGGCCGCCAGCTCCGTGTAGCCGGTCGTGCCGGCGCCGAGAAGCTCCTCCGCGGCCCGCTTGACCGCACCGAGCGCAGCGAACGCGAACGCGCCGCCGACCGAGATGCGCGCCGCGCCGGCCTCGGCCAGCTCCGGGACCGACGGGCCACCCGGCAGCAGCAGGACGTTGACGGGGCGGTCGACGGCCTCGACCAGGCGGCGTACGTCCTCGACGGCGATGACGCCAGGCGCGAAGAGTACATCGGCGCCGGCCTCCTGATAGGCCTGGAGGCGGGCGATCGTGTCGTCGAGGTCGTCGCGGCCGCGGATGTGGTTCTCGGCCCGGGCGGTGAGGACGAAGCCGTCACCGGCGGCTCCGGCCGCGGCGGCGACCCGCTCGGCGGCGAGCTCGACGGGGTAGATGGTGTCCTTCTCGATCCCGGCGTAGTCCTCGATGGAACCGCCCGCAAGACCGGCGGCCACCGCGAGCCGGAACGTCTCCTCGACCTCGGTCGTCGTGTCCGCGAAGCCCGCCTCCAGGTCGGCGGAGACGGGCACATCGACCGCCTCGACCAGCGCGGTGGCGTGCGCGATCACCTCGTCGCGGGTGACCTGGCCATCGAGGCGGCCGAGGGTCGCGGCGTACCCGCTGCTGGTCGTGGCCAGGGCCGGGAATCCCAGCGAGGCCAGGACCTTGGCCGAGCCCGCGTCCCAGGCGTTGGGCATCAGCAGCGGGCGTCCGGGCAGGTGCAGCGACAGGAAGTTCTCGGCGAGCGACATGCCGGTCACCCTGCCATGGGACGGCGCGGCCGAGAACCGGATTTCGAGCTTAGGATCGATGAACATGGGGCACGATCACGAACACATCTCACCCGCGGCGGACCGGCGCTACCTCATCGCCGCGATGTCGCTCCTGGGTGTGTTCCTGATCGGTGAGGTGACGGTCGCGATCCTCGCCGACTCGCTCGCGCTGCTCGCCGACGCCGGCCACATGCTGACCGACGTCGGCGCGATCGCGGCGGCTCTATGGGCGATGCGGCTGGCCGCACGGCCGGCGCACGGCCAGTGGACCTACGGCTGGAAGCGCGCCGAGATCCTCTCCGCCGCACTCAACGGGATCACCCTGCTCGTCTTCGCCGCGGTCGTCGCCGTGGAGGCGATCCGGCGCCTGATCGACCCGCCCGACGCCGAAGGCTGGCCGATGTTGGTGGTCGCGCTCGTCGGCTGCGCCGTCAACATCCTCGCGGCCGCCCTGATGGCGCGCGCCAACCGCACCTCGCTCAACGTCGAGGGCGCCTACCAGCACGTCCTCACCGACCTCTACGGTTTCATCGGCACCCTGGTCGCCGCGATCGTCATCCTGCTCACCGGCTGGACCCGCGCGGACCCGGTGGCCTCGCTCGTGGTCGTCGCCCTGATGACGTACGCAGGTGTCTGCCTGCTCCGCGACAGCGGCCGGATCCTGCTCGAGGGGGCGCCGGCGGAGGTCGACGTCGAGGACCTGCGCCGGCACCTGCTCGACGTCGACCATGTGGTCGAGGTGCACGACCTGCATGCCTGGACGGTCACCTCGGGCCTGCCCGCCGTCTCGGCCCACCTGACCCTGCGCCCGGAGTGCTTCGTCGACGGCAGCGCACCGAAGGTCCTCGACCGGGTCCAGGCATGCCTGGCCGGTCACTTCGACGTCGAGCACTCCACCTTCCAGCTCGAGCCCGAGACGCACCTGGCCCACGAGCCGGGGATGCACTGAGGGCTGAGGGTCAGGCCCGAGCGAGCGCGGTGAGCGCCGCCTCGCGGGCCTGCTCGATCGCGTCCTCGGCGACCCCGCACAGCCGCAGGCAGGCCGCGGCGATCGTGGCGACCGTCGTGCTGCCGACCCGGTCCTCGCGGCGGAGGCTGACCACGCTCTCGACCATCTGCACGACCAGCTCGCCGAGGCCGGGTTCGCCGCTCGCCGCCGAGACCCGCTCGCCCGCGGCACGCTGCGCGGCCCGGCCGTAGCCGGCGACGAGGTCACCGCGGAGATGGCCGTAGCGGTCGTAGACGGGTGAGGCGATGACGTCGGGGAGCCGGTAGAGCATGCCGATGTTGTAGGGCATGGCGACCAGCGCGCTCATGTCGCTGACGGCGAGCGCGTAGAGGCCGACGTCGGGCGTGACCGACCCCATCCCGGCCTCGATCTTCCCGGCCTGCTCGACCCGGTCCTGGACCGAGCGCTCGAGCAGCACCGCGAGGATCTCCTCCTTGCTGCCGAAGTGGTAGTAGATGGAGGCCTGTCTCAGCCCGGCACCGTCCGCGATCTCGCGGGTGGTGGTGCCGGCATAGCCGCGGCTCACGAAGAGCTCGGCAGCGGCAGCGAGGATCTGATCTCGGGGGTTCGCCGCAATCTTTCCGGGGAGCAGCCGTGGACGGCCGCGACCCGGACGCGGCGAGATCTGTGACACCGTGGCATCGCCTTTTTCTGTCGTGCGATAGATAACGTGGGAGAGAGTAAGTTTCGCACTCATATCGAAAGAGTCAAGCGTCAGAGGACGTGTCCGCCCCCAAACCCGTCAGTGCGTGAGCTTGAGCCCGACGACACAGCCGACGAGCGCGACGATCAGCAACACGCGGACCGGGCTGATCGCCTCCTCGCCCGCCATCATCGAGTAGCCGACGGTGAGCGCGGCGCCGATGCCTACCCAGACCGCGTACGCGGTGCCGATCGGCAGGGTGCGCATGGCCATCGCGAGCCCCACCAGGCTGCCGATCAGGGCGACACCGAAGACGATCGAGGGAACCAGCCGCGAGAATCCCTCGGTGCGGCCGAGGGCGAGCGCCCACACGGCCTCGAGCACGCCGGATACAACAAGAAAAAGCCAGGACATGACCCACTCCAGACGGCCGTCTTGTCGCGCCTCCGGGTACGGCTCCCTCGTCCGGCAGCCGGTCTCGGCTGACGTCTTCGACCTTAGCAAACCTGTCACACGATAGAAACTTCTCGGCAACAAGGAACGCTGCGTTCTTCAGCACGGGATTCAGAGGCGATTGATGGGAGGATGCACAGGTGACCTTCACCGTCGGCTTCGTCACCGGAGCCACCCCCGACAAATGGGCCCGGACCTGGCGAGACCGCAGCCGTGAGCGGCTCGAGCTGGTCCCCGTCACCGAGGAGGACCAGGAGCGGCTGCTGCGCGAGGGCGAGCTCGACATGTGTCTCCTCCGCCTCCCCGTGGACCGCGACGGCCTCCACTGCATCCCGCTCTACGAGGAGCAGCCGGTCGCGGTGATGGGCCACGAGCACCTGCTCTCGCTGCTCGAGGAGGTCACTCTCGACGACCTCGCCGAGGAGCAGCTGGTCATCCCCGAGCGCGGGGGCTGGACGCCGAGCGCCGAGCAGATGTCGTGGCCGCCGATGAGCGAGAAGGATGCCGTCGAGACGGTCGCCGCCGGCACCGGGATCGCGATCGTGCCGATGTCGATCGCCCGGCTCTACCACCGCAAGGACGCCGTCTTCCGGCCGGTCACCGGCATCGAGCCCACCACCGTCGGCCTGGCCTGGCTGATCGACAACGACGACGAGCGGGTGCAGACGTTCATCGGCATCGTCCGCGGCCGCTCGCGGAACTCCTCTCGCGGCTGAGGCCCCCGGCAAATGCCCGGTGAACGCCTGGCGACATCTGCTCAGCCTGGCTCCCATTCCGGCCAACGGCGCCGCGACTCGTCCCTAGACTCTGCCCGATCCAGACAGAAGGCAGGCGTTTCAGGTGAACCGCACGGGGTGGACGACCGTCGTCGCAGGAGGTCTGGGTCTGGGACTGCTCGCCTGGTTCCTGGTCGCCAACGCGCTCCCGGGCGGTTCCGGGCCAGACAGGCTGGCCGACCCGGTGGCCCTGAAGGTCGCGGCCGGCTCGGAGCTCGACGACGTCCTGTGCGCGGGCGGCACCAGCAAGGCCGAGGAGTCGACCGGCACGCCGGTGCGCTGTGAGCCCAGCGCACTCGTGAGGCGTCTCCGGGAGGAGACCAACGTCGTGCTCGAGCCCGAGTTCATCGGCACCCTCGAGGCCGCCGACGCGATCGTGGCCGACCCGGACCGCTACGACGCCGCCTGGTTCGCCTCCGACGACTACCTGCGCCTCGCCCTGGCGGCCAAGGGCACCGACGACCTGACCTCCTCCGACCCGATCATGCGCTCACCGGTGGTGCTCGGCGTGCACCACGACGTCGCCAACCGGCTCGGCTGGACCGGCGACGCCGACGTCTCCTGGGAGGAGATCGCCCGCCGCGCCGGTGACGGCGAGCTCGGCTTCCTGATGACCAGTCCCGCATCCTCCAACTCCGGCCTGTCCACGCTCGCCGGTGTGGCCACCGCCTTCGACGCCGAGCCGCCGTTGCAGAGCGAGGACGTCGGCCTGGTCCAGGACGACGTACGCCAGCTCTTCAGCGGCCAGCTCGGCCGCGCGGCCAGCTCCGGATGGCTCTCGGACACGTTCCGGGAGAACCCGACGGCCTACGACGCGATCTTCAACTACGAGTCCGAGCTGCTGACGCTCGCGGAGCGGGTCGAGGATCTGGACATCGTCTATCCCAGCGACGGCACCACCGAGGCCACCTACCCGCTCACGCTCGTCGATGCCGAGAAGCAGAAGGCGTACGACACGGCGGTCGCGTGGCTGCGCACGGCCGATGTCCAGGTGGAGCTGAGCGAGAAGAGCGGGCGGAGGCCGGGTCGCACGAGCGTGACGCCCTCCCCCGGCGTACCCGACAACGACGTCAAGACGCTCCCGCTGCCTGACGATCTCGGCACCATCGACGAGCTGATCTTCACCTACTTCGACGAGTTCGCGCCGAAGACTCGGACGACCTATCTGCTCGACACCTCCGCCTCGATGGACGAGATCAAGATGAACCAGCTGCGGCGGGCCTTCGAGGGGCTGGCCGGCGACGACACCTCGATCAGCGGGCAGTTCAAGCGCTTCCGGAAGGGCGAGCGGCTCTCGGTCTACACCTACGCCGACGAGACGCAGTCCCTCGGGTCCCTCGTCGTCGAGGACCAGCCGGCGCGGGACGAGGCGCTCACCCGCCTCATCGACCGCGTCGGCGAGCTGACCGGCCACGGCGGCACCGCCTACTACGACGCCATCGACACGGCGTACGCGGCCATCAAAGCCGCACCCGAGGAGGGCGCCACCACCTCGATCGTGCTGATGACCGACGGCGAGCAGAACGGCGGGCAGTCCTATGCCCAGCTCAGCAAGAAGTACGAGGCGGCCTACCGCGATCTCGGGGTGCCGCTCTACGTGGTGCTCGTCGGCGATGCCGCCACCTCGGCCGACGCGAGCATCGAGCAGCTGGTCGGCTTCGCCGAGCACACCGGCGGCCGCGAGGTCATCGCGAAGGACGCCGCCGACCTCCGCACGATCTTCCAGGAGATCCGTGACTACCAGTAGGCCGCATTCGACGCTCGCCACCATCATCAACTCCGGCTTCACCGCCGCCGGAGCGGTCCTCGCCGTGCCGCTGGCCGGTGCCGCCGTCGCGACGAGCGCGTGGGGCTGGGCACTCGGTGCGGTCGGCGCGCTCGCGATCGGCGCCGGCTCCGGCGCCGTCCGCATGTACCGCCGCGATCGGCCGGTATCCAAGCCGCCGCCACCGCGCGGGATCGAAGGGCGACCGATCCACACCTACTACTTCCTCTCCGAGACCCGCATCGCGATGCTGCACGCCCAGCTCTTCCGCGGTGAGGTCGGAACCGTGCTTCGCGAGGTCGTCAGGAGTTCCTCCGGCAGCGCGGAGGCCGGGCTCGACGTGCCGCCGGTCAAGGCGGTGACCAAGTACGTCCGCGACGTCGCCAGGAAGTACGCCCAGGAGGCTCGGCCCACTCGGGAGACCCTGGTCGGCGACGTGCTGGCCGAGCTGCAGCAGCGCGGGCTGCTGCACGAGCCCGACGGTGAGCTCGACCGGGTCGCCGGCCTGGTCGCGCAGACCGCCTCCGACGACCAGTTCCTCCAGTTCACTGTCGCCGGACCGGACGTTCGCCAGGCGATCCTCGAGGTCCCAGCGCCGGCCACTGACGGGCGCGACAACACCGGGACGCTGGCGCAGAGGAGCCATGGGCTCACCATCACGATGCACGTGGGCAGTCGCGGGAAGCAGGAGGACTTCGACGAGCTCGAGCACCGCGACAACGTGGTCGTCGTCGGCGTGCTCCGCAACCTCAGCACCGCCGACCGGACCGCGACCGTCCGGGTGATCGCGGTCTACTGAGCGACCCGGGTCCGCGCGGGCCACGCGCACGCGGCAGACTTTCCCCCATGCTCGAACCGACCGACCTCTCCGCGCGCGCGACCGAGGCGCTGCGCACCACCTTCGGCGCCGAGGCCACGGTGGTCGGGAGGGCACCGGGGCGAGTCAACCTGATCGGTGAGCACACCGACTACAACGCCGGGCTGGTGCTGCCGGTCGCCCTCCCCCACGCCACCTACGCGGCGGCCGCGCCGCGTACCGACGGCGTCATCCGGATCGCGTCGGGCCAGGAGCCGGAGCCGTTCACCGGCCACATCGACGAGCTCGGCCCGGAGATCGAGGGCTGGGCCGCGTACGTCGCGGGGGTGCTCTGGACGCTGCGCGAGGCCGGCCTCGTCAGCGGCGGCCTGGACATGCACCTGGAGTCCTCGGTCCCGCTCGGCGCCGGCCTGTCCTCCTCGGCGTCGGTCGAGTGCGCCACCGCGGTGGCGGCGCTGGGCGTCGCCGGCCGGACTCTCGACGAGGACCTGCAGCGGGCGGTCGTCGCAGCCGGGATCAGGGCCGAGACCGAGGTCGCCAAGGCGCCGACCGGTGGGATGGACCAGTCGGTCGCCGTCTTCGCCGAGGCCGGCGGTGCCCTGCTGATCGACTTCGACTCCGGTGCGCACCGCAACGTCCCGCTCGCCCTCGGCGAGCGCACGATCCTGGTCACCGACACCCGGGTCAAGCACCAGCTGACCGACGGCGGCTACGCCTCCCGGCGCGCCCAGTGCGAGAAGGCTGCCGCGGATCTCGGGCTGCGCTCGCTGCGCGAGGCCACGCTGGGTCAGGTCGAGTCCCTCGGCGACGACGTCGTACGCCGTCGGGCGCGCCACATCGTCACCGAGATCGCTCGCGTCGAACCGACCGTGACCGCGCTGGGTGGCGGTGACTGGGTCGCGATCGGTGAGCTCTTCGCCGCCTCGCACGCCTCGATGCGCGACGACTTCGAGATCTCCGTCCCCGAGCTCGACCTGGCCGTCGCGACCGCGGTCGACGCCGGTGCCGACGGGGCACGGATGACCGGTGGCGGCTTCGGCGGCTCGATCGTCTCGATCCTCCCCACCGACGCCGTCGAGACGGTCAGCGCGGCCATCGACAAGGCCTTCGCCGAGGCGGGCTACGGCGCTCCGGGGCACCTGATCGCCAGCCCGTCGGCCGGCGCGATGTTCACCGAGGTAACTCGGTGAGCGGTCACTGACTTCGTCGAACTCCGCGAAGTCAGTGCGAGTTCACCGAGTTATCTCGGTGAGCATCCGCGTCGCGGTGGCGGCAGCAGCCTCACGCGCCGCACGCAGCAGGTCGACGTCGGTCTCGGTCCGGCCCGGGATCGGGTCGGCCGCATCGGGCGCGAACGTCAGCGTGCGCACTCCTGCGTGGTGACCGGCCCGCATCTCGGCGACCGTGGCGCGATAACGCTCCGGCCGGTTCCGATAGCGCTCACCAAGGTCCGGGTTCACCCGGCGCAGGTAGCGCTCGATGACCCGGTCGGCCGGCCCGTAGGTCGGCGCCGTACCGAACGGCCGCGTCACCAGCACGATCGCATGCGTCGCCCCGAGCGCCGCCGCCGAGGCGACCGGCACCGCTTCGACCAGGCCGCCGTCGAGCCAGCGGCGGCCGCGTACGGTCACCGGGAGACCTCCGGCCAGGGGCAGCTGGCTCGAGGCGATCACCGAGTCGGTCAGGTCGGTCGGACCGGTGAAGTCGGTGAGCGGGACCGCCTTCGCGGTCACCACGTCGGTGGCCACCGCGGCCAGCCGGGGCGCCCCCTCACGCAGCGCGAGCGACCACTCGAACAGCTCCGCCGAGCGGGCGGTGATCCCGCGGGTGTCCACCATCGACTTGCGCCGCAGCATCCGCCCGGCGCCGATGTACTCGGGCGAGGCGAAGACCGAAGCGTACGACTCGCTGAATGCGCCGATGGTCCCGGCCGCGACCGCGGTCGCGTTGGCGGCACCGGCGGAGGTGCCGACCACCAGGTCGACCGCGTCCACGATCCCCTGGTCGGCGAGCACCGCGGCCATGGTCGCCGACAGCATCCCCCGCATCCCACCGCCCTCGATCACGAGAGCCAGCGTCGCCTCATCATCACTGTTCCCGCTCAGGCGGGACCGGAGCAGCTCGACCACTCCCGATTGCAATGCGTCCACACCTGGATTGTGATCCTACTGAGGAGTAGCACGTGGCATCGGGTCGCTCCGACACGCCCGGGCAGGGGCGCACGTCACACGTTCGGGCGGGTGACGGCCGCGGTCCCGGCAGCCACCTCGTAGTGCGCCGAGTACTCGTCGAAGCGCGAGAGCACCTCTCGGGCCGCCGCAGGCACGACCGCAGCACCCTCGGCCCCGCCGAACGCCGCGACGCCGGCCTCGTCGGCGAACGTCATCACCGTCGCGAACTCGACCTCGTCCCCCAGGTCCCGCCGCAGGACGACCGGTCCCTCGACCCCGGGGATGGCACGAGCGACGATCCCGGGGATCACCTGCTCGGTGAGCACCGTGAAGTAGGCATCCGCGTTCGCGGGAGTGTTCCAGCCCCGCCAGTAGCGAACGATCATGAGCATCCCCTCGGTCGAAGCGGCAACGTCGTTCCCATGCTTCCACCGGCGCCCGGACAGGGGTGCGCTTTCACAGAACGTGAGCGGAGAGCCACCCGGCCAGGTCTCGCGCGGAGCGGTCGACGACGTTCGCCCAGTCGAGGGCGCTCTCGTCGGCGTTGTCGGAGACGTGCTTCACGATGCGTACCGGGACACCGGCCTCACGAGCGGCCCAGGCGACGGCGAAGGCCTCCATGTCGACCAGGTGGGCGCGCCGGGCGAGCTCGGCGCGTACGACCGTGTCGGTCACGAACAGGTCGCCGGTGGCGCAGACGATGTCGGACTCCCCGACCTCCAGCGCGTCCTCGACCGGGTGGCCCAGCGCCCGGATGGCGGCGGAGGAGAAGTCGTGGTTCAGCACGGTTCCGACCTCGTAGATCCCGGTGTGACCGTCACGCAGCGCACCGCACGAACCGATGTTGACGACCTGCCGGATGGTCTTGTCGGCCGCCAGCACACGCGAGACGGCCGAGGCGGACGCCACCTTTCCCATCCCGGTGATCACCACTTTGAGCCCGGAAGGGACGTGGGCCGCCTCGGCCTTGGTCGCTGACACCACGAGTACGCTCATGGCCACAGACCTTAGTGCGCTACTTCAGCTCCGCCGACGAGAGCCCCAGAACCCGTCGCGCCACGATCAGCTGCTGGATCTGCTGGGTGCCCTCGAAGATGTCGAGGATCTTCGAGTCGCGGGCCCACTTCTCCAGCAGCTCACCCTCGGAGTAGCCGATGGTGCCGGCCAGCTCGACGCAGGACAGGGTCACGTCCGAGCCCATCCGGCCGGCCTTCGCCTTGGCCATCGAGGCCTCCATGGAGTTGGGCTGGCGGTTGTCGGCCATCCAGGCGGCCTGGAGCATGAGGAGGTACGCCCCCTCGTAGTCCGACTCGAGCTGGATGAACTTCGCCGCGGCCGCCGACTGCAGGTGAGCAGGCCGGTCGTAGTCGATCTCGACGCCGGCCTTCTCGAGCAGGTCTCGGGTGTAGTCGAGCGCCGCGCGGGCGCAGCCGACCGCCATCGAAGCCACCAGCGGACGGGTGTTGTCGAAGGTGGCCATCGCACCGGCGAAGCCCTCCTTGACGTTGATCTCGGGGCTGCCGAGCAGGTTCTCCGCAGGCACCCGGCAGTCGGTGAAGGTGATCGTGGCCGTGTCGGAGGCCTTGATCCCGAGCTTGTGCTCGAGACGCTCGACCTTCATCCCCGGGGTGCCCTTCTCGACCACGAACGACTTGATCGCGGCCTTGCCGAGCTCCTTGTCGAGCGTCGCCCACACCACGACCGCGTTGGACCGGTCACCGGAGGTGACGAAGATCTTCTCGCCGTTGAGCACGTAGTGGTCGCCGTCGAGGGTGGCGGTGGTCTTGATGTTGGCCGAGTCGGAGCCGGTGCCGGGCTCGGTGATCGCCATCGAGGCCCAGATGCCGTCGAAGCGCTCGTGCTGCTCGTCGTTGGCGACCGACGCGATGGCCGAGTTGCCCAGGCCCTGGCGCGGCATCGCGAGCGTGAGCCCGACGTCGCCCCAGCACATCTCCGAGACGGAGAGGACCGAGGACATGTTGGCGCCGTTCTTGACCTTGCCGTCGTCGGGCTTGGAGTCACGGCGTACGCCGGTGGCGCCCGCGCCCTCACCCTGCCCGGACTCGGCCAGGCCGTCGGCCATGGCGGCGAGCATGTCGAGCTCGGTGGGGTACTCGTGCTCGGCCTTGTCGTACTTGCGCGAGATCGGTCGCAGCATGTTCATCGCGACCTGGTGGACCTGCTCACGCAGCGGCTTGAGCTTCTTGGGGTCTTCCAGATTGATGGCCATCAGACCAGCACCGTGCCTTCCATGATCCCGATCGCACGCAGGTCGCGGTACCACCGCTCCACCGGGTGCTCCTTGACGAAGCCGTGGCCACCGAGCAGCTGTACGCCGTCGAGGCCGATCTGCATGCCCTTGTCGGCACACAGCTTGCGAGCCAGCGCGATCTCGCGGGTCGCGTCGATGCCCTGGGCAACCCGGCTGGCGGCCTTGTAGGTCACCAGGCGCATCGCCTGCAGCTCGATCGCGATGTTGGCGACCATGAACGCCACCGACTGGCGGTGGGCGATCGGCTCACCGAAGGCTTCGCGCTCCTTGACGTAGGGCGTCACGTAGTCGAGGACGGCCTGGCCGACACCGATGGACAGCGCGCACCAGGCGAGGCGGGAGAGCCGCACGGCCTCGGTGTAGGTCGAGCCGTCGGTCTCGCCCAGGACGGCGGTCGCGGGGACCTTCACGTCGGTCAGGGTCAGCTTGGTCAGCGAGGCGGCGCGTACGCCCATCGCCGGCTCGGACTCGATGCTCAGCCCATCGGTCGAGGACTCGATGAGGAACAGGACCGGCTTGCCGTCCAGGGCGGCGCCGACCACGAAGAGCTCGGCCTCGGCGCCGCGGGCGACCAGCGACTTGGCCCCGTTGATGGTGTAGCCGTCGGCGGTCCGGGTGGCGGTGGTGGCCGGGGAGAGCACGTCGAAGAGGACCTTGTCCTCGTTGAGCGCGAACGCCGCGGCCGGCACCGATCCCTCGGTGAAGGCCGGCAGGTAGGTCTGCTGCTGCTCGTCGGTGCCCCACAGGCCCAGCGCGGTCGCGACCGAGCCGGGCGCGAGAGCGGCGACGGCCAGACCGAGGTCACCCTTGGCGAGCGCCTCGGCGACCAGGGTGCCGGCAACCGCGGAGCGGGTCTCGGAGATGCCGCCGAGCTCCTCGGGGACACCCAGGATCGGCAGCCCGATCTCCAGGCTCGACTTGAGCAGCTCGTCGGGTGCGGCGCAGGCCTCGTCGGCCTCGGCCGCGGCCGGACGTACGACCTCGGCGGCGAACTCGGTGACCACGTCGACGAGCATCTGCTCGTCCTCGCTCGGGGTCAGGTCGAAGACGCCCTGGGGGATGGCGTTGGGCACACGTACGCCCGGGGCGCCCTGCTTGCCCTTCTTCTTGAACGCACGGCTGGTCGCCGCCATCGTCTTGAACCCGCTGCGGGTGACCGTGAAGACGACCTGCTCGGTCTGCTTGCGGACACCGAGCCGGTCGAGCGCAGGGCTCTGCGAGAGCTTGCGCAGACCGGCCACGGCGAACCCGATCGGATCACGCGACTCGCCGGACGGGACGCCGTTCGCGAGCCCGCCACGTAGGCCTTGGAGGATACTCATGGGTAGAACTGTAACTGGGAGTTACAACACGGTCTACACTTCGGGGTGGTGATGGCGGTAACAAACGACTCACGTCTTATTTATAGGCTTGGCACATGGCCGACTCCTCGCTCGAATCTGCACGCCCGCTAGCGCCCCACGGCGCCCTGCCCGAGGGCGGGAAGGTGCGGCCGATGACACGCTGGGGCACCCCGGTCATGCACCGGCCCAAGAAGCAGGTCGAGGAATTCGACGCGACGCTGGCCGAGCTGGCCGCCGACATGGTCGCGACGATGTACGCCGCCGAGGGCGTGGGCCTGGCCGCCGACCAGATCGGCGAGGACGTCGCCATCTTCGTCTTCGACTGCCCCGACGCCACCGGACAGCGCACCGTCGGGATCGTCTGCAACCCGGTCCTGACCCTGCCCGAGGGGGAGGACCGCCACCTCGACGTCGACCTCGAGGGCTGCCTCTCCTTCCCCGGTGCCTTCGTGGACTGCGCCCGCCCCGACTGGGCCGCCGTCGACGGTCTCGGCCTCGACGGCAAGCCGGTCCACTTCGAGGGCAACGGCCTGCTGGCCCGGTGCCTCCAGCACGAGACCGACCACACCAACGGCACCGTCTTCGGCGACCGCATCTCCGCCAAGGCCCGCAAGAAGCTCACCAAGGAGCACGACCGCCTGGCCAAGGAGTTCCCGGCGACCTGGCCTGTCGCCGAGTAGTCACATCCGGTCGACGACGTACTCCGCGATAGCGAGGCTGGAGGTCGCGGCTGGGCTCGGCGCGTTGCGCACCGAGGTGATGCCCTCGGCGTAGTGGATGACGAAGTCGTCCACCAGCGAGCCGTCGCGCTCGACGGCCTGGGCCCGCAGCCCCAGCCCCGCGCGGGTCACGTCCGCTGCGCCGATCTCCGGCACGTAGCGCTGAGCCTCCCGCATGTAGGCCTGTTTCGACACCACGCCGCGAAGCTCGGTGAACCCGGTGCGCCAGTGCTCGGCGGCGAACCGCCAGAACCCCGGCCACGCCAGCGTGTCGACGACGTCACGCGGGGTCAGCGACGTCCGACCGTAGCGGCGGCGGCTGAGCGCCAGGAAGGCGTTGGGACCGACCTCGAGGCCACCGCCCACCCGCCGGGTGAAGTGCACCCCGAGGAACGGGTAGCGCGGGTCGGGAACCGGATAGACCATGCCCCGGACGAGATCCTGCTTCGCAGCGCTGACCTGCATGTACTCACCGCGGAACGGGACGATCCGGGGCGCCTTCGGACCGCCGGTCAGCTCACCGAGCCGGTCGGACTCCAGGCCACCGCAGACGACCACGTGATCGACCCGGGTCCGGCCGGCCGGCGTCTCGACCTCGATCCCGCCCGTGACGCGGTGGATGCCGGTGACCTCCTCGCCGAGGCGTACCTCTCCCCCGGCTTCGGTGATGCTCCGGCCGAGCGCCTCGGCGACGGCGACGTAGTCGATGATCGCGGTCCTCGGCGAGTGGAGGGCCGCCAGGCCCACCGCGTACGGCTCGATCTCCTCGATCTCCGCGGGGCCCACTCGCCGCAGGCCGGGTACGCCGTTCTCCGTCGCCGTCTTCTCCAGCGCGTCGAAGCGCCCCATCTCGGACTCGTCCACCGCGACGACCAGCTTCCCGCAGGCCTCGTAGGGGATCTCGTGCTCGGCGACGAACTCCTCGAGCAGATCGCGTCCACGGGTGCAGAGCCGGGCCTTGAGGCTGCCGGGCTTGTAGTAGATCCCCGCGTGGACCACGCCCGAGTTGTGGCCGGTCTGGTGGGAGCCGAGCCTGGACTCCTTCTCGAAGACGATCACCGTCTCGGCCGGGCGGCGGCGCAGGATCTCGCGCGCCACCGCCAGCCCGACGATCCCGCCGCCGACGATCCCGGTCGTGGTCAAAGTGCCTCGGCCCCGGGAAGCAGCTCGCGGACCTGCACGGTGGCCCGGCACGCCGAGGCGCACTTCCCCGCCCACATCAGCGCCTCCTCGAGGGTGCCGACGTCGACGACGACGAAGCCACCGAGGTGCTCCTTGCTCTCCGGGTAGGGACCGTCGGTGACCACGCCGGCCTCGTCGACCGTCCACGCGTCCTCCAGACCGCCCTTGATTCCTCCGCCGAAGACGAACGCACCGGCGGCGATGGCCTCACGGGTCATCTCGGCGGACGCCTCGGCGATGTCGGCCACCTCCTCTTCGCGGAAGTCCATCGCCTCGTCGCGGAACGTGATCAGATACCTGGTCATCGAACAACCTCCTGGTTCCGGGCAGCGCTCATCGCCACCCTTCACTCGCTCCACGAACGGGTTCCGCCGCTTTCGACAGGCCCTCGAGGAGAACGTACGCCGTGCCGGCCCTATCCGTGCCAGAACCCGGACAGTCTCCCGGCGACATCCAGGCCCTGGTGATGCCCGGCACGGGCGGCCGCGGGCCGGGTCGAGAGATCCATCATGTTCTCGCCGAAAGCCTCGAGCGAGTCGGCGTCGGGCAGGATCGTCTCGACCCGGCTGCCGCCGGCTCGGAGCTCCTCGACCTGGACGGCGAGCTCGCTGCGCCACGCGGCCGGATGCCGGGTCCGGCCGCCGAGGGGCGAGAGCACGAGCACCCGCCCGTACCCCGCGGCGAGGTCGGCGTTCTCGCTCGACCGCCGGTAGCCACCGTCGATGTAGTCGCGGCCGTCGATGGCGTACGCCGGGCCTCCGGCGCAGCTGGCCGCGACCGCGTCGACCAGGTCGACCCCGCTGTCGCGGTCTAGCTCGACCGGTTCACCGGTGTCGGCCTCGACCGCGGTGAGGAGCATGTTGCGGCTCGGCCAGTGCGGGCCGGGCAGCCGGGCGGCGACCGTCCGGCGCCACCTCTCGCGGCCCTCCGCACCCCAGGCCGCGGCGAGCTCGATCGCGTCGGCGCCGATCCGGCGCCGCATGTCGGCGACGTCGGCCGAGGCCGCGATGATGGCGTTGGTCCGCTCCAGATGGGTCGGGCCGTCAGGGCGAGGCCCGCGCTGCGCTCTCGGCACCTCGGGTGCCGCGAGGACCGCGGCGAGCAGGTCGGACGGACTCGAGCCGCTGATCTGGACGGCCGTCGTCGCGCCGGCGGAGGTGCCGATGACCAGATCGGCATCGTTCACGTCCACCCCGCCCTCGAGCAGACCGGCGACGACGCCGATCAGCCAGGCGTTGCCTGCCGATCCGCCGCCACCGAGGACCAGTGCGCGCTCGGCTGTGCGCGCTGGTCGTGGGGTCGTGGTGTTGTTCATGGGAGTCGCCTCTCGGGAGTTCTCGGTGAGCGCTCCCTACGACTCGGCCCGGATCCGGCCTCAGTCTCGCGATCGTGGACGGCGGGGAGCACCCGCTGTGGACACTGCGTGCACGGGACTCACCTCCTGCTGTCGGATCACGATCGCCGCGACGCTACCACGCGACACCGACGCGGCTCACCCCGATATCCGCCGCGATCGGCGAGCGGTGGTTCTACGGTGAGCAGGTGACGAAGACCTGGTCGATCCTGCGCCTGATCATGGCGGCGCTCATCCTCGCGGCTGTGGTGACCGAGTTCGGCAACGCCATGAGCACGGTGCCCGCCGAAGGCTCCAGCAAGGCGACGGTCCTGGTGAACTTCTTCAGCTACTTCACGATCCAGTCGAACCTCTTCGCCCTCGCGGCCCTGAGCGCGGCCGCGGTCTGGGCGCTGACCCGCAAGACCCGTGAGCCGGTGTGGATCGCGGTGCTCCTCGCGGCGGCCACCACGTTCATGGCCATCACCGGTCTGGTCTACAACCTGCTGCTGCGCGGGATCGCGCTCGCCGCGACCCCGTGGGCGAACGAGGTGCTGCACCTGATCGGCCCGGTGTGCCTGATCGTCGACCTGCTCTTCGCTCCCCCGCGCCGCCGGCTGCCGTGGCCCACGGTCGCGGCCATCATCGCGTGGCCGATCGCGTGGGCGGTCTACACCCAGCTCCGCGGCGAGCTCGTCGTCTCCCCGCTCACCGGGGAAGGCTGGTGGTACCCGTACCCCTTCCTCAACCCGCACGTGCAGGACGGCTACCTGGTGGTCTCGTTCTACGTCGCCGGCATCGCGGCGGCGTTCACGCTCGTCGCCTGGGGAGTCGTCGCCGTCGGACGCAGAAGGGACGTGCCCGAGCCGGTGGCCGTCGGCTAGAGGTTCCGGATCATCCAGCGCTCCGGCGCGGGCAGCGGCTCCCAGCCGTACTGCGCGTAGAGCCCGTGGGCGTCCTCGGTGGCGAGCAGGGTCCGGCGGATCCGGTAGGGCTCGAGGTCGGCGAGGATCCCCTCGATCAGCAGCTTGCCGATGCCCTGGCCGCGTACACCCGGGTCGACGATCACGTCGCACAGCCACGCGAAGGCGGCGAAGTCGCTGACCACGCGAGCGAAGCCGACCTGCTTGCCCGCTGTGTCGTAGACGCCGTAGCAGCGCGAGGCCTTGTTGGCCGCGTCCTGCACCTCCCGGGTCCGGTCGCTGGCCCAGTAGGACTGCGCGAGCATCCGGTGCACCCAGTCGGGGTCGATCCGGTTCTGATCCGCGGAGAAGGAGTACGCCCGGCCCTTCCCGCCCACGGCCGGCTCCGCGCCCAGCAGGCCGAGCAGGTCGTCCGGCTCGGGCTCGGGTCGCGCGACCTGCGGGGCGACGGCGGGCGCCTCGACGGCCCCGGCGAAACCCGGACCCGGGTCCGGCGTACGCCCCTGCTGATAGGCCAGGGCGGCACCGTTCGCGAGCTTGTCGGCGGCCTCGTTGAGGGGGTGTCCGGAGTGGCCCTTGATCCACTCGAACCGGACGTCGCGACCCTGCATCGCCGCGTCGAGGTCCTTCATGATCTCGACGTTGAGGACGGGCTTGCCGTCGGCCTTCTTCCAGCCCTTGCGCTTCCAGCCCGCCATCCACTTGGTGACCGAGTTGATGACGTACTTGGAGTCGCAGTAGACGAGCAGCGGCTCGCCAGCGTGCGCCGTCTGCCGCAGCAGGTCGAGGACCGCGGTCAGCTCGCCCTGGTTGTTGGTCCCGTGCGGCCACCCGCCACAGGCCCAGGTGGACTCGTCCACATACCAACCCCACCCCGCGGGTCCCGGGTTACCGAGCGCCGAACCATCAGCAGCAGCCACAATCGTCACGCGCCCATCCTGCCAGCCGCGTGCGGGCTGCCTTCGGGTGGTCAGGGGTTGACGCGCGGGCCGGAGGCCGTGGAGCCGCGGACGATCAGCTCGGGGTGGAAGACGAACTCCGAGTGCGGCGTTCCGGTGCCGGCGATCTCGTCGAGGATGGCACGGACGGCGGCCTGGCCCATCGCATGGACCGGCTTGCGCACGGTGGTCAGCGGCGGGTCGGTGAAGGCGATGAGCTGGGAGTCGTCGTAGCCGACCACGGAGACGTCCTCGGGGACCCGCAGACCCCGCGAGCGGGCGGCACGGATGGCGCCCAGCGCCATCATGTCGCTCGCGCACACGATCGCGGTGAAACCCTCGTCCAGGAGCTCGGAGGCAGCGGCCTGGCCGCCCTCGAGGGTGAAGAGGGAGTCACGGATGTAGCCCTTCTCGACCTCCTCGGCACTCAGAGCGAAGCGGTCGGCCATCGTGGCCACGAAGCCCTCGATCTTGCGCTGGACCGGGACGAAGCGGCGGGGCCCGACGGCCAGACCGATCTTGGAGTGGCCGAGCGTCGCGAGGTGGGTGACCGCCAGCTGCATCGCCTCGCGGTCGTCGGGCGAGATGAACGGCGCCTTGATGTCGGGAGTGAACCCGTCCAGGAGGACGTACGGAACGCCTTGGGCGCGCAGCTTCTCGTAGCGCGTCATGTCGGCGGTGGTGTCCGCGTGCAGACCGGAGACGAAGATGATCCCGGTGACGCCGCGGTCGACGAGCATCTCGGTGAGCTCGTCCTCGGTCGAGCCGCCGGGCGTCTGCGTGGCGAGCACCGGGGTGTAGCCCTGCCGGGTCAGTCCCTGCGCGATGACCTGCGCGAGCGCGGGGAAGATCGGGTTGTCGAGCTCGGGCGTGATCAGCCCGACCAGCCCCTCGCTGCGCTGGCGCAGCTTCACCGGGCGCTCGTAGCCGTGGACGTCGATCGCCGCCAGCACCGCCTCCCGCGTGGCCGCAGCGACCCCGGGCTTGCCGTTGAGGACGCGACTGACCGTCGCCTCGCTCACGCCCGCATGGGCCGCGATGTCAGCAAGACGGGCGGAGGCTGGTGTTATGGGCACGGTCACATCATGCCCCCTCCCTACACGGTCTGCAAGAACTTTCTGCAAGTTTGCAACTTTTGCTGAAAGGCTCTTACATTCTCCTCGACGCGGGGTTACCTTCGTCACACCACCGGGCGGACTCCTCGCCCGGCCCCATATCGAAGGAGAACTCATGCGACGTGGCATCGTGGCCACCGCAGTGGCGGCATCGCTCGCCCTGGCGGCATCGGCATGTGGCGGCGGCAGCGGCGACAGCAGCGACGGCCCGGTCACCATCACCTGGTGGGACACCTCGAACGCGACCAACGAGGCGCCGACGTACCAGGCCCTCGTCAAGGACTTCGAGAAGGCCAACCCGGACATCAAGGTCAAGTACGTCAACGTGCCCTTCGACCAGGCGCAGAACAAGTTCGACACCGCGGCCGGTGCCAGCGGTGCTCCCGACGTGCTGCGCGCGGAGGTCGGCTGGACCCCTGCGTTCGCGCAGAAGGGCTTCCTCGCTCCGCTGGACGACACCGAGGCGCTCGAGGAGAAGGACGCCTTCCAGCCCAACCTGATCAAGCAGGCCGAGTTCGACGGCAAGACGTACGGCGTCCCGTTCGTCACCGACACCCTCGCGCTGGTCTACAACAAGGCGCTCTTCGAGAAGGCCGGTATCACCGAGGCCCCCGCGACCTGGGACGAGCTCAAGGCCGACGCCGCGACGATCAAGTCCAAGACCGGTGTCGACGGCTACTGGGGCTCGACCTCCGCCTACTACGCGCAGCCGTTCCTCTACGGCGAGGGCACCGACACCGTCGACGCCGAGGCCAAGAAGATCACAATCTCCTCCCCGGAGGCCAAGAAGGGCCTGACCACCTGGCAGGGTCTCTTCGACGGCCCGGGCCTGCACAAGGCGGACACCACCGCCGACGCGTACGCCCACATCCAGGACGCCTTCGTCAACGGCAAGGTCGCCGCGATCATCCAGGGTCCCTGGGAGATCACGAACTTCTACAAGGGCTCGGCGTTCGCCGACAAGAACAACCTCGGTATCGCCACCGTCCCGGCCGGCTCGACCGGCGAGGCCGGCGCTCCGACCGGCGGTCACAACCTGTCGGTCTACGCCGGTTCGGACGAGGCGCACCAGGAGGCCTCGGCGGCGTTCGTGAAGTTCATGACCTCGGCCGACACCCAGGCCCAGATCGCGCTGAAGAACTCCACTCTCCCGACCCGCGACGACGCCTACACCGACGAGGTCAAGGCCGACCCGGGCATCGCCGGCTTCCAGACCGTGCTCCCGGCCGCCCAGCCGCGACCCGAGCTGCCCGAGTACTCCTCGCTGTGGGGTCCGATGGACCAGGAGCTCCCGAAGATCGCCTCCGGCGCCGAGACCCTCGACGCGGGCCTGGCCACGCTGGAGACGGCCTTCGCCGACCTGCTGCCCGCCTTCTCCAAATGAGTCAGTTCCAAGTGAGCTGGGAAGAGCCCGTCATCTCATGACTCTGACAGCACCAGCGCCCGGGGGGGGGGGGGGCCGCGGGGGGGGGGGGCGGGGGGCCCCCCCCCCCCCCCCCCCCCCCCCCCCCCCCCCCCCCCCCGCGGGGGCGCGGGCCCGCCCCCCCCCCCCCCCCCCCCACCGGAGTGAC
>NZ_JBIWNX010000006.1:0-62285 GCF_044767415.1 Nocardioides sp. NPDC101246
CGGTGGATGCCTTAGGCTCCTGAGGCGGAAGCCGAAGGAGAGTCAGTTGGCCGGAGAACGCGCAGCGACGCTGAGCGATGTCGCCCGTGAGGCAGGGGTCTCGCTGGCCACCGCGTCGCGCGCGCTGAACGGGAGCGACCGGGTGGTGCGCCCCGAGCTGCAGGAGAAGGTCCTGGCGGCGGCGAACAAGCTCGGCTACATGCCCAACGCCAACGCCCAGGCGATGGCGCGCGGCTCGACCGAGACGGTAGGGCTGCTGGTGAAGGACATCTCCGACCCCTACTTCTCCACCATCGCCGGCGGCCTGGCCGACGAGGCCGAGAAGCACGGCCTGCTGGTGATGCTGTGCAACACCGGCGGCCAGCCCGAACGTGAGCAGAAGTTCCTGGCCGCGCTGCGGCGCCAGCGCAGCCGGGCGATCGTGATGGCGGGAAGCGACACGGCCGACGTACGCCACACCAGCGAGGTCGCCGACCTGCTGACGTCCTACCTGGACGGCGGCGGCCGGGCGGCCGCGATCAGCCAGCCGCGCCTGCCGGTCGACACCGTCGTGATCGACAACCACGGCGGCGCCAAGGCGCTGGCCGAGCGGCTGGTCGGCCTCGGCTACCGCCGCGCCGCGGTGCTCACCGGCCCCGAGGACCTGCTGGTCTCGGCCGAACGGCACGCCGGCTTCGCTGAGGGGTGGCTGGAGGCGACCGGCTCGGAGCCGGCGTACGTCTCCGACGAGTTCAGCCGCGACGGTGGCCGCCGGGCGATGACCCGGCTGCTCGAGGAGGGCCAAGACGACGGCGCCGCGGTGGACTGCGTCTTCGCGGTCAACGACCTGATGGCGGTCGGCGCCCTGGCCGCCTGCCGGCAGGCCGGCGTCGAGGTCGGACCCGACCTGGCCGTCGCCGGCTTCGACGACATCGCCACGCTGCGCGACGTGACGCCGGGGCTGACCACCGTACGCCTCCCCCTGGCCGACATCGGTCGACTCGCGCTCGAGCTCGTGCTCGGCAAGCCGTCGGCGGAGCTCCGCAAGCGGTCCGTCCACGGTGAGGTCGTCCTGCGGGAGAGCACTCCCCCGCGTTCCTGACGGTCCCAGACAGGCCCTGACAGGCCCCCAAAGGCCTCCTTCGTCCGGCATCACGGAACGCCCTCTTGCGACGGGCGTCACATCTGTCCTACCGTACTGGAAAGCGCTTTCCCCCATCGCTCTCCAGCAGACGAGGAACGATCACATGGTCACACGACGGCTCGGCATCATCATGAACGGCGTCACCGGACGCATGGGCTACCGCCAGCACCTGGTGCGCAGCATCCTGGCGATCCAGGAGCAGGGCGGTGTCGAGCTCTCCGACGGCACCCGGATCCTGCCCGACCCGATCCTGGTCGGACGCAATGCCGAGAAGCTCCAGGACATCGCCAAGGAGCATGGCCTGGACCGTTGGACCACCGACCTCGACGAGGCCCTCGGCGACGCCGAGGACACCGTCTACTTCGACTCGCAGCTGACCAACGTCCGCGAGGTCGCCATCACCAAGGCGGTCGCGGCCGGCAAGCACGTCTACACCGAGAAGCCGATCGCCGACGACGTCGAGGGCTCGCTGCGCCTGGCCCGCCTGGCGGCCGACGCGGGGGTGAAGAGCGGCGTCGTCCACGACAAGCTCTACCTGCCGGGCCTGCTCAAGCTGAAGCGGCTCGTCGAGTCCGGGTTCTTCGGCCGCATCCTGAGCGTGCGCGGCGAGTTCGGCTACTGGGTCTTCGAGGGCGACCTGCAGCCCGCCCAGCGGCCGAGCTGGAACTACCGCAAGGAGGACGGCGGCGGCATGACCACCGACATGTTCCCCCACTGGAACTACGTCCTGGAGAACCTCTTCGGCAAGGTCGAGGCCGTCACCGCGAAGGTCGTCACCCACATCCCCGAGCGCTGGGACGAGAAGGGCGCGCGCTACGAGGCGACCGCCGACGACTCCGCCTACGGCATCTTCGAGCTCGAGGGCGGGATCATCGCCCAGATCAACTCCTCCTGGGCGACCCGGGTCAACCGCGGCGAGCTGGTCGAGTTCCACGTCGACGGCACCCACGGCTCCGCGGTCGCCGGCCTGCACCACTGCGTCACCCAGGACCGCAACCTGACCCCGAAGCCGGTCTGGAACCCCGACCTGGTCGAGTCGATCCAGTTCCGGGACCTGTGGACCGAGGTCCCCGACAACCAGCCCTTCGACAACGGCTTCAAGGCGCAGTGGGAGCAGTTCATCCGCTACGTCGAGGGCGACGGCGACCACCCCTACGACTTCATGGCGGGCGTCCGCGGCGTCCGGCTCGCCGAGGCCGGCCTCACCTCCTCCGCCGAGGGCCGCCGGGTCGAGCTCGGAGAGATCCAGCTGTGACGTCCGTACGCCTCCCGCTGCCCGACGGCGGCACCGAGCTCTACCTGCTCGCGGGCCCCCGGGAGTGGACGAAGCCGAGTGCGCCGTTCACCTCCCGCACCGCGTACGCCGCCGCCCACGTCATCCCCCGCACGCTCGCCGAGAACGTGCCCGGCGCCCCCGCGGACATCGACTGGGACCGCACCCTGGCCTACCGCCACGAGCTGTGGTCCTACGGTCTCGGCGTCGCCGAGGCGATGGACACCGCCCAGCGCGGCATGGGGGTCGACTGGACCGCCGCGGCCGAGCTGATCCGCCGCTCGGCCGCCGAGGCGGCCACCGTGGGCGGGTCGATCGCCTGCGGCGCCGGCACCGACCAGCTCGCCCTCGACGCCGTCCCCGAGGGCCGACAGGGCCTGGCGACCGTCATCGACGCCTACCGCGAGCAGATGAAGGTCGTCGCCGACACCGGCGCGACCACGATCGTGATGGCCTCGCGCGCGCTCGCCCGGGTCGCCCGCGATGCCGACGACTACGCCGAGGTCTACGCGACCCTCCTCGACGAGGCCGAGAGCCCGGTGATCCTGCACTGGCTGGGCGACATGTTCGACCCGGCGCTGGCGGGCTACTGGGGCTCCTCCTCGGTCGCAGAGGCGACGGAGACCTTCCTCGACGTCATCCGGGCCCGTCCCGGCAAGGTCGACGGGGTCAAGGTCTCGCTCCTCGACGCCGAGCACGAGGTCGGGCTGCGCCGGGCGCTGCCCGAAGGCGTACGTCTCTACACGGGGGACGACTTCAACTATCCCGAGCTGATCGTCGGTGAGGGCACCGGCGAGGGCGAGTTCTCGCACGCGCTGCTCGGCATCTTCGCCGCGATCTATCCGGCGGCCTCGGCCGCGCTGCAGGCACTCGACCGGGGAGACCCGGCCGAGGCCCGCGCGCTGCTGGAGAGCACCCAGGCGCTCGGCCGGAAGATCTTCGAGGCGCCGACCTACTACTACAAGACCGGGATCGCGTTCCTCTCCTGGGTCAACGGCCACCAGCCCGGCTTCTCCATGGCCGGCGGCCTGCACGCCGGACGCTCGGTGCCCCACCTGGCCGAGGTGTTCCGGCTGGCCGACGCGGCCGGCCTGCTCACCAGCCCCGACCTCGCGGCCGCACGCATGCGCGCCTTCCTCACCGTGCAAGGAGTGGACCAGTGACCGACACCGCCGGGCTGGAGCGGCTCTCGCTCAACACCAAGACCACCAACTCCTGGACCCTCGCCGAGGCCGTCGACGGAGCGGCTCGGGCCGGCATCCCCGCCCTCGGACTGTGGCGCGACCGCGTGCACGAGGCCGGGCTGGAGAAGGCCGCCAAGCTCGTACGCGACGCCGGCCTGCGCGTCTCCTCACTCTGCCGCGGTGGCTTCCTGACGGCGTCCGACGAGGCCGGGATCGCCGGCGCGCTCGAGGACAACAAGCGGGCCGTCGACGAGGCCGCGACGCTGGGCACCGACGCGCTGGTGATGGTCGTCGGTGGCCTCCCCGAGGGCGACGTGGACCTGGCCGGTGCCCGCGAGCGGGTCGCCGAGCGGCTCGCCGAGCTGGCCCCGTACGCCCGCGACCACGGCGTGAAGCTGGTCCTGGAGGCGCTGCACCCGATGTACGTCGCCGACCGGGCGGTTCTCTCGACCCTCGGGCAGGCGCTCGACCTGGCCGCGCCGCACCCGGTCGACGCGGTCGCGGTCGTCGTGGACACGTTCCACGTCTTCTGGGACCCCGACATCGCGACCCAGATCGAGCGGGCCGGCGCGGAGGGCCGGATCGCGGGGTACCAGGTCTGCGACTTCAACCTGCCGATCCCCGCCGACGCGCTGCTGGCGCGCGGGATGATGGGCGACGGGGTCATCGACTTCGCGTCGGTCACGCGGATGGTCTCCGCGACCGGCTACACCGGCGACGTCGAGGTCGAGATCTTCAACGAGGCGGTCTGGGCCAGCGACCCCGACGAGGTGCTCGCCACCATGGCGCAGCGCTACCGCGACCTCGTCCTCCCCCACCTGTGATGGCCCGCCAACCTCAGGGCCATCCGGTCGTCGTGGTCGCCTGCGACAAGTTCAAGGGCTCCCTGACCGCGCGCGAGGTCGACGAGGCGGTGGCCGCCGGGATCCTCGCGGCGAACCCCGAGACGGAGGTACGCATCGTGCCGATCGCCGACGGCGGCGACGGCACCGTGGCGGCACTGGCCGGCGCCGGTTTCTCCCTGGTGCCGGTCACCGTCGCCGGCCCGACGCTCGAGCCGGTCGCGGCGCACTACGCGGTACGCGGCGACCTGGCGGTCGTCGAGCTCGCCGACACCTGTGGGCTGCTGCGGCTGCCCGGAGGCCGGCTCGCACCGCTGACCGCGTCCTCGCGAGGTCTCGGTGAGGCCGTGCTCGCCGCCATCGACAGTGGTGCCCGCACGGTCGTTCTCGGCCTCGGCGGCAGCGCCAGCAACGACGGCGGCTCAGGGATGCTGCGCGCCCTCGGCGCACGGCTCCTCGACGCCTCCGGGGCCGAGGTCCCGGAGGGCGGCGGATCGCTCGGAAGCCTCTCGAGGATCGATCTCTCCGGCCTCGATCCTCGTCTGCGGGAGACCGAGATCGTGGTCGCCTGCGACGTCGACAACCCGCTGCTCGGCCCCCGCGGTGCGGTCGCCACCTTCTCCGCGCAGAAGGGCGCCGGCGCCGCGGACCAGGAGCGGCTCGAGGCGGCCCTGGTGACGTACGCGGTCACGGTCGCCGAGGCGACCGGACGCGACCATGCCGAGATCGTCGAGGCGCCCGGCGCCGGCGCGGCCGGCGGCGTCGGGTTCGCCGCCCTCGCGGTGCTCGGCGGACGGGTCGAGCGCGGCGTCGAGCTGCTGCTGGGCCTCGTGGGATTCGCCGAGGCGCTCGCGGGCGCCGATCTGATCGTCACCGGTGAGGGCTCCTTCGACCACCAGACCCTGTCCGGAAAGGCCCCGATGGGCGTGCTCCAGGCGGCCCGGGAGGCCGGGATCCCCGCCACCGTGGTCTGTGGCCGCACCACCCTCTCCCCCGCCGAGGCCGTGGAGGCGGGCGCCGCCGGCGTACGCGCGCTCCTCGACCTCGAGCCCGACCCCGCGCGTTGCATGACGAACGCCGCCGAGCTGCTCTCGCAGCTCGGCGGCGAACTCGGGTAACACAGGCGTAGATCTCGACCCGCCCGTCGCTCGATCTCTTCGCGTTGTGACCCTGCGACTCCGTCGCAGGGTCACAGGCTCAGAAGTCGAAGTCGTCGATGTTCGACTCGTCGAAGACGGTCGGCTCACCGAGGACGATGACGCCGTCGGCACCGACGGTGTACTCGCCCAGGTCACCGGCCTCGAACTTGTCGCCCTCCTTGCCCTCGATGTCACCGGACGCGAGCGCGTCGGCGGCGTACGCGGAGAGGTAGCCGAGCTGCTCGGGGTCCCACAGCGCGAAGGACTTCACGGTGCCGTCCTTGATGTACTCCCGCATCTGGTTCGGGGTGCCGAGGCCGGTCAGCGCGACCTTGCCCTTGTACTCCGAGTCGGACAGGTAGCGCGCGGCAGCGGCGACGCCGACCGTGGTCGGGCTGATGATGCCCTTGAGGTTCGGGTGGGACTGCAGCAGACCCGCGGTCTTATCGAAGGAGGTCTGATCGTCGTCGTTGCCGTAGACGGTGTCGACGAGCTTGATGTCGGGGTGGTTGGCAGCCAGCTCCTCCTCCATCAGCTTGATCCACTCGTTCTGGTTGGTGGCGTTGGCCGCCGCGGAGAGGATCGCGATCTCGCCCGCGTCGCCGATCTGCTCGGCGATCAGGTCGACCTGGCTCTTGGCGATGCCGGCGGCGTCGGCCTGGCTGACGAAGACGTCGCGGAACTGTGGCTCGGTGTCGGAGTCCATCGTGACGACCTTGGTCCCGGCGTTGCGGGCCTCCTCGAGGGCGTCGCCGATGGCGGTCGGGTCGTTGGCCGAGACCACGAGCGCGCCGGCGCGCTGCTGGGTCGCGGTGTTGATGAAGCTGACCTGGGAGTCGGGGGTCGACTCGGTCGGGCCGACCTGCTTCCACGTGGTCCCGATCTCCTCGGCGGCCTTCTGGCCGCCGGTGTCGGAGGCGTCGAAGTAGGGGTTGCCGAGGTTCTTCGGGATGAAGGTGATGCTGCTGGTGTCGCCGCCACCCTCTCCATCGCTGCCACTGTCGCTCCCGCCACCACAGGCGGACAGGGCGAGGCCGAGGGCCGCAACGATGGCGACGGCACTGCCTGCGCGTCGGAACTTGCTGGTCATGTCTCTCACTCCGATTTCTTTGAGTTCTTAGAGGATGGTTCGTCCGAGCTCTGTTGCCGGCGATAGGTGCCGACGATGCGACCGGTCCAGCCGAGAACGCTGGCCGCGATGACTGCTGCGATGAGAAGCAGGCCGGTGATGATCTGGATGAGGTTGGCGCTGAGCCCGTCGAGGCGGAGCGCGCTGCCGATCGTCCCGATCAGGACGACGCCGGCGATGACGCCGGGGATCGCCCCGCGGCCACCGAAGATGGACACCCCGCCGAGCAGCACCGCCGCGATGACCTGGAGCTCCATCCCGGTGGCGTTGTCGCCCCGCGCGCTGCCGTAGCGCAGCGTGAAGTAGATGCCCGCCAGCCCCGAGACCAGCCCGCTGAGCGTGAACAGGATCAGCTTCGTACGGTCGACGTTGACGCCGGAGAAGCGGGCCGCGTCCTTGCTGAGACCGGCCGCGAAGATGCCGCGCCCGAAGGGGGTGAAGTGCAGGACCACGGCGAAGATCAGGATCAGTACGACCAGCGGGATCGTCATCAGCGGGATCTGGGAGTCGCCGATCCGGGCCTGGACGAGGTCTTGCCAGGAGTCGGGCCAGTCGGTGATCGCGGTGGTGCCGAGCGCTCCGACCGCGATGCCGCGGAAGAGCGCCATGGTGCCGATGGTGACGGCCAGCGACGGCAGCCCGTAGCGGGTGACGAGCACGCCGTTGAGCGCTCCCGCGACCGCGCAGGCGAGCAGGGCGAGCACCATCGCGGCGACCATCGGCAGGCCCTCGCGGTGCAGCACCCCGAACAGGACGCTGGAGAGCCCGACGACGCTGGCCACCGACAGGTCGATCTCGCCGGTGATGATGATCAGCGTCATCGGCAGCGCGATGAGCAGGATCGGCGCGATGTCGAGGACCAGGAAGTAGACCGTGATCGGGTCGGAGAAGTTGAGGATCGCGATCGAGGCGTACGTCCACACCACCACGAGCAGGGCGATGATCGCCGTGTCCCTGGTCATCAGGGTGCGCTGCCACCACGGCCTGGCGTGGGCTGCGTACGTCCGGGCGGGTGCCTTCTCGGCAAGGAGGCTCATGATTCTTCCCTCTCCGCGAGGAGCTTGTCGTGCTGACGGCGGGCGAAGTAGCGGTCCAGGACGATCGCGCCGATGATCAGCGCGCCGACGACGGCCTGCTGCCAGAAGTCGGGGATGCCGAGGATCGGGAGCGCCCGGTTGATGGTGACGAGGAGGTACGCCCCCAGCGCCGCCCCGAGAACGGTGCCGCTGCCACCGAAGATGGCCACACCACCGACGACCGCGGCGCCGACGGCCTCGAGCTCGATGCCCTGGCCGACGCCGGAGCTGATGGTGCCGTAGCGGGAGACGTACAGGATCCCGGCGAGGCCGGCGAGCGCACCCGAGGTGGCGAACGCCTGCAGGACCCGGCGCTTGTCGCGCAGCCCGTAGAGGGTGGCGGCGTCGGGGTCGGAGCCGATCGCGTAGAACTCGCGGCCGACGCGCGTGGAGCGCATCAGGTAGATCACGACGGCCAGCAGCGCGAACGAGATCCAGGCGAGGTTGGGGATGAACAGGAACGATCCGGTGCCGAAGTCGAGCAGCCCGGGCGGGATGTCCGAGGCGTTGATCCGGTCGCTGCCGGCCCACTCGAGCATGATCCCGCGGTAGACGTAGAGCGTGCCGAGGGTGATGACCAGCGCCGGCACCTTGGCGAAGGCGACCAGCGCCCCGTTGATCAGCCCGAGCACCGCGCCGGCGGCGACCGCGATCAGGACGACCACGATCACCGGGAGGCCGGTGTCGAGGAAGAGCCGTCCGGCGAGGTAGGCCGTCAGCCCGAGGGTCGAGCCGACGCTGAGGTCGACGTTGCGGGTGATGATCACCATCGCCTGGCCGACCGCCAGGCAGACGAGGATCGCGGGGGTCAGGGTGAGGTCGCGCCAGCCGTCCGTGCTGAACAGGAAGTTCGGGTTGACCGCAGTGGTCACCACGAGCAGGAGGACGAAGGCGACGGCGATGCCGGTCTCGCGCTGCTTGAGAAGCCAGGTCAGCCGGTTGGCTGCTCGATGGCGTGGCTGCGGCGCGGCCGGGGCGGGCGCGTCGAGCGTGGTGGTCATGATGCCTCGCTGACGTTCAGGGTGGTGGAGTGGTGGGCCGTCGCCGCGCGCATGACGGCCTCGGGGGTCGCCTCCTCACGGCTCAGCTCGGCCGTCTGGTGGCCCTCGCTGAGGACGATCACCCGGTCGGCCATGCCGAGCACCTCGGGGAGCTCGGAGGAGATCATCAGGATCCCGAGACCCTCCTGGGCCAGGGTCGAGAGCAGCCGGTGGACCTCGGACTTGGTGCCGACATCGATGCCCCGCGTGGGCTCGTCGATGATCAGCACCTTCGGCCGGGTGGAGAGCCACTTGGCCAGGACGACCTTCTGCTGGTTGCCGCCCGAGAGGGTGCCGGCAAGGGTGTCGAGCGTCGCGGCCTTGACCTCGAGCCGGGCGGCCCAGTCGGCGGCCGAGCGGTTCTCGATGGCGCTGTTGATCAGCCCGGTGCGGGCGAGCCGTCCGCTGGTCGGCAGGGTGATGTTGCGCGAGATCGGTGCGTCCAGGACGAGACCGTGCTGGCGGCGGTCCTCGGGGACGAACGCCAGGCCCATCTCGATCGCCCGCCTCGGGTCACCCGGCGGCACCGGGCGTCCGTCGAGGGTGACCTCGCCGCTCTCGTAGGGGTCGACGCCGAAGATCGCCTGCGCGACCTCGCTGCGCCCGGCACCGACGAGGCCCGCCAGACCGACGATCTCACCTTCGCGGACGGTCAGGCTGATGTCCTGGAACAGGCCGGTGCGGGTGAGGCCCTTGACCTCGAGCAGGGGCTTGCCGACCGTGGCCTCGAGCTTGGGGTAGAGGTCGGAGACCTCGCGTCCGACCAGCCGCTGGACGATCTCGTCCTCGGTGACCTCGGCGATGGCGTCGGTGGAGATGTAGGCGCCGTCGCGCATCACCGTGATCGTGTCGCACAGCGCGAAGACCTCGTCGAAGCGGTGCGAGATGAAGACGACGGCACAGCCCTGGTCGCGCAGCGTGCGCGCCACGGTCATCAGCCGGTCGACCTCGTTGCCCGAGAGGGCAGCGGTCGGCTCGTCCATGATCAGGACCCTGGCGTCGAGCGAGAGCGCCTTGGCGATCTCGATCAGCTGCTGGTCGGCGATGGAGAGGCCTTCGGTCGGCCGGTCGGGCTCGATCGGGACGCCGAGCCTGGCGAAGAGCTCGACGACCTCGGTGCGCATCGCGGCGCGGTCGATCCTGCCCCAGCGGTTGGTCGGCTGGCGACCCATGAAGATGTTCTCGGTGACGGAGAGGTCGGGGAAGAGGGTCGGCTCCTGGTAGATGACCGCGACCCCGGCCTGCTTGGCGTCGGCGGTGTTGCGGAAGTCGACCTGCTCCCCGGAGAGCAGGTAGTCGCCGGCGTCGCGGCGATAGAGCCCGGCGACGATCTTGACCAGGGTCGACTTCCCGGCTCCGTTCTCCCCCACGAGCGCGTGGATGGATCCGGCCTCGACCCGGAGGCTTCCGGACCGGAGGGCGCGTACGGGGCCGAACGACTTGGCCACGTCCCGCAGCTCCAGTGCGGCGGGTGTGTCCGGCATGGGCAGCTCCTCGAATTGAAAGGTTTCAAGCCTGGTTTACGCTAGTGATGGCAATCACATACGTCAACACTCTGAGGCCGCTAATTTGAGCGAGATCCGGACTTTGTCATCAGACCGTGTCGGCGCCGGTGCGTATCCAGGCGGGAATCCCACCGCGTCAGACGGCGTTCAGAGCCCTATGCACGCACTCTGGGTATGGGCACATCCGCACGCGGCATCACTCAACGGACGGCTGCGCGAGGTCGGCATGAACGCGCTCGGCGCGGCCGGTTGGAGCGTCGACGAGATCGACCTCTATCGAGAAGGTTTCAATCCACTTCTGGTGGAGCGGGGAGAGGCTGACGTACGCCACCACCAGGACCGGTTGCGGGAGGCCGATCTGCTGGTCGTGCAGTTCCCGCTGTGGTGGTATTCGGTGCCCGCCATCCTCAAGGGCTGGATCGACCGGGTCTTCGAGTCGGGGTTCGCCTTCGACGTACCGGATCCGGAGACCGGCAAGCCGCTCAAGTACGGCAAGGGCGGCCTGGTCGGCAAGCGCGCGCTGACCGTCGTCACCGCCGGGGACCGGGCCGCGACCCTCGGCCCGCGTGGGATCAGCGGCGACATCGAGGACGTCTTGTGGCCGCTGCTGCACGGCACGTTCTGGTACACCGGGATGGACCCGTTGCGGCCGCACCTGATCACCGACGCCGACACCATGAACCCGCAGGTCATGGCACGGATCGAGGCCGACCTGAGCGTACGTCTCGAGGGCGTGATGACGGAGCCGCGGATCGACTACCTGCCGATGGCCGAGGAGCACTACGACCACACGATCAGGCTCCACGACTCGGTCGCACCCGGGGAGGACGGGCTCAGCGCCCATCGCGAGCGCTGAGGGCCCGCCTGCTACGGTCATCTGGCCAGCCGCTCGGGACGCAGTCCCGGCACGGGAACCCGGTGAGAGTCCGGGACTGACGCGCAGCGGTGTGGGTGACGGACGGGACACTGTGCCACTGGGCCCTCGGGCCTGGGAAGGCGTCTCGCGCCGGTCGATCCCGAGTCCGAAGACCTGCTGGCCCTGCAGCACACCGCTGCCGGTCAGCACGGGCGACGCGCACCAGCCCGCGACCCGCTCGAGGACCGACGTGCACCCCTCCCGCACCATCCGAACTCTCACCGCGAGCACCGTCCTGGTGCTCGGCTCGACGCTGGCCGGCTGCGCCTCCGACCAGCCCTCCGACACGCAGCAGGCCGCGGGCGCCGCCGGCTTCCCGGTCACCCTGACCAACTGCGGCCGCGAGATCACCCTCGAGGCACCGCCCGAGCGCGTCGTCTCGCTCAACCAGGGCTCCACCGAGATCCTGCTCTCGCTCGGCCTGGCCGATCGGATCGCCGGCTCCGCGACCTGGACCGACCCGGTGCTCGACTCGCTGGCCGCGGCCAACGAGGACGTACCCCGGCTGGCCGAGAACGCGCCCTCCTACGAGCGCGTCCTGGAGGCCGAGCCGGACTTCGTCACGGCCTCCTTCGCCAGCACGCTGGGCGAGGGCGGGGTGACCACACCCGAGGACCTGGAGAAGCTCGGCGTGGGCTCCTACCTCTCCCCCGCCGAGTGCCTCAAGGACAACGAGGGCGACGACGACGGCACCCGCCACGGCGCCCTCGAGATCGAGACGATCTTCGGCGAGATCACCGACCTGGCGCGGATCTTCGGTGTCCCCGAGCGGGGCGAGGAGCTCGTCGCCGACCTGTCCCGGCGACTGGAGACGGCCCGGACCGAGGCGCCGGACCACGACGTCAGCGCGATGTACTGGTTCGCCAACTCCGAGTCGCCCTACCTCGCCGGCTGCTGCGGCGGCCCCGGGATCATCGGCCGCACCCTCGGCGTGGAGAACGTCTTCGACGACACCACCGACGAGTGGCCGCAGATCAACTGGGAGACCGTCGCCGAGCGCAACCCCGACGTCATCGTCCTCGGCGACCTGACCCGCAAGAGCCAGACCGCCGAGACCGCCCGCGCGAAGATCGACTACCTGAAGGCCAACCCGGTCACCGCGCAGATGGAGGCGGTGAAGAACGACCGCTTCGTGACTCTCTCCGGCGCCGAGCTCAACCCGTCGATCCGCACCGTCTACGCCGTCGAGAACGTCGCCGAGCAGCTCGCCGCCCTCGGCCTATGACATCGCACACACGCAACCCCATCCAGCCGAGCCGTCACTCCGGTCGGCCGAAGCGTCAGCCCGGTCGGCCGACTTGGCGCGGCCGTGACGGCTCGGGCGACGCGGGTGACGGCTCGGGCGACGCGGGTGACGTCTCGGCCGACGCGGGCGACGCCTCGGGCGACGCGGGCGACCACTCGGGCGACGTACGCGCCATCTCGGGCGACGCGGGCGACCACTCGGCCGACGTACGCGCCGCCTCGGCCGACGCTGGCGACGCCTCGGCGATCGGCGTGGCGGGCGTGGTGCTGATCCTGGCTCCCCTGGTGGTGCTGGCGTCGGTCGCGGGGGCGATCACCGTGGGGCCCTCCGACCTGAGCGTCGCCGACGTCTACGGCGTGGTCGCCGACCGGGCCGGCCTCGGCTCCTCCGACCTCACCTTGCTCCAGCAGAGCATCGTGTGGGACCTGCGGCTGCCACGTACGTTGCTGGCGGGGATCTGCGGAGCGGGACTGGCGATCTGCGGGGTGATCCTGCAGTCGCTGCTGCGCAACCCGCTCGCCGACCCGTTCGTGCTCGGCATCTCCTCGGGGGCCTCGACCGGTGCGGTCTCGATCGTCGTGCTGGGCGTCGGGGCGGGCACGATCGGGCTCTCCACCGGGGCGTTCGCGGGAGCGCTCGTCTCGTTCGCGCTCGTGCTGCTGCTGGCCTCGCTCGCCGGGGGCACCACCGACCGGCTCGTCCTGGCCGGGATCGCCGCCACCCAGCTCTTCTCGGCGCTCACCTCGTTCATCGTGTTCACCGCGGCCGACGCCGAGCAGACGCGCGGGGTGCTGTTCTGGCTGCTGGGGTCGCTCTCCTCGGCGAGCTGGACCGACGTACTCGTCTGCGGGGTGATCGTGCTCGGTGGCCTGCTCTGCTGCGTCGCGGGCGCCGGCTGGCTGGACGCGTTCGCCTTCGGCAACGACGCGGCGGCCTCCCTCGGGGTCGACGTCGGCCGCATCCGGGCGGTGCTCCTGGTGCTGACGGCGCTGATGACGGCCGTCATCGTGTCCACCTCGGGCGCGATCGGCTTCGTCGGGCTGGTGCTGCCGCACCTGGCTCGCGCACTGGTCGGCCCTGGACACCGGCTGCTGCTGCCGGCGACCGCGCTGCTCGGCGCGATCTTCCTGATCTGGGTCGACACCGCTGCCCGGACGGTGATCGACCCCGAGGAGCTTCCGGTCGGGGTGGCGACCGCGCTGGTCGGGGTGCCCGCCTTCGCGCTGGTGCTGATGAGGGCCCGCCGATGAGCGAGCGCCAGCGAGCGAGCTGTCAGCGTTTCATCGGGCCGCATCCGTATTCTGGCGCTTGCGCTACGGAGGTGGCCCGATGACGGCGCTCGAGGCCGGGCGGGTCCGGTGGGCTCCGCGGGGACGTCTCGTCGTCGACGACGTGACCCTCCAGGTCGAGGACGGCGTCACCGTCGGGCTGCTCGGGCCCAACGGGTCCGGGAAGTCCTCGCTGATCCGCATCCTGGCAGGGCTGCGGCCCGCGGACTCCGGGGACGTGCTGCTCGACGGCAGCCCGCTCGCCGGCATGTCGCGGCGCCGGCTGGCACGCCGGCTCGCGGTCGTCGAGCAGGAGCCGGCGACCAGCCAGGACCTGCGCGTACGCGACGTCGTCGCGCTCGGCCGGGTCCCCCACCGCCCGGCGTGGGCACCCGACTGCGCCCGTGACCGCGCCGCCATCGCGGAGGCGGCCACCCACGCCGGGATCGCCGACCGCCTCGACCAGCGCTTCTCGACCCTGTCGGGCGGCGAGCGGCAGCGTACGCAGATCGCCCGGGCGCTCGCCCAGGAGCCCGAGATCCTGCTCCTGGACGAGCCGACGAACCACCTCGACGTACGCCACCAGCTGGCCCTGCTCGCGCTGGTCCGCCGGATGCCCACGACCTGCCTGGTCGCGCTCCACGACCTCAACCTCGCCGCCACCTACTGCGACCAGGTCTTCGTGCTCTCCCAGGGCCGCGTCGTGGCCGGCGGTCCCCCCGCGCAGGTGCTCACCGAGGACCTCATCAGCGAGGTCTACGGCGTACGCGCCCGGGTGCACCACGACGACGGCGTCGTCATCCGCTTCCTCGGCCCGCTGTGACGGCGGACCGTTACGCTTGGGCCCCGGACGGAGGACCCGTGAAGAGACTCGGCATCACATCAACGATCGTCACCCTTGCCCTGCTGGTCGGCGCGTGCGGAGGTGGCGGCGACCGCGACACCCCGAGCAACCCCACGGGCGGCGGCCTGAGCGCCGCGGACGGGACGGCGTACGAGGAGTGCTTCGACGCCATCTGCGAGGTGCTCGTCGAGAAGGGCGCCGAGATCGACCTGGACCCGGACCTGGGATGGGAGGGCACCCCGGGCGTGGGCACGAGCGGCTGGGAGCTGCTCACCGTCACCGACCTGAGCGAGGACGGCGTCGGGTTGACGCTCTCCGCCGCGGACGCCTCCAGCACCGGCGGGATGGCCACGATCCTTCCGGTCGGCGACAGCAAGGCCTACTACCTCAAGGGCATGACCGCGAAGGTCGTCGACGCCTCCGAGGAGCAGGCCGTGCTGTCGCTGAACTGGTCCGGCGCCTGACCGGATCCGGATCGCTCAGAGCTGCGAGTCGTAGACGCGTACGTAGTCCACGACCATGCTCTGCGGGAACTGGGTCGTGCCGTCGGGGTTGCCGGGCCAGTTGCCGCCGACCGCGACGTTGAGGATGAAGAAGAACGGCTGGTCGAAGACCCAGGGGTTGCCGCCGGTGTTGGCGGTGGTGAAGGTCTGGTAGGCGACCCCGTCGACGGACCAGGTGATCGAGCCGGGCTGCCAGTCGACCGCGAAGGTGTGGAAGGTGTCGGCGAAGGACCAGCCCTGCGGGTGCATGTACTGACCGGTGATGCCGTTGCCGCCGGAGTAGCCCGGGCCGTGCAGGGTGCCGTGGACCAGGTGGGGCTCGTAACCGACGTTCTCCATGATGTCGATCTCGCCGGAGGCGGGCCAGCCGACGTTGTCGAACTGGCCGCCCAGCATCCAGAACGCCGGCCAGATCCCCTGGCCGCGCGGGATCTGGATCCGCGCCTCCAGGCGACCGAACTTCGGCTGGACCTTGCCCTTGGTGGTGAGCCGAGCCGAGGTGTAGCCGCCCCCGCTCTGGCGGGCGGTGATGACCAGGTTGCCGTTGCCGTCGAGCGCGGAATTGTCGCGGGAGCTGGTGTAGGTCTGCAGCTCGTTGTTGCCCCAGCCCCCGCCTCCGGTCTCGAAGTTCCAGTTGGCGCCGTTCGGGGCGCTGCCGGCCGGCCCGTCGAACTCGTCGGACCAGGTCAGGGCTGCCGCCTCGACCTCTCCTGCGCGGGTCGCCGCGCCGCCGGCGTCGGGGCCGGGCACGGCGGCCGGCGCGGCCAGCGGTGCGACCAGGACGAGAGCCAGAGCGGCGGTCGCCGTGAGTGTGGTGCGGATGGTGCGGATCCTCGAGCTACGCATCGAACGCTCCTTCATGGGGATTAACTGTAAGGCGACCTTACTGTTATTTGCCCTTCGACGGAACGGAAACGCCGGGCGACGTCCGGTCACCGCGAGAACGCTCTCGATGCGCTCTAATGGGCCCCGGAGCGGGGCCATCGGGGGCCCTGCAGGTGAGGTGATCGCATTGGCACGGGATCCATACAGGCCACGGACGCCGATCATCGGCATGACGATGGTGTTCCTCGCATTGGCGATCGTCGGGGTGACGGCGTACCTGCACCTCGGCTGGTGGTCGCTGATCGGCTACGCCGTGGCGGCGGTCGTCGCCGTGGTCGGCGGGTGGCTGCTGTTCAAGGACGTGCCCGAGCCACCGCACTCCGGACCGGGAGCGAGCCGATGACCGACACCGAGGACCAGACCAGCGGGCCGGTCAGCGGCCTGACCGACGAGGACGAGGGCTACCACAAGAGCCTCAGCCCACGGCAGCTGCAGATGATCGCGATCGGCGGCGCCATCGGCACCGGGCTCTTCCTGGGCGCGGGCGGCCGCCTCCACGAGGCCGGGCCGGGCCTGTTCCTCGTCTACGCCTTCTGCGGGGTGTTCGTCTTCCTCATCCTGCGGGCGCTCGGCGAGCTCGTGCTGCACCGACCGTCATCGGGCTCGTTCGTCTCCTACGCCCGGGAGTTCCTCGGTGAGCCGGCCGCGTTCGCCGCCGGCTGGATGTACTTCCTGAACTGGGCGATGACCTCCATCGTCGACGTCACCGCGATCGCGACGTACATGCACTTCTGGGGCGCCTTCGAGGTCGTCCCGCAGTGGGTGATCGCGCTGATCGCGCTCGCGGTCGTGCTCTCGATGAACCTGATCTCGGTCAAGCTCTTCGGCGAGCTGGAGTTCTGGGCGGCGCTCATCAAGGTGGTCGCGCTGCTGGGCTTCCTCGTGCTCGGGACGATCGTGCTCGCCGGAGGCAAGGAGCTCAACGGCCAGGAGACCGGGATCGGGATGGTGATCGACAACGGCGGGCTCTTCCCGGTCGGCGTGCTCCCGCTCGTCATCGTCATCTCCGGCGTCGTCTTCGCGTACGCAGCGGTCGAGCTCGTCGGCACCGCGGCCGGCGAGACCGCCGAGCCGGCGAAGATCATGCCCCGGGCGATCAACTCCGTCATCGCCCGCATCGCGGTGTTCTACGTGGGCTCGCTGGTGCTGCTCGCGCTGCTGCTGCCCTACACGACCTACCGGGCGGACGAGAGCCCGTTCGTGACGTTCTTCGACCAGCTCGGGATCGCGAACTCCGGCACCATCATGAACCTCGTGGTGCTGACCGCCGCGCTCTCCTCGCTCAACGCCGGCCTCTACTCGACCGGCCGCATCCTGCGGTCCATGGCGATGAGCGGGAGCGCCCCGACCTTCACCGGACGGATGTCGAGGAACGGCGTTCCGTACGGCGGGATCCTGCTCACCGGCTGCATCACGCTCCTCGGCGTGGGCCTCAACGCGATCGTGCCGGGCCAGGCGTTCGAGATCGTGCTGAACATGTCGGCGCTCGGCATCATCGCGTCCTGGGCGACCATCGTGATCTGCCAGATCCAGCTCTACCGGCGCTGGAAGAAGGGCTTGATGTACCGGCCCGACTTCCGGCTGTGGGGATCGCCGTGGACCGGCTACGCCACCCTCGTGTTCCTTGCGACCGTGCTGGTCCTGATGGGCTTCGACTACCCGATCGGCACCTGGACGGTCGCGACCCTGGTCGTCATCATCCCGGCACTGATGATCGGCTGGCGGCTCGTACGCGACCGCGTCCAGCAGATCGCCCGCGATCGCGAGGGCTACACCGGTGCGATCCCGATCAGGGCGGAGCGTCCGATCTCCGACGAGGCGAGCGGGCGCTCGGACGACGACCCGACGCCCTGACAGTCAGGCGACCGGGCCCTCGCCGAGCGTCACGGTGGTGGTGTGGGCCTCGCCGGCGGGATCGGTCCAGCTGAGCGAGATCTCCTCGCCGGGCTCGTGGTCGCCGAGCACCGAGGTGATGTCGTCGATGCCGGCCACGGCGTTCCCGCCGACCGAGGTGATCGTGCTGCCCGCGGTGACCCCGGCGGCCTCGGCGGCGCCGTCCTCGACGACACCGACGACCAGCGTCGACCTGGTCGTGTCGACCTGTACCCCGAGCGCGGCGGCCGAGCCGCCGATCTCGACGTCGCCGGACTCCTCCCCTGCCAGGATCTGGGCGGCGATGTCGAGCACGGTGTCGATCGGGATCGCGTAGCCCGAGATCTCGGCCGAACCCGAGGTCGCGGCGACGTTCATCCCGATGACCTCGCCGTCCTCGTCGAGCAGCGCGCCGCCGGAGTCGCCCGAGACGACATCGGCGTCGGTCTGGATCAGGTCGCTGAGGTCGGAGGCGGTGCCGTCCTCGTTGTTGACGGTGATCGCGGTGCTGGGGTCGGTGACCGTGCCGTCGGCGGCCGAGAGCGAGCCCTGGCCCTCGGCGTTGCCGACCGCGGTGACCTCCTCGCCCTGGGTCGCGGCGTCCCGGTCGGTCGCGACCGTCGAGAGCCCCGAGGCGTCCTCGAGCTGCAGCACCGCGACGTCATGGACGTCGTCGTAGCCGAGGACCGTCGCGGCGTACGTCTCCCCGGTGCTCGGGTCGGTCACGGTGATCGAGGTGGCGCCCTCGACGACGTGGTGGTTGGTCACCACGATCCCGTCACCGGTGATCGTGAGTCCCGTGCCCGCACCCTGCCCGGAGCCGTAGCCGACCGTGGTGTTGATCAACACGACGCCGGTCGACTCGGCCTGGCTCGCGGGCTCGGAGTCGACGGTCGCGGTCGAGGTGCCGAGCCTCTGGCGGTTGGGGTCCACGGCCCCGCCGCCATAGGCTCCGCCGTAGCTCTCGACGGAACCGCCGAAGCCGTACCCGTACCCGGGGCCGGACTCGGCTGCGTACGTCCTGGTCGCGCCGACCGCGGCCACCGCGAGGGCCGGGGTGGCGATCGGGATCGCGACGAGCGGGATCGCCGCGACGGCGAGAAGAGAATGACGAAGACGGCGGGAGCGGGACATCGGGTCCTCCTTGAGGCGGTTGATGCCTCAAGAGTCCGCTCGCCCGCTGTGGGCTTCCTGTGAGAAAGGCACGGACTGGCTGGGAATCTCAGCGGTCGTCCGCGGGCGGTTCGGAATGAAAGTGCTGCGGATCGGGTACCCCTCTCGGCATGGCCGAACCCACCCCACAGCAGGCCGGCGCCGCCCCGCCGTCAATCGCGGGCCCGCGTCGCGTCGGCGCCGAGCTGAGCGATCGGATCCAGCCGAGTGACCTCGCGGGTGGCCAGGTCGACCATCACCGCGGTGTCGGCGGGAACCGGGGTCCAGCCGGGCTGCCCCAGACCGCTGGAGACGATCTCGAGGCCGTGCTCGGACCGGCGGTAGTCCATCGCGAAGTACTCGGTGGTGTGTCGAGGCGGGATGTCGCCCTCGTCGTCGAAGAGCTCGCGCAGGGCGCGCAGGGGCGAGTCGGCACGCGAGTTGATGTGGATCGCGAACATGTGCGTCCGGGTGAGCATCAGCGCGTTCAGGCTGCATCGCGGGAACTTCCGGACCAGCGTGGCCAGCGCCCGGGTGACGCCCTCCGCCTCGTCGCCGTACTTCTCGACGTTCTGGTGCACGAAGTGGAAGTAGCGCTCACTGTCGGTGTCACCGCGCAGCCGCGTACGCGACTTCGGGGTCAGCAGCGCCTCGAGATCCGCGATCGGGGAGATGTGGCCGTTGTGTGCGAACGCGGCGCCGTCGGTCAGGAACGGGTGGGTGTTCTCCGGACGTACGTCGAGGCCACCGGTCGCCCAGCGAAGGTGCACGAATCCGGCATGAGAGAGCGGTGCCTCGACGAGCCGTCGATAGGTCTCGTCGATGTCAGCGGAACGCGGGGAGTTCGTCGTGCAGGTGCCCTCGGGCGTGTGCCAGGACATCCCCCAGCCGTCGGAGTGCACGGCGCTGAGCGAGGTGAACGCGTCCAGGCCCTCCGGCCCGAGCAGATCGGCTACGGCGCACGGGGACTCGGTCACGTATCCGAACAGGCGACACATCGTCGAACTGCTCCTTCCAGAGGCAGGTGCAAGCAGTGAAGAGCCACTTGTCGAGCAGTACCCATCACGAGGTCAGGACAGTCGGCGTCGAGGAGGAGCTCCTCCTCGTCGACGCCGAGACCGGCGCGCCGCGATCGGTGGCCAGCGAGGTGCTGCGGGTGGCCCGTCGGCGCGGAGACACCGAGGTCGAACCCGGCGAGGCCGGTGGCTCGGTGGGTCCTGAGCTGCAGGAGCAGCAGGTCGAGACCGACACTCCGGCCGAGGAGTACCTCGGGCTCCTCGAGCAGGACCTGAGGCGGTGGCGCGACAAGGCACGTGCGGCCGCGACCGAGGCCGGTGCGCTGATCCTGGCCAGCGGCACGACCCCGTTGCCGGTCTGGCCCCAGACGTTCGACGACGAACGCTATGCGGCGATCACCGAGCAGTTCGGGCTGACCGCCAGCGAGCAGCTCACCTGCGGCTGCCATGTGCACGTCTCGGTCGATTCCGACGACGAGGCCGTCGGGGCCCTCGACCGGATCCGCTCCTGGCTGCCGGTGCTGCTCGCGGTGAGCGCCAACTCGCCCTTCTGGCAGGGCGGCGACTCGGGCTACGCGAGCTACCGGTCCCAGGCGATGACCAGGTGGCCGACGAACGGTCCGACCGACATCTTCGGCAGCGGCCAGGCGTACGCCGACCACCTGCGCCTGCTCGTCGACACCGGGGTGCCGCTCGACGAGGGCATGGCGTACTTCGACGCCCGTCCGTCCCGCAAGTACCCCACGCTCGAGGTCCGGGTCGCCGACGTCTGTCTCGATCCCCGCGACGCCGTCCTCGTCGCCGCGCTGACGCGGGCGCTGGTCGCGACCGGGGCCCGGGAGTGGGCCGAGGACCTGCCGCCCGACCCGGTGTCGGTGGCCGTGCTCCGGCTCGCCATGTGGCAGGCCGGACGGCACGGGATCACCGGCGACCTGCTCGACCCGCGGACCCATCGCCCGAGGCCTGCTCGCAAGGTGGTGGAACACCTGCTCGAACACGTCGGCCCGGCGTTGCGTGACACCGGAGACCTGGTGCGCGTCGAGAAGGGCATCGGCCGGATCTTCACCAGCGGCACCGGCTCCACGACCCAGCGCAGGATCCACGACGAGGAGGGTCGTCTGGACCGGGCCGTGGTCCGGCTGGCCGAGCTCACCTGAAGTCCCACCCTGAACAGGAGGCATCTGCTGTCATGATCCGATTCGGTCATCTCGACATCGACTTCGACGATCGCGTGCTCACGCCGCGTACCTGGACCGTGCGTCAGTCCGCGTGGGCGGTCAAACTGTCGGCGGACCTGCCGGACGGGCCGATGCTGGAGCTGTGCTCCGGCGCCGGCCAGATCGGTCTGCTCGCCGCCGCGCTGACCGGCCGCTCCCTGGTGTGCGTCGACGCCGATCCGGTCGCCTGCGCGTTCGCCCGGGCCAACGCAGAGCGCGCCGGGCTGGCTCACCTGGTCGAGGTACGCCAGGGCAGCATGGAGCACGCACTGGACCCGGACGAGCGTTTCTGCCTGGTGATCGCGGACCCGCCATGGGTGCCCACGGCCCAGGTCGAGCGGTATCCCGAGGACCCACGGACGGCCATCGACGGCGGCGCCGACGGGATGCTGGTCGCCGAGAGGTGCCTGGCCACGACCGCCCAGCACCTCTCCTCCGACGGCTCGGCCATCCTCCAGCTGGGCACGACAGGGCAGGCCGATCGCCTGCCGAAGCTGGTCGAGGACAGCGACCTGACGATCGAGGAGGTGCGGGACTCGCCGGGTGAAGGAGTGCTCGTGCACCTCGCCCGGGAACCGGAGCCGAGCATGTCCGCCCCGGCCGGCGGGT
Organism: Nocardioides sp. NPDC101246; assembly: GCF_044767415.1. NCBI lineage: Bacteria > Bacillati > Actinomycetota > Actinomycetes > Propionibacteriales > Nocardioidaceae > Nocardioides > Nocardioides sp. NPDC101246. The sequence continues at coordinate 21,840 of NZ_JBIWNX010000006.1, forward strand.
ACTGGACGATCTGAGGGAAAGGCGGGCCGAGATGCTGCCGAAGTCGCGTGGCACCTTGAGTGCTGCTGTGTTCACCGCCCTGCAGAGTGGCGCCACCGCCGATCTGGAGCCGGATCCGGAGTCGACCGAGGACGCCCAGATCGCTCTGTGGGCGCTCTACGAGCTCAACTACCGGGGCTTCGACGGGATCGATCCCGACCTCGAGTGGGACGCGGACCTGCTGCGTCTGCGGCGCTGCTTGGAGAGGTCGTTCGAGGACGAGCTGCGCCGGCGCTGGGCACGCAGCGGTCTCCAGGAGGATCGCGAGCTGGACCTGCCCGGGCTGGTCGCCCGTGACGACGGCCCGTCGCTGGCACGGTTCGTCCAGCGCCGGGCCGACCGGGAGCAGGTGCTCGAGATCCTCAAGCATCGCTCGCTCTACCACCTCAAGGAGGCCGACCCGACCAGCTGGGTCCTCCCCAGGCTCGACACCCGCCCCAAGGCCGCGCTGATGGAGATCCTCTTCGACGAGTACGGCGACGGCGACCCGAACCGGCTGCATCACCATCTCTTCCGCCGGGGCATCGAAGCAGCCGGGCTGCGTACCGACCACGCCTGCTACGTCGACGAGGCACCGGTCGAGATCCTCGAGATGAACAACGCGCTGTCGCTGTTCGGACTCCATCGCCGGCTCCGCGGAGCGGCGCTCGGCTCCTTCGCCGCGTTCGAGTCGACGAGCTCGGTGCCGTCGCGGCAGCTCGCCCAGGGACTGCGCCGCCTGGACTTCCCGGACGAGCTGGCCGCCTACTACGACGAGCATGTCGAGGCCGACTCCGTCCACGACCAGGTCGCTGTGCGCGACGTGTGCGGCGCCTTCATGGAGGAGGAGCCGAACGAGCGCGACGAGGTCTTCCTCGGTGCGTTCACCTGCCTCGACCTGGAGGCTCGCTACGCCCGGACGATGCTCACCCGGTGGGGTGCCTCATGACGGACTTCGAGCACCCCACGGTCGTGCTGTGCCCGGGCGGACCGATGCTGCTGCGCGGGAAGCACGAGATCCTGGACCCGGACGGGAAGATCCACCGCACGGTCCGCCCGGTGAGCGCGGTGTGTCTGTGCGGTGGGTCCGCGATCAAGCCCTGGTGCGACGGTACGCACCGGCTGCTCGCCGCGAGAGCGCGCGACGACGAGACCGGTGGGTGAGGAGCCCCGGTGGTTCGGCTTCGTCGGGTCTCGACGGAGGAGCCCGGGTGGACCCGTCGTCGCGCGGGTCGTGGCTTCGTGTACCTCGACGACTCCGGTGACCGGTTGCCGGAGGATGCCACGGAGCGGATCCGCGCCCTGGCCATCCCTCCCGCATGGGAGGACGTCTGGATCTGCCCCCGTGAGAACGGACACCTCCAGGCCGTGGGGACCGACGCGGCCGGCCGACGCCAGTACCTCTACCACCCCGACTGGCGGGCCAAGCGCGACCAGCAGAAGTTCGAGCGGGTCCTGGAGCTCGGGGCGGTCCTGCCCCGCGTACGCGAGCGGACGGAGCGGGATCTTGCCACCACAGGGATGAGCGATGCCCGTGCCTCAGCGCTTGCGGTACGCCTGCTGGACCTGGGGTGCTTCCGGATCGGCAGCGACGCCTACGCCGACGACAACGGCAGCTTCGGCCTGACGACGCTGGAGCGTCGCCACGTCCGCAAGCAGGGCGACGCCTACGTCTTCACCTTCACCGGCAAGTCCGGCGTCCACCACACGATCAGCGTCGACGACCCGCTCTCGGTGGAGGCGATCGCGCGACTGCGGCGCCGGCGCGCCGGTTTCGAGCAGCTCCTCGCCTACCGGCAGGGACAGCGGTGGCAACGGCTGACACCGGCCATGGTCAACGACTACATGCGCGAGGTGAGCGGCCTGGAGGTCTCGGCGAAGGACTTCCGGACCTGGCACGCCACCGTTCTCGCGGCGCTCGCGCTGGCCGAGGACCCGGGGGCCGCCGACCGGGCGACCCCGACCGCCCGGTCCCGCCGCAAGCAGCAGGTCGCCGCGGTCAAGGAGGTCGCGGACTACCTCGGGAACACGCCGGCGATCGCCCGGAGCTCCTATGTCGACCCTCGGGTGCTGGAGCTGCACGAGCAGGGACGCACGATCCGGGTACGCGACGGGGTGGGCACGGACGCGCAGGCGCACCAGGCCGCGGCCGAGCGCGCGGTCCTGCGGCTGCTGTCGCAGGACGACTGAGGCGCCGGGTCAGGCGTACGGTTCTCAGCCCTCGATCCCGGTGGCCTCGTGGGACGCGCCTACCGGCTTGCTCTCCGGCGATCCACGCTGCCTGAGGTAGATCGCGAGGACGGCCATGGAGCCGACCGCGAGGAACTCCGACTGCCAGTTCTGCAGGGTGCGGGCCCAGAAGTCCGAGCTCGTCAGATAGGCGCCCCACGTGATCGGGTCGCGGAGCTGCTGCAGCCGGGTCTCGTTGTAGGTGGCCCACCCTGCCACCGACTGGACCAGCCAGGACATCAGGAAGATGGACCCCATGACGATGCCGAGGGAGCGGGAGTAGAGCGCGGTCCGCAGACCGCCGACACGGGCCAGCCTGGGCGAGTCAGGACGGGCGTACGGCCCGATCTTCTGCTGCTCATCGGACTCCTGCCCCGCGTCCTTCAACGACTTCGACTCCGGGGAGCCACGTTGCAGCAGCCAGACCGTCAACACGACGTAGAGCAGGAACTGGAGGTACTCGCTCTGCCAGTTCTCCGTCACGTCCACGGCGAAGTTGGCCGAGGTGAGATAGGAACCCAGCGTGATCTGGTGGAGACCGTCGGCGAACAGCTCGTCGTTGAGCTGGTGCCAGCCGGCGAACGCCTGACCGACGAGGGCGGCCAGGAAGAGCAGCCCGAACACGAGGCTGAGCGAGTTCTCCTTGAGAAACCGGCGCATCGCTGCCCCTCACCCATGCCTCAGTGCGAGGACGAACGTGTAGAGCAGTCCGATACCGATGACCGCCAGATAGGCGACGTACATGATGCGCATCTCAGCCTCCGTGCACAGCACAGTCGTACGGCTTGGGGTGCTGCGGCGTGCAGCCGGCCGCGTGGAGCCGCCAGCCGTCGGGGAACCGGGTCAGGAACAGGGTCTCGCCCGGGTAGCGCACCTCGGCCATGGTCCCGAAGACGTCGACGCCGTCAGGGGTGCCCGGAGCCGGGAGGTCCTCCTCGGCCAGCGCGCCGTCGCAGGGCAGCTCGGCGGCGGACTCCAGCTCGGATCGCGTCTCCGGCGCGAGCAGGGCGCACGCGCCCGCCCAGTCCCGTGCGGAGACCGCGTCCTGGAAGGCGGCGGCGCTGTCGCGCACCGCCTCGTCCTGCCCCGAGCCGCATCCGGTGAGGACCATCGGGAGGAGCAGCGCCGATGCCGTGCACCACCACCGCATGCGAACGCCTCAGTCGTGGGCGGCGCGCGCCGCACCCGCCTCCGTGGCCTCGCCGCTGGTCTGCAGCTGACCGCCCTGGTCCTCCAGGTGGGCGCGGACGAACCAGTGGAAGAGCTCGAGCTGCTCGGTCTGTCCGATCAGGATGTCCTGGGTCACCAGGTCGAGGTCATCGAGGGCCTTGATCGCCTCGCGGTAGGAGCCGATCACGCCCTGATAGGTGACATCGAGCGCGGCGAGGTGCTCCTGGGTGGTGGCCCGGCCGATGCTGTAGTCGTTCCACTCCCGCTCCTCGACCAGCGCGCCCGGGGTGCCTCGCGGGGCACCGCCCAGGGTCGCGATGCGCTCGGCGAGGGCGTCGGCCATCGCACGTACCGCGTCGACCTGAGGGTCGATCATCTGGTGGACCGCGATGAAGTGGGGTCCCACCACGTTCCAGTGCACGTGCTTGAGGGTGAGCTGGAGGTCGTTCGTGGCATGGAGGCGCGACTGCAGCAGGTCGATGGTCTTGCGCGCAGCGCCCTCGTCCAGCCCGGGAATCGTGTAGTGCAGCGTCTCAGTAGTCATGTCGGGTCAGGTACCCGCCTCGATTCCGGTTCATGCGGTGACCGGGATACCCGCCGGTTGCAACGAGGATCGCGAGTGTCGCTCCCCACGCGCGCGACACTCGCGACCTCGAGACCGACGAACCCATCGATCCGCGAGACGGCGTGGTTCCCCCATGCACATCGATGTAAGTGGCCGAAAAGCAGCCACTATGCCGTCTACCGAACGTCGGTGACTTTACCTTTCATCAAATCCGTGATTCTGGTAACCCCAATCAGCAAAAAACCCGGTCATCTGTCAAGAAATGGTCTTTCGACCCTACTGACACTGGGCCGAAGCGCCTGCGAACCGCGCCGCCGGTAGATCGGGACGGCGGCCGTGCGGTCCCGATCCATGCCGTGACCAGGGGCCGAATAAACTACCCGCGTGTCCGCACTTCTTCGCTCGCCGTCTCGTGTCTTCCGGATCGTCGCCACCGCCGAGGCGGTGACCTGGACCGGACTGCTGATCGGCATGTTCTTGAAGTACGTCACCGAGACCACCGAGCTGGGAGTCAGCATCTTCGGGATGCTGCACGGGATCGTGTTCATCACCTACTGCGTGACCACCGTCGCGATCGCGGTCGATCAGCGCTGGTCCTTCGGCCGCCTCGTCGCCGGCCTCGCCTCCTCGATCCCGCCGCTCCTCACCCTCTGGTTCGAGCGCTACGCGGAGCGCCGCGGCCTGCTCGCGTCCTCCTGGCGGCTGATCGACGACTCCCCCACCCGCCCGCTCGAGCGTCCGCTCGCGTGGCTCCTCCGCAACCCGGTCCGCGGTCTGGCCACCGGGCTCGCCAGCGTCGCCGCCCTGACCGTCGTCGCCCTCATCGCCGGGCCGCCGGTCGGCTGAGCTGACGCCGTCACTCCGCTATGACAGCGGGTCCGGCCTTGTGAATCCTTCACAAGGCCGGACCCACCCACCTAGGGATGCACGAGCATCCGGTCGATGCCGATCCCCCGACCCGAGTCCGAATCGTTGCCCTTGCCGGTCGCCACGAGGGTCAGCGTGTGCTCACCGGCTCCGAGGGCAGGGCTGGACCAGATCAGCTGGTTGCCGATGCGGGTGCGGCCGTAGAAGTCGGCGGTGCCGACCTCGACCCCGTCGACGAGCACGGTGGCGATGCCCTGGTTGGAGGCTCGCAGCCCGTACACCTCGACGGACGAGCCGGTGAACCTGAAGTCGACCGAGTCGCCTGCGACCGTCGTCGAGGTCACCGAGGAGTGGTAGAGGCCGGTGCGGTTGATGCAGCCGGGGCAGCTCGACCAGCCCTCGCCCTGATAGTCGAGGCGGCCCTGGCCGGTGCCCTCGCTCTGGTCGTCCACCGAGCTCGGTCCGCCGTTCCCGGGAACCACCTCGACCCGGTCGACCGAGACCCCGCCGCCCACGCTTCGCGGACCGGCGGGGACCTCGAAGCGAAGGGTGTGCGCGCCGTCCACCAGCACAGGGCTCCGCCACTCGACCTCACGTTTGCCGCCGTAGTTCAGCACCACGGGCTCGTTCCCGTCGATCGAGACCTTCGCGCTCCCGGGACGGGCACCGGACAGGCCTGCGAGCGTGGCCTGGGTCCCGTCGAACTCGAGCTCGAAGGAGCCGCGGTGGCGGCTGACGTCGATCGTCCGGACCGGCCGCAGCGCGTCGACCGCGAGGTCGGCGAACTGCACCGCGGAGTAGTCGCCCGAGAGCCCGACCATGCCGGAGATCCAGGTGTCGTCGGTGACCTCGCCGACCCGGGTGCCGTCGATCGACGCGGTGATCACCTCGTCGGCGAACGACAGCTCGAGGTCGTGCCAGCCCGCGCCGGTCGCACCGGTCGAGCCGCTGGTCAGCTCAGACCACGACTTCCCACCAGGTACGCCACGGCCCAGTGACCAGGTCCCGTCGGCGTCCAGGCTCAGCCCGTAGCCGTTCGGCACCGGCGCCATGGCGTCGTTCGAGACGCGGCCGAGCACCTGAGCCGTACCTCCTTCGGGCACGTACGCCTCGACCGAGGCGGTGTAGTCGGACCAGTTCAGGTCGCCGAGGATCCCGGCCGGCTGCTTCCAGGCGGCCCAGGAGATCGCGGGCTGCGGGGAGACCTGGGTCAGGCACGTTCCCTTGCGGCCGCCCTGGCACCGCCGCTCCTCGTAGGCGCCCTCCATCTGGGAGAAGTAGGGCGTCTGACCGCTCGCTCCGCCGTCAGCGAGGGCGTTGCGGTACGGGAACGGGAAGGCGGACTCGTGCGGTCCCTCGGCGGTGCCGAAGCCCTTGGCCGCCGTGGTCGTGACGGTGACGACCGCGTTCGCCGGCACAGTCACGGCGTACGTGCCGTCCTGGTTCCTGCGAAGGTCGGGCTGGCGGACCAACCGGTCCTCGGCCGTCGACCGCCAGACGTGCAGGTCACGCGCCTTCAGTCCGCCCTCGACCGAGAGCGTGACCGTGCGGGGCGCGGCAGCACCGATGGTCTCGATCACGGTGCTCCAGTCACCGCTCGACGGCGCCTTGCGCGTGACGAAGCTGCCCTGGGCCGTGTCGGCTGCGACGAGATAGCCCGAGGAGGTGTCGAGGTACTGCCAGCCGGGTTCGGCGAACCTCGTCGTCTGCGCGACCGCCCAGATCGCCGACTGCACCTGGTAGGCGCCCGACCACGGGGTGTTCGCCCGCATCAGGCCGGCGTCGGAGATGCTCAGACCGTCGTAGTAGGACGTGATCAGGTTCCAGAAGTTGACCCCGGTGATGCGACCGTCGATGTAGGCGTGGTTGATCAGCGACGGGATCGAGGCGGACGATCCACCCGCGCCCCACTCGGCCGACCAGGGTCCACCCTCGGAGATCCACAGCGGCTTGCCCAACGCCTGGGCGGTCGCCGAGCTGGGACCGCGCGAGTAGTGGTTGCCGAGAAGGCCGACCGCGTCGAAGAGCTCGGGGTCGTCGGTCATGTCGACGGCGATCGGCCACTCGCCCTTGCGCGCCGCCTCGTCGGAGGCGATGATCCGCACGTCCGCATAGCCGGCCTCGTCCAGGGCGGCGCGGTAGTCCTTGATCCACTGGACCTCGTACTCGCGCTCGTTGCGTACGCCGACGTTGTCGATGGTCAGGTCGTGCTCACGGGCGCAGTCGAGCCAGTCGATGAAGTAGTCGATCGTGTCCTGCGAGTAGTACTCGCCGTCGCCGAGCCAGCCCGGGGCACCCCAGGCGAGGCCGCCCAGCTTGATCTTCGGGTTGCGCTTGACCGCCTCGCGCATGAGCCACCACGAGTAGCCGGCGTGACAGCTGACCTCACCCCGTCTGTGCTCATGGCTCGACTCCGAGCCGTCGGTCGTGTTGGTGTCGCCGCCGATCTCGACCTTGAGCATCTCCAGCGAGGCGCCGTAGCCGGGCTTGAAGAGGTAGTCGAGGATCTCGGCACGCTCCTCGCGCGGGTAGTCGAGCAGAAGCCGGGATGTCGCCCCGCCGCCGGAGGTCGCCCCGACGCCGTCATAGGTACGTCCCGCGCTTGCGCCGTCGACGGTGATGGTGACGGGCTCGGCCGAGCTCGCCGTGGCGGCGACCGGGGCGGCCGCCGCGGTCCCACCGACCAGGGCGGTCCCGGCCAGGAGCGCCGCGGCCATGACCGACGCCATCGGGAGTCGGCGTTGTCGGTTCTGCCTTCGTTCTCGTGGCCCGGTGGGCTCCGGGGCATGGGTGACTCGCATCGTGGTTGCTCCTTGCATCTGAGTGCTTTCGGGGATGGGCTGGTCGTGGATCGATCGCGGCGAGACCCGGCTAGAGGCACACCTCGGTACGGCCCGCGCCCACGGTCGTTCTGCGCGGGGCGCCGCCGCCCCCGAACACCTGCAGACTTGTCGAAGCGTCGGCGTTCACCTCGAAGCAGGCGCGCCGCGCGGAGGGCACGAAGTCGCGCACCACGACCCGCCCGCCGACGGCCTGGAAGACCTTGCGGCCGTCCTGTCGCAGCTCGGTACGCGCCGGGCTCACCGTCGCGGCGTACGAATGCCCGCCCACCCGCACGTCGTCGACCGTGTTGCGGCCCTCCAGGGCGTGCGATCCGAATGTGACCGCCCCGGGCCGGCTCCACGCGTCCTCGGCAACCAGCTCGTGCACCGCCATCAACGGCATCACGCTCGACCAGGTGTAGTAGCGCCAGGCGCTGTCCACGGCGGCCGAGCTGATGGCCTGGCCCGGCTCCGGGTCGAAGTACTCGGGGAACCAGCTGTCCTCGTCCCAGCTGTCCAGCCACATCGTGGTGCTCTTCTGGGCGAGCTCACCAGCCGCTTCGTCGAGGCCGTACCGCTTGAGACCGTCATAGACCGTGGCGTTCATGGGCGGCCACACGGCTCCACGCCACTGCTCGCAGGAGTTCTCCTGGCCCCAGCCGATGTAGTAGCGATAGCCGGTCGAGGCGTTCGGTCGGTCCAGGCCGTTCGCGCAATACTCCGGTGCGCTCCGGCTGATGCTCGGCACGGCGTACTCGCCCCAGAACTTCTCGGGGTCGAGCAGATTCTCCCGCACGGTCCGCTCCGCCCGCCCGTCGGTCGCCAGTCCCCCGAAGAGCGGGTAGAAGATCGTCGGCGTGATGACCTGGCCCCAGCGGCCGTCGAGGTGCCGGTCGAGGTACATGCCCTGTTCCTGGTTCCACAGGGTCTTGTTGGCGGCCTTCTTCACCTTGTCGAACAAGGCCTGGTAGCGGCGCGCGTCGTCGTGGCGGCCCAGGGCGTCGGCCAGTTCGGCCATCGACTGCGCCATGAGGGCGTAATACGAGGTCAACGCCACGTCGGTGAGGTCGGTGTTGTCCCGCTCGTCGCCGCTGCCGCCGTCCTTCGGCACCCGGTGGGCGGCCGCGTAGAGCGGCAGGTCGTCCAGGCCCAGGTGGTTGCCGACCTTGCTCGGGTCCGGGTCGTACGGGGCCTCCAGAAGGCCGTCGCCGTCGACGTCCCACTCGGGCAGCCTGGCGATGAAGTCGGCCAACTCGGGGTAGGCCTGCTCCACGATCTCTCGGTCACCGGTCGCTGCGTAGATCCGCTTGACGGCGTAGGCGTGCATCGGTCCGGAGTGGAGCTGGTCGTAGCGCGGGCCGCCGGCGTCGAAGATGTCCTTCTCGTGCTGCCGGGCCAGCTCGGGGTCGACGGTGAGCGCGATGATCGCGTCCCACGCGGAATCCCAGCCGGTGAAGATGTTGTCGTTCTCCGCACCACCGCGCCCCCAGCCCCACACCAGGAACCTGTTGCGGTGCGTCTCGTCGTAGTTGGCGTTGAGCGCGATGGCGCTACGCATCGCCGTCGCGGAGCGGCCGGCAGGCCCGCTGCCGCTGAGCGTGCCGTGGTCGGCGCGGGCCTCGGCGCGGTCGAGCGCCGCGAGGATCTCGTCACGGGGTGCGGCGGCTGTTGTCCGCGAGGCACCTGAGACCGACGTCGTGAAGGTGATCGTCTCGTCCGCGTCGAGCGAGTACCGCAGCGCCGCGGCGGCCTCGCCCGGCTCTGCCGGCTCGCCCTCCATCGCGGCGACCAGGTCGTCCATCGAGGCGTACGCCCCACCGCCATCGGGACGCTGCGTGGGTGTCAGTGCGAAGTGCCCGGTCAGGTCGGGGTCGTCGAGGCCCGGGCTCGAGGCGCGGATGCCGTCGCCGGTGACGTGGTAGCTGCTCGGCTCGCCCCACGGGGGCGCCGTCTCGAGGAACACGGTCGTGTCGTCCTCGAGCGCGGTGACCGAGCCCACCAGGGTGTCGGGTGCCATGCGCGCGAACCTGATAACGATCGTCTGCTCGTCGCGCCGGACCTGCTCGTACTTCGCCTCCAGGCCGGGCAGCAGGTCCCCGGCCTCCTGCACCTGGTCCGGCGACCAGGCATCGGGGTTGGCGAGAATCTCGCGCAGCGCGCCGATCCGTTCCGGTGTGATCGTCCGGTCATCGCTGCTGATCCGCACCTCGTAATAAGAGCCGTCGGTGGTCACGGGACCGACGTCCGCGACGTGCGCCAGCAGACCCTGGTTCTCCCGGATCAGCCGGTTGCCCGACGTCAGCAGGTTCACCCGCAGGGCGAACCTGCTCTCCCCTTCACCGACATACAGTGCGCCGTTGTCGTCCCGCTCGGTATAACCGGGCATGGCGAACGGGCGCTCGAGCGCGCCACCGCCCCGGTCGCTCTGGTCCGCAGAGGCGGCGGCCGTAACGCTGTCGGCCGTACCTACTGCCGTATCCACTGCCGCCGCACCCGACCCTGCGGCCACTGACGCCGCGACAACGCTCGCGACGCCGGCAGCAAGGGCGAGCCGCCTACGCCCGACTTTCACATCACTCCGAGTGTTCATGCCTGCTCCTTTGTGAGCGCTAACATGCGTGCCCGGAACAGAGTAGTAAGACATATGACGAGTGACAAGTGTCACATGACGTTCTGTGACGACCCGACGCTCGCCCTCGGGCCGATCAGATCGCGGAGTCTGCGATCTCGACCTCGCCGCTGCGTACGACCTCGCCGCAGGCCCTGCAGGCCAGCACGGGGTGGTACTCCGCGCCACAGGAGTGAACGAACGTGGCCGGCGGGCCGTCGTCGCCCGCCAGGTGACGGTCGCCGAACTCGCGCATCGTCGCGATGATCGGCGCGAGCGACCGGCCGAGGTCGGTCAGGTGGTACTCGAACCTCGGCGGGCGCTGTTCGTACTGGACCCGCGTCACCAGGCCGTGGGCCTCGAGCCTGCGTAGGCGGTCGGTGAGGATGTCGCGCGGGCCTCCGGTGAACCGAGCGATCTCCTCGAACCGGCGACTCCCGAGGAACAGCTCACGAACGACGAGCAGGGTCCACTTGGAGCCGACGAGCTCGAGCGTCCGCGCCACCGAGCACTCACGTACCTGCGTCGTCATGGTTCGATCCTAATCGAGTTGGAAAACCAAACCAACCCGAGTACGTTGGAAAAACCAACTCGCACGAACCGGCGCCCGCGCCCTCGAACAGGAGAACCACATGCCCACTCTCGCGAACGCGGTCGTCCTGGTGACCGGAGCGAACGGCGGCCTCGGCACACACTTCGTCAGCCAGGCACTGGAGCGCGGTGCCACCAAGGTGTACGCCGCGGCCCGCAGGCCCCGGGAGTGGAGCGACCCGCGGATCGTGCCGCTGAGGCTCGACGTGACCGACCACGACTCGGTCGCGGAGGCGGCCGCCGCGGCCGGCGACGTCACCGTCGTCATCAACAACGCCGGCAGCTCCAACGGAGCCAGCGTGATGGGCGACCTGGGCGCCGCTCGCGACCTCTTCGAGACCAACTTCTGGGGAGCGCTCGACGTTACGACGACGTTCCTGCCCTCGCTACGTGCCCACGGCGGGGCCGTGCTCAACGTGCTCTCGGTCCTGAGCTGGTACGGCATCGGCGACGGCTACAGCGCCACCAAGGCCGCGCTGTGGTCGGCGACCAACACCCAGCGTCTCGCGCTGGCGGGCGACGGCATCCACGTCGCCTCGCTGCACCTGGGATACACCGACACCCCGATGACGGTCGACATCACCGATCCGAAGAACGACCCGGCCGACGTGGTCCGCAGCGCGTACGACGGCCTCGAGGCCGACGCGTACGAGATCCTCGCCGACCAGGTGAGCGCCGACGTCAAGGCTGGCCTCGCCCAGCCGATCGAGGCGCTCTACCCCCAGCTGACCCGCTGAACGACGTACAGGAGACGCTGGCGACCCTCGATTTCGACGCCTTCTACCTGCCGACCGACGAGGACGGGACGTTCGAGTCGACCCCGGCGACGGCCAGTCCCTGGGACCAATCGTTGCAGCATGGCGGCCCTCCCGCTGCCCTGCTCGCCCGGGCGGTCGAGTCCGTACGCTCCGACCCGGCCCTGTCCATCGCCCGGTTCACGGCCGACATGCTCGGCGGAATTCCTCAGGGAACCATGCGCGTCGAGGCGAACGTCGTCCGGCCAGGCCGCCGCGTCGAGCTCGTCGAGGCCTCGCTGTGGGCCGGCGACCGGCTCGCCGTCAAGGCGAGCGCCTGGCTGATCCGGGCCACGCCGGGGTCGACCCGCGAGCACTGGCGTCCTGAGGAGAAGGTCCCCGCCATCCCGCCGGCCTCGTCCGAGCGCTTCTTCGAGGGCGTCAGCCCGGACTGGGGCTATGGCCGCGCGATCGACTGGCGGTTCGTCAGTGGGGGTTACGAACCCGGCCCGGCGGCGGTGTGGGCGCGCCTGCGTGTCCCGCTGGTCGCCGGCGAGCAGGCCTCCCCGGTGCAGCGCCTCCTCACCCTGGCCGACTCCACCAACGGGCTGTCGGGCTCCCTGCCGATGAGCTCGTGGTACTTCATCCCGCCGACCGTGACGGTCACCATCGAGCGACCGCCCACGAGCGAGTGGATGCTGCTCGACGCCCGCAGCACCATCGGCCCGAACGGAATCGGCCTGGCCCAGGGCGACATGGCCGACGAGCACGGCACGTTCGCCAAGGTCGCGCAGCCTCTGATGGTCGCTCCCCGCTGAGCGCCTCCGGCCCGACAGCCGCCCAGTTCGCACACCGTCGCTTGAACGAGAAGGAAGGCCACCATGCCTGACGCCGTACGTCAGAACACCACCTCCGAGCACCCCCGAGCAGTGCGCGAACGCACCTACTCAAGGGCCGACCCCCAGCTCTTCGCCACCACCGCCCGGGAGCTCGACGGGCTCGACTTCTTCAAGCAGCTGGGAGACAGCGAGCTCCCGCCGCCACCCATCAACGCGACCCTCGGCATGGCTCTGGTCGAGGTCAGCGACGGCCGGGCCGTCTTCGAGCTCACGCCCGAGGAATGGCACTACAACCCCATCGGCACCGTGCACGGCGGCATCCTGGCGACCCTCGCCGACTCGGCTCTCGGCTGCGCCGTTCACACCAAGCTAGAGGCGGGCACCGGCTACACATCGCTCGACCTGACCATCAAGTTCACCCGCGCGGCCACGCTCGACAGCGGCACGCTCACCTGCGAGGGCCGCGTCGTGAGCATCGGACGCCGGACCGCGACCGCCGAGGCCGAGATCACCGACAAGACCGGCCGCGTCATCGGCCATGCCGTCGCGACCTGCCTCATCATGGCAGGGACCTGACAGCCTCCGCGGCCGCGCGTCAGCTGTCGGCGTGCTGGTCGAGCGTACGCCGAAGGGCCTCCTTGTCCTTGTCGCCGACCGGGATGTCCGCGTTGGCGGCCTGGCGGCGGAGCTCGTCGCGGGTGATGTCCTGGGGCATGTCACCGAGGTGCTCCTGCCGTGACTTCAGGAACGCCCTGCCCAGCTCGGCACGGCGAGCGTCGTCGAGACGGTCGCGAATGCCCGGCAGCACGCTGCTCTCCTCTTCCTCGACGTGGTGGGAGACCGCCTCGACCACCTCCGCCAGCTTGTCGCCGTACGCCGTCGAGTGGGGGTCGCACTCGGAGAGCTGGGTGAGGAGGCGGTCTGCCAGCAGGTGCTCCTCCTGACTGTGCGCGACGTCGTCGGCCTCACCAGCCTCGTCCCGGGCGGCCGGGTAGACCTCGGCCTCCTCGGCACGGCTGTGCGCGGCCAGGAGCGTCACCAAGATCGGGGTCAGCCCAGCTCGTACGTCGGGTTCGCGCTCGAGCTTCTCGAACAGAGTCTCCACCTCGCGGTGGTCCTGCATGATCAGGTCGGTCACATCTTCGGACACGGCAGTTCTCCTCTGCACTGGTAGGAATCGAGCCCTGTTCACCGGTACCCCCGACGGCGCAGGCTCAGTCTCAGTCCGGGAGCTCCTCGACGATGTGCACGGCCGCTTCCTCCGCCGAGGCGCCGGCACCGTCGATGCCTTCGTCATGCCCGATGAGCTTGCCCTCGTCGTCCTCGCGTACGCCTTCGTCGAGGCTGGTGAGCCGACCGGAACGGGCCTCACCCACTTCCCCGGTCACCGGCCCGTCCAGGATGTCGGCGTCGGCCTCGGCCTCGGCGTCCTCCCAGACCTCCGGCTCCTCCTGGGCGCGCCGTTCGTCGATGGTCTCTCCCTCGATCTCCTCTCGAGGCGTCACACCCTTCGCGGTCACACCCCGCGGCCGCTCGGGCGGCGAATAGCCTTCGTCCAGGACGTCGTCGACGCCACGGTCGTCGAGGGTGTCCTCCGGCTGAAGCTGCTCTCCACTCATGACTCGCCCGGTAACCCGCGACCGGCCCGACGATGCACCGCAGCCGCGCCCGCTTCAGGGGACCGCCCTCGCCGCTCCGGGCGGGCGAACGTCGGGATCATCCCTACGGGGGGAGGACACGGCCCACCGAGGCAGTCACCGTGGTGCCTGTGGTTGACGCATGGCGTCCCGCGGTCGTCCTGACGAAGGTGAGGGGTTCCGATGAGCAGCACCGAGGTGGCAAGCCGAGCAGGTGGTGTCCTTCTCGTCACCTGTCTCTCGACGCTGGTGGTCAACGCCAACACGTCTGCGGTGAGCATCCTGCTCCCCGCGATCAGCGCAGACACCGGCATGGACGTCACCACCTTGCAGTGGGCCGTCACGGGATACTCGCTGGTCGGTGCCGCGACCATCGTGACCTCCGGCTCGCTGGGCGACGTGTTCGGCAGGAAGCGCATCTTCCAGCTCGGTCTGCTGCTGTTCATCGCGTCGTGCGTACTGATCGCCCTCTCGAACTCGGGTGCGGCCGTCATCGCCGGGCGGTGCATCCAGGGCGCATCCGGCGCGACGATCCTGGCCTGTGGCCTCAGCCTGCTCACCGTCGGCACACCCGAAGAAGGAAAGCTGCGAGCGGTCTCGCTCTGGGGCGCGGCGGCAGGCGTGGGTGCTGCCGCCGGGCCCTTGCTCGGTGGTGTTCTGGTCGAGCTGACGAGCTGGCAAGGACTGTTCTGGCTCGACGCCGGCGTCGCGGCGGTGTGCATGGCGATGACCGCTCGTCTGGTGACCGAGTCCCGCGACGAGGACCGGCCGCGTTCGATCGACGTCGGTGGCAGCCTGCTGGTCGCAGGCACGCTCACCCCGATCATCCTGGCGCTCAGCGAAGGCAGCGACTGGGGGTGGGCGTCGTTGGCCACGCTCGGGTGCCTGGCCGTGTCCGTGGTGTCGGGAATCGCCTTCGTCGCGGTGGAGAAGCGGGTCGCCGTCCCCATGCTCGACCTGGCCCTGCTTCGCAACCGGATCCTGGTCGCGTCCACGATCGCCATCCTCATCGGCGCCGGCACCATCAACGCGCTGATGTATCTGGTCAGCCTCTACTTCCAGGACCCGAGCACGCTCGGGCTCAGCTCGCTGCAGGCCGGCCTGGCCACACTTCCTGCCACCGCCGGCCTCGTCGCGGTCGCTCCCCTGGTGCCACGGGTCGCGGCGCGGTTCGGCGGTCGCATCGTGGTCGGAGCCGGGTTCGCGATCACGGCGATCGGCTTCGGGTGGATCGGCTTCGTCGAGGGCTCGTGGAGGTACGGCGCATTCGTGCTGCCGCTCGTCGCGGCGGCGATCGGGATGGGCCTGTCCAACGGGCCTGCGACGTCGGCCTCGACGGCATGCGTCTCGGCAGCCCAGGTCGGGGCGGCCTCGGGTGTCTCCAACATGGCACGGTACGTCGGCGCAGCCGTGGCCACGGCCCTCGCGGCGACGATCTACGGCAACGTCATCGCCAGCCAGACCGCCGAGGGCCGGTCCACTGCCGATGCCCTGTCCTCCGGCCTCTCCGCCGCGTCCTGGGTGATGGCGGTGTTCAGCCTCGCCGGCGTCGCGATGGCCGTGGCCATGGGACGTCACCGCGTCGCCCGGGGCACCATCGCCGACTCGGGCGCCGCGGCCGCGGCCCACATGCACACCCTGCCGACCTCGGCCACGCCCACCTCGGCCCAGAAGACGCTCTGACTCCAGGACGGCCATCGGCCGCGTACGGCCGCTACCTCTGACGCTGCCCTCCAGCCTCGTCTTCATGCGCCTCGACAACTGTGCCGCGAAGCCGCTGGGCATCCCATTCCGGGCGGGCGAGCAGGAGGGAGAGGAGTCCCCCAGCCATCATCAGGGCCCCGGCCAGGACGAACGCGGAGTGGAATCCGTCGACGCTGCCCATCCCGTGGGCATCCACGAAGCGACCAGTGACGGCCGGCGAGACCATCCCGGCGAGCCCGACGGTGCCGATGACCGTCGCGAGGACCGCGGCACGCTGGGGAACGGGTGCGATCTCGGCCATCATGGTCATCCCGATCGCGAACTGCACGGTGCCGACCGAAAAGGCCAACGTCACCAGGACGAGCTTCAGCGGCGTCCCCGGAGCAACGGTGATCAGCAGCATGGAGACTCCGGCGGCCGTGACACACACTCCACCGAGCACTCCTCGCGCCAGTCGCGACGAGACACCATGACGCATGAGGCGATCGGTGACGATCCCCTGCACCGGGATAACGATCGCCGAAACCACCCACGGCAGAGCAACGAGCGTCCCGGCCCTCGCGGGTCCCAGGCCGAGGGGTTCGTCCAGATACAGCGGCAGCCACGCGACCAGGATGGCCAAGGACCAATACACCGCCGCACCAGCCACGAACACGCTGACACCCGTGCCGCTGAAGAAGATCGCCCGGTACGGCACCCGCGCACGACCCGCGCGATGACGGCCGCGGGCCGTCTCTGAGACGGGAGCGGTCACGTGACTCAGTTCGGATCCCTCTCGTCCGAGCATCAGCCACAGCGTCGACCACGCCAGCCCGAGGACAGCCATCAGCACGAAGGCCGAGCGCCAGCCATGCTCCACGATCAAGTAGGTCAGGACGGGCGAGAGGACCACGACACCGAGCGCCGCTCCGACATTGATCAGCGCGGTGGGCAGGTTCCGCCTCTCGTCCGGGAACCACTTCTGGACGGCATTGACCGCGATCGGGTTCGCCGGTCCTTCGGTCGCACCCAGGACGATGCGACTCACCAAGAGCGAGCCTGCCGTGGCAAAGACCACCACCGGGATCTGAGTCACTGCCCAAGCCACCGACATGACCAGGATCAGCCAGCGGCTGGAGATCCGGTTGGCGAGGAATCCGACGACGACCGCTGAGACGCTGAACAGAGCGTAGAAGGCGCTGGCGATCGTGCCGTACTCGTCCGCGGTGAGGTCCAGGTCCTTCATCAACGGCTTGGCGGCAAGCCCGAGCAGGGCCTTGTCACCGAAGTTGATGAGCATGAAGACCACGAGCAGGCCGGTGACCACCCAGGCGCGCCGAGGCACCGGGGCAGCGGCATGTGAGCGATGGTCGATGGGCGACGTGGATGTCATCAGGGTCCCTTTCCCTACCGGAGATCTGTCGGCCGTGCTCACTCGGGCGTGACGATCGCGAACGACGGGTCGGGTGCTTCCATGAACCCGAGAAGTCGCTCGAGTACACCGGCATCACCCTCGGCGAAGACGCCCGACTCGGCCAGCGACTCAGGAGCGGCCTGCGCACCCATGAGGAAGGCGATGAGGCGACTGGGAGCGTCGATCGTGAACGTGGCCGAAGCGAGTGCCTGTTGCCGGGACGTCGAGTGGGTGAGCACGCCGTTGCACAGGCTGAGGCGCCAGGTCAGATCCGATCCTTCGAACCGGATGTCCACGTTGAGCATTTCATCCCAGCATCGTGTGGCGTCCAGCCGAACCGCGAGCAGATCGAAGATCTGGGCGGGGCTCAGCGAGCCGACGACGTCGGCCGATGCCGTGTGGATGGGCGTCCCGAAGCTGCCGTGGCGAAGCTCGTGCGCACCCGAGAGATAGAAGCAGCGCCACGGGCCGTTCTCGCTCCCGTACCCGAGCTGTTCATAGGTGTCTGCGAGAAGGGCTGTGGCCTCGTCGTGGTTCGGCTCGGCGAACACGACGTGGTTCAGCAGCTCCGCGGCCCATCGGAAGTCGCCCGTCCCGAAGGCCTCGGCGGCCTTGGTGACCACCGCGTCCGCCCCGCCCATCGCGGCCACGTACCGCTCCCCCGCGGCGACGGGCGGATGCGCCCACAGATGGGCGGGGTTGCCGTCGAACCAGCCCATGTACCGCTGGTAGATCGCTTTGACATTGTGGCTGACCGAGCCGTAGTAGCCGCGGGCGTGCCACGCCTTCTCGAGCGCGGGAGGCAGCCGGAACGTCTCGGCGATCTCCGACCCCACCATGCCACGGTTGATCAGGCGGACGGTCTGGTCGTGGAGATAGGCATACAGGTCGCGTTGTGTGGCGATGAAGTCCACGACCCGTTCGCGACCCCACATCGGCCAGTTGTGACCGGCCAGGGCCACCTCGAGGTCATCGCCGAACATCTCGATCGTCTCGGTGAGGTACCGCGCCCAGACATGCGGGTCGCGCACGAGCGCGCCTCGCAGCGTGACCAGGTTGTGCATCGTATGGTTCGCGTTCTCGGCCATGAAGAGCGCGCGGAAGTCCGGAAAGTAGAAGTGGAACTCCGACGGCGCTTCCGCACCCGGTGCCATCTGGAAGACGATGCGTACGCCGTCGAGGATCAGCTCCTCGCCGGTCGTCGCCACCTCGATCGTCGGGACGATCAGCGAAGCCATCCCGGTGGAGGTCGTTGATCCGAGACCGGCGCTGACCTGACCGTGAGGTCCGCGCTCGAGTGCTGCGCCGTACATGTAGCCGGCGCGACGCGCCATCGCTGTCCCGGTGTAGATGTTCTCGGCCACGGCGTGCTCGAGGAAGCCCGCCGGCGCGATCACCGGGACCTCGCCCGCGTCGACCGCCTCCTGGGTGGTGACGCCCTTGACGCCTCCGAAGTGGTCGATGTGGGAGTGGGAGTAGATGACGCCCGTCACCGGCCGCTCACCCCGGTGCTCCCGGTACAGCGCGATCGCCGCGGCGGCGGTCTCGACGGAGAGGAGCGGGTCGATGACGATGACCCCGCGCTCACCTTCGACGAAGGTCACGTTGGAGATGTCGAAGCCGCGCACCTGATAGATGCCCTCGATGACCTCGTAGAGACCCTGACGGGTGACGAGCTGCGACTGCCGCCACAGACTCGGGTTGACCGTTCCTGGCGCATCACCGTCAAGGAAGCGGTACGCCTCGTTGTCCCAGACGACGCGGCCGTCATCCGCCCGGATCACGCAGTCGTCGAGCGCCTTGATCAGGCCACGGTCGGCGTCAGCGAAGTCACCGTGGTCATCGAACGGCAGTTCGCGTAGGACTGCCTCGTTCTGGGCGACCACATGGCGCGTGGCGGGCCTGGGTGTGCTGGTCATGGGTTGTTCTCCTGAGGTAGTAGACGGTGGGGATTGGTCAATGAGGGGTGAGGACCGAGACGGCGAGCAGGACCGAGGTGGCGCACGAGACGGTCGCGGTGGCGCGCAGGAGGACTGGGCTCACTCTGGTGTCCGGCGGGCGGCGCCTCCCGCCGGTGACGGCGAGCAGCACCGACCCCGAGACGGCGACAACTCCGGCGGCGACGACCCCGGGGCTTGCCTGCGTGCTGCCGACGTGAAGGAGGAACAGACCCAGCGTCGCTCCGGAAGCCGCCGTCCTTCGCCACGCCAGTGCGGTGCGCTCCGGCTGGAGCCCGGGATCGATCACGCCTGCTGTGCCACGAGCAGGAGGAGAACGAGAACCGACACCAGGCTCAGCAGTGATGCGACCAAGGGCAGGAGCACCGGGAAGGGCAGCGAGACCCGCAGTCGCATGGCGCGCTCGTTCGCTTGCCAGCGGCGGTAGGCGAACCACGAGGTGAAGCACGCGATGGCGGCGAGCACGGCACCGAGGAAGACCGTCGCGCCCGCGACCCGGAGCGGCGGGACGAGCTCGGCGAGTGCCACGCCGGCAGCGAGCAGCGCCAAGGTGGTCCTGACCCACGCGAGGAAGGTCCGTTCGTTGGCGAGGGAGAAGCGATAGTCGGGGTCAGCCCCTTCCTCGGTCCATCGAGGGGAGGTGCGTGATCTCATCCCCGCAGCGCCGACCAGAAGATCGCCGGAAGAGATCGCCACCTCGGCTTCGCGGTGAAGTAGGTGAGCAGGCGACCCGTCGTCGCCGCGCTGCGATTGTCGACGAACCACGGCGGCTTGGGAGCCAGTACGAAGCTTCCGTGCAGCCACGCCCGCGGCAGCATCCGCCACGGGCCGTAGACGACGGTCCGCTCGGTGTCGGCGAGCAGCAACGCGTTGTGGACGACACCGCGTCCGCTCTGAATATCGTCGAGCGAGTGGCCGGGGAATGCACCCCAGGTCGCCAGCGCCGACAGGTAGCCGAGACCGGTCCAGGCGTTGACGGCGATGGTGCCGTAGCGCAGCCGGCTGAGGTGCCGCTCGAAGCGCTCGCCCATCGCCTTCTTCGTCTTCGGATGGATCAGAACGTTCGCGCCGAGCGTGCCGCGGAGCTTCTCGTTGCACGCCTCGATGGCTGACTCCAGAAACTCCTCGCCTTCACCTGGAAGCTCGGCGATCCCGAGGACCGGGCCGAAGTACTCGCTCTCGAACGCGTTCGGGTCCGGCTGCGACAGGTCGAGGTCCGGGATCAGCGTCCGCTGCGGAGTACCGCCGACGCGCTCGGCGTTCGGGTGGAGGGCCCGGGCGGTCTCCACTCGGAGGTCGCAGCCCGGGTACCACGCCGGCCTCGCCGGAGCGGCGGCCAGCGCCATGCGGAGCTCGGCGAGGAAGGCATCCTTCTGGACCCAGTCGGAGCTGACGACGACGACCTGGGCGGCGATGCAGTTGCAGCCGCTGTTGTGCAGGCGCATCGTGGCCACGTGCCGGGCGTGGAAGCGCAGATCGCGCTTGGACCACTTGCCGGGTACGACCACGACAGGGGCGGCACCACCCAGCTCGCTGGTGATCGGCTTGTCGAGCACGGGGGTGCCGGCCGCCTTGTTGGCCACGCCCCGCTCCCCCGAGCCCCAGACGATGGCGTCGTGCGTGGCCTCGGAACCGGTCATGTGCACCGCGGCAACACCCGGGTGGTGGGCCAGTGCACTCCCCAGCTCGACATCGCCCGTCAGTACTTGGACGGCACCGACCTCGATGAACGGCGCGAAGATCCGGCGCATCACGCCCTCCAGGCGGTCCGCGATCGGGTTGAGTTTCAGCGCGACCACCCGGTTGTCCGCGAAGAGCACGTAGAGCACGTCGCTGGGCACGATCGAGGTGATGTTGCCGGCGCCGAGCACCAGAGCACCGCCCCGAGTCTCGTACGGACGACGCTGACCCAGGCCGGCGCGGGCACGCATCCGCGCCCGGTCGACGCCCGGCTGCATCCAGAGCTCGGCGCGGTAGCCGTTGAGCAGCAATGTGTCCCAGATGGTGTGTGGGAGCACATCGATCGCCAGACGACCGCCCGGGACGCTGCGCATCGTGAACGGCTCCAGCGGATCACCGCCCTCCTCGAGGACCGCGAGGGTATGCCGCAGTGAGTTCAGATAGCTGAGCACGGCCCACGGGCCGCTGATCCATTCCTCCCCGACGAGCGGGGAATCTTTCGGGAGACCCTTCATCTCGCAGGCGAGGTCGACCCACTCCTGGGCGTGGTCGACAACAAGCTGCTGGAAGCGATCGAGCAACTCGCAGCGTTGGGCAAGTGACGTACGCGCCCACGCGACCTCGCCGCGGGCGAGTTTCTCGACGATCCGGTCTGCGTCCGTGGCGGAGAACTGGGCGGTCATCTCGGTCATCGGACCCCTCACTTCGCGGCGCGAATCAGGTCCGCGGCCTTCTCGCCCACGAGGACGCTCGGTGCGTGGGTGTTGCCGTGGGGGATGGTCGGGAAGACCGAGGCGTCGGCGACGCGCAGACCGAGCACGCCGTGGACCCGCAGCTCGGGGTCGACCACGCCGTCCGTCTCGGTCCCGATCCGGGCGGTGCATGCGGGGTGGTAGGTATGCGCGACGTTGCGGCGGATCTCGGCCTCGAGATCAGTCCGGCTCGTGCCCACGCCCTTCCCCGGGTGGATCTCGCGCGTGGTCAGGTCGCGGAGCGGCGACGATGCCGCTATCTCCCGAGCACGCTCCAGGCCGGCCACCATGGAGTCCATCTCGGCTGCTTCGGAGAAGTAGTTGAACCGCGTCCACACCTTCGCCTTCGGGTCCGCGCTGGTGAGCCTGACGCTGCCGCGGCTCAGAGACCCGACGAGCGAGAGCGCGAACGCGTACGCCGGCTTGTCGTGGGTGGTGAAACCGTTGTCCCAGAAGTACGCCGGGGCGGCGAACATCTGCATGTCCGGAGCATCCTCGCCGGCGCGGGTGCGGAAGAACGCCTGAGCCTCGGCGACGTTGGACGTCAGAAGACCGCGACGAGCCGCGAGGTACTTGACCAGCTGCACGGGCGACTCGGCGCCGGCGAGAGTGCCCTTGGCGGTGGTCTCGAAGTTCGCCAGGTAGAACGGGTGGTCCATGAGATGCGCCCCCACGTTGGGGTTGTCGACGATCGTCATGATTCCGTGCTGACGCAGATGGTCGGCCGGACCGATGCCCGAGAGCATCAGGATCTGCGGCGTGTTGAACGCACCGGCCGAGAGCACGACCTCCCGCTCGGCGCTGATGAACTCCCAGCTCCCATCGCGCTCGACCTCGACGCCGACCACCCGGCTGCCGATGATCCGCAGACGCTGAACGTGCGTGCCGGTCATCAAGGTGAAGTTCGGACGCTTCATCGCCGGCCTCACGTAGCCGTCGGCGGTGGTCCACCGCATGCCCTTCTTGTGGGTCACCTGGCTGTAGCCGACGCCGACCTGCCAGGCTCCGTTGAAGTCGTCGTTGCGTGGCAGACCGGTCGACTCGATGCCCTCGATGAGCGTCTCCGTCAGGGGGTTGGGCGAGCGAAGGTCTTCGATGTGCAGCGGTCCCCCGACGCCGTGGTACTCGTCCGCGCCGCGGGAGTTGTTCTCCGATCGCTTGAACAGCGGCAGGACCTCGTCGTAGGACCAGCCGGTCGCCCCGGCCTTGGCCCAGCTGTCATAGTCGTGCCGGCTGCCGCGGATGTAGATCATCGCATTCATGCCGCTGCAACCGCCGAGGTACTTGGCGCGCGGGTGGTAGAGGACCCGGTTGTCCAGGTACGGCTCAGGCTCGGTGTAGTACTCCCAGTCCTGGTCCGTCTTGAACTGGGTGGCGAACGCGGCCGGGATCTTGACGTTCATCGGCTTCTTGGCCGAGCCGGCCTCGATCAGCAGGACGCGGCAGTCGGGATCTTCGGAGAGCCGACCAGCAACGACCGACCCGGCAGAGCCCGAGCCGACGACGATGTAGTCAAACGAGTTCATCTGGTTCCTCACACTTCAGTCGGTCATGTGAGTCTCGCCATAGAATCGCCGCCGCGCTTGTGCGTTGCGTCCACGCTTCGAATGTTGCATTGTTTGCGCGTCCAAACTGGAGTGGCGCACACCACATCGAGGCGAGGCGGAAGACGATGACAGCGGGGGATCGTATGGAGCTGGCGGAATGGGTGCGCGTCTTCGCCCTACAGGCCACCAGGGACGAGGCTCTCGAGGAGTTCGTCCGAGTCGTCGACGACCGGATCGCCAGCCAGGTCCCGGAGATCGCGAGCGACCCGATGCTCCTCGACGACCTCCACAACAGCACACGATCGCAGTGGCGCACCTTCGCTGCGGCCCTTCCACAGCATCACAAGCTGACGCTGCCGGCCGGGGCCGACGAGCTCGCGCGGTCGCTGGCGCGACGAGGCCTCGACCTCAGCGTCCTTCTGAAGGTCTATCGCGCCGCGCATCGGGCGGTCTTCGCGTTCATCGCCGAGGCGACCGAGGACCTCGCAGAGAGTGATCCTCCCAAGGACACGGTGCTCAAGTTCCTCTGGAGCCGAGCCGAGCAGTGGATGGACGACTCGGTCGAAGCGCTGATCGAGACCTTCTACGCCGAACGGCAGGAGCTCCTCGAAGGCGCGATGCTCCGCCGCTCTCAGCTGGTCGAGGCCCTTCTGCGCGGCGCCGTCACCGATGCCGACGCCGCCAGTGTCGAGCTGAGCCATCCGCTCAATCACTGGCAGGTGGGGTTCGTCCTGTGGGCGCCGGCCGCAGGCGAGAAGACACAACAGCACCTCGCCCAGCTCGCCACTCAGGCTGCTCGCGCCATCGGGGCCGCCCGGCCAGTCCTGCATCCCAGCAGCGGCCGGGAACTGTGCTGCTGGGCCGCCACCCCGGTCCGGCCCGACCTCGAACCGCTGAGCGATCTGATCGCCGACCTCGACAAAGCCGGTGCCCAGGTCTCCATCGGGTCCCCGGCGCGCGGCATCGCCGGCTTCCGCACCAGCCACGACGAGGCGCGTGCCGCACAGCGGCTGTGTCTGGGCGCAACCCGGCCCACCAGCTTGGTCCGCTACGACGACGTTGATCTGCTGTGCCTGGTCGGCGAGCAGAATGAAATGCTGGACCGATTCGTGGTTCGCGAGGTCGGCGCGCTGATCGGACCAGACCGCAACCTGACACTGATCCGCGAGACCTTGCTCGTCTTCCTCTCGACGGGGCTCAACTACACCGCCACGGCGTCGCGGCTCTTCGTCCACAAGAACACGGTCCGCTACCGGCTCGCCCGCGCCGAGGAACTACTGGGGCGCCCACTGACAGAACGATCCGCTCACCTCGAACTGGCCCTGCGCTACACGGCTTTCTTCGGCCCGCCGGTCTCGCGCGATTCCTAGCTCGTTTGTACTCGAGCACCAATCGGCGGACGGAAAATCGTGCGTCTGTCCGACCGTTTTCGAGGTGACGGATGTCACGCTCAGCCTCGTGAATGCGAACCTCTTCAACGACCTGGCCCGCTCCGCAGCTGCATACCCGGACAAGGTTGCTCTTCAGGCCGGTGCCTCGACGATCACCTACCGCGAGCTCGAAGTGCTCGCCTCCCGGGTGGCTACCGACCTACGCGCATCCGGGGTCCAACCGGGCGACCGGGTCGCCGTGATGCTGCCGAACGTGGTCTCCTTCGCCGTCACCTACTACGGCGCGCTCCGGGCCGGTGCCGCTGTCGTTCCGATGAACCCTCTGCTCAAGGGCCGCGAGGTCGAGCACTACCTGGGGGACCCCCAGGTCAAGCTCCTCTACGCATGGGCGGACTGCCAGCCAGTTGTCGAGGGGCCTGCTGCCGAGCTGGGCACAGAGGTCCGCTACCTCACACCGGGTGCCTTCGAGGCCTCCCTGCAGGAGCTGCCGGCCTCCGACGACGTGGCGCACCGCGTCGAGGAGGACACCGCGGTGATCCTCTACACCTCCGGCACGACCGGCATCCCGAAGGGTGCCGAGTTGACCCACCTCAACCTGCGACGCAACGTCGAGGTCTCCACCTCGCTGTTCTCGATGGTCGACTCCGACGTCGTCATCGGCGCGCTTCCGCTCTTCCACGCCTTCGGTCAGATCTGTGCACTCAACTGCTCTGTCGCCAAGGGTGCGCGGCTGGTCCTCACCCCGCGCTTCGAGCCCGGCTCGGTGCTCGCCACGATCGCCGAGAACGAGGCGACCATGTTCATGGGAGTTCCCACCATGTTCAACGCCATGCTCCACCACCCCGACGCGAAGAACACCGACACCTCCAGCCTTCGAATGTGCGTCTCAGGCGGCGCCTCGCTGCCGCTCGAGGTACTCCATGGTTTCGAGGGCACCTTCGGCTGCGTCGTACTGGAGGGTTATGGCCTGTCCGAGACCTCCGCGGTGTCCTCCTTCAACCGGCAGGGCCAGCAACGTCCGGGCTCCATCGGCATGCCGATCCCGGGCGTCGAGATCAAGGTGATCGACGACGCCGGCGCCGAGGCACCGATCGGCGCTGTCGGCGAGATCGTCATCAAGGGCGACAACATCATGAAGGGGTACTGGGGCAGGCCCGAGGCGACCGCAGCGGCCATCGATGCCGATGGCTGGTTCCGCAGTGGCGACCTCGGCCGCAAGGACGAGGACGGCTTCTTCTTCATCGTCGACCGCAAGAAGGACCTGGTGATCCGCGGCGGCTACAACGTCTACCCACGCGAGATCGAGGAGGTGCTCTACGAGCACCCCGCGGTACGCGAGTGCGCCGTCATCGGCATCCCGCACGCGGAGCTGGGCGAGGAGGTGGGCGCCGCCGTCGCGCTGGCCGAACCGGGTGCCGCGACCTTGGACGAGCTGCGCCAGTACGTCCGCGACCGGGTAGCGCCCTACAAGTACCCCCGGCACATCTGGTTCGTCGACGAGCTCCCGAAGGGCGCGACGAACAAGATCCTCAAACGGGAGATCGTGGCGCCGGTCATCACAACGCCCTGAGCCCCGGGCCACGACCAGTTCGAAGTGACGTGCCCCACACTTCCTGAAAGTTGAGGATGCAAGGCATGACGACGTCTGAGCCGCTCGGTGAGTGGCTCCGCAACTTCTCGGAGCGAGCCGTCGTGCCGCCGATGTCCGAAGAGTTCGTTGCTCGAGTCGACTCCCGGATCACGAGCCAGATTCCCGAGATCTCGTCAGACCCGATGCTGATCGACGACCTCCATGGAAGCACCCGCGCTCAGTGGAGGTCGTTCGTTCTGACGCTGTCGATCGACCACACGCTGGTGCTCCCGCCGGCCGCTGCCGACCTCGCTCGGTCGCTGGCTCGGCGGGGCATGGACCTCGGAGTGCTGCTCAAGGTCTACCGCGCCGCCCATCAGGCGGTTTTCGAGTTCTTCACCGACGTCTCGGACACGATCGGCGAGAGCGGTCCGCGGGCCGACGAGGTGCTGAGGTTTCTCTGGACCAGGGCCGAGCGCTGGATGAACGACTCCGTCGAGGCACTGATCGAGACGTTCTACGAGGAGCGCTCCCACATGAACGAAGGTGCGTTGATCCGGCGCACACGCCTCATCGAAGACATCCTCCAAGGAGCGGCGATCCGTGTCGATCACGCCTCTGCCGAGCTTTCGCATGCCTTGGCCCATTGGCAGACCGCGGGCGTCGTATGGACAACCGCCACCGATTCCGCCGACGCCGCCAGTCGGCTGCAGAACGTCGCTGGTCAGGTCGCTCGGAGAATTCGAGCACCTCGACCACTCACCCTGCTGACGTCGGGTAGCGAGCTCTGCTTCTGGGCGGCGACGCCGGCGCGACCCGATCTCGGTTCTCTCTTCGAGCTGGCGGGCACGCTCGAAGAGTCCAAGGTGCACCTCGCCTTCGGAGTCCCTTCTCCCGGACTGGGCGGCTTCCGCAGCGGCCACGGCGAAGCAAAGGCAGCGCAGCGGGTCGGTCTTGACGCCACCCCCTCTCCCCCGGTCGTCGACTACAGCCACATCGAGCTTCTGTGCTTGGTCTCCGAAAGTCCCGAACTTGTCCGCAGGATGGTCGGACGTGAGATCGGGGATCTCGGAGCTGCGGACAAGAACCTCGCTCAGGTACGGCACACCGTGCTCACCCACTTCGACAACGGTTTCAACGTTGAGAAGACCGCGCGGCACCTGTTTATCCACCGCAACACTGTCCGTTACCGGCTGAGCCGAGCCGAGGAGCTCATCGGCCACTCGCTCACGGAACGCACGGCGAAGATCGACATCGCATTACGGTACGTGGCTCTGTTCGGATCGCCTGCGGAATGACGTGGTCCGTCGTCGTGCGGTCGTCCGACCCGCCCGAGGGCAAGGGCGAGGTGAGGCCCCGCGACATATCACGCGTGCGGCCTCACCTCGCCCCGGAGCGGGACTTGCGGGTATCAGAGGTCCAGCTCGGCGAGCCTGTCAGAGATTCGCCGATCTGTGGAGACGACCAGCGAGGACCCGGCGCGTACCCATGGGTCGATCCCGAAGTACCGCCGAGCGATGTGCTCCGAGGTCCGGGTTGCCAGCGCCTGGGTGGTGATCGTGGGATTCGGACCACCGACTGAGTTGGGCAGCGCCGAGTTGTCCCCGATGAACAGCCGCTTCACCGCCCTGGTCTCACCGCTCTGGTCGACCACCGAGTTCGAGTCGGAGATACCCATCCGCATCGTCGAGTGCACGTGCAGCGGCAGTGCGGGCCAGTCGATACGGTGCACCTTCTTCGCCCCGGCGCCGCGCAGCAGCTCGACCGCGCGGCGTGCCAGGAACTCACGGTTGCGGGTGCTTCGCGGCGTACGCCCACGGTTGAGGAACCGCACCTTCGGCACCGGCCCGGCCTCGTCGGCGGGCATCGCCGAGAGCACCACGCGATTGTCGGGAGTCACGTCGTCGTCGACGACGCTGATGACGTTCAGGATCCGATCGAGGCCGTGCTGCATGACGTCCTTGAGCTCCGGTCCCACGAGGCGACCGGTGGGCCCGTCCCACGGACCGTTCATTCCGCGACCATTGGTGTACTGACCGCGGATGCCGCTGTCGGAGAACGTCATCGTGAACGCCTCGAGCGCCGGCATCAGCCCGACGTTCATGAGCATTCCATAGCCCGGATAGTCCGTACGAGCCCCCGATGCCTGGCCGCGGGAGCTGCCACAGTCCTCGTCCATCAGACCGAAGGTCCAGTCGAGCCAGTGGTCGGTGAAGCCGCGACCCACCCAGTCGTTCGGGTTCGGCAGGCCGGAGTTGAACCACAGTCGCGGGCTCTCGATCGCACCGCCGCACATGACGACCACGGCGGCGTCCTCGGAGTGCACCATGCCGGTGGCGTTGTCGATCCAGGAGACGCCCCGCGCCTCCCCGTTCTCCGTGCGGATCCTCGTCACCATCGCGTCGGTGATCAACGTGACGGCGCGACCGCCGTCGGACCATGCCTCGGCAGTGAGCGCCATCGGCACATAGCTGTTGTCGGTCGACCGTTTGGCGCGCAGGTTACGTGGCGACTTGTCCGGGAGCACGCAGCCGTTGAAGCAGTGGCCGCACATGGTGCACCCGGTCGAGGTCGGGTACGTCAGCAGCTCGAGGTCGGTCGTGCGACCTGCTTGCCCACCTGGCGGGAGGATCGCGTTCTCCTGGGGGCGGTACGACGGGCCGAGCGTGGTCTTGGTGGTCTGAACCGGGATGCCGAGCGTCTCGCACCCGCGGAAGTAGATCTCCTCCTTGGTGCCCATCGGCGCCGTGTGCACCGGCAGGGTCTGCTCCACCCACTCGTAGTACGGCACGAACTCGTCATAGGAGAACGGAAAGAGGTGCTGGACGTCGTAGAGGCTCTTGTCGGGGCCGTCGTAACCGGCGAAGACGCCGGGGTAGGCGCGCGGGTTGTTGCCGAAGTAGTGCTGCGTGGTGCCGCCTACTCCGCTCAGCTGCCACAGGAAGCCGTTCTGCGGGAACTCCCGGTAGAACGCCGGCTTGCTGCGATCCTCGGGCCCGACCCGGAAGTAGCCGTTGAGCGGGTTGTTGGAGTCGTTCTCGAGCCGACTCCACTGCTCCTCGGGCTTGGCGTGCCGCGGACCTCCCTCGATCATGAGCACGTCGAGCCCGTGAGCCGCCAGTTCCTTGGCGACGACCGGGCCGCCTGCGCCTGCTCCGATGACGATGACGTCGCGACTCATCGCGAGCTCACCTCTTCCCGTCCCTGGTAGTAACCCTTGAAGTCGTCCCAGCCGTTCATCCCGCCAGGGTCGTAGCCGGCGAGCTTCCACCCGACCGGGGTCTCGGTGACCCAGCGCTTCTCCTTGTCGAAGGTCGACCATTCCGAGAAGGCTCCGAACGCCGAGAACTCGAGCAGAGCACCGGCGATGAACTCCAAGACGCCCGACGCGGTGCCCCGCAGCGGTTGCGGCAGCTGATCGTCGATGGTGGAGATCAGAGCCGCGTCACCCTCTTCGAGGAGAGCGAACGCCTTCGCCTTCTCCTCGAAGGAGAGACGGGCGAACGGCGACAGGAACACCCCGTTGGTCGACAACGGGTTCACTCTGGTCGCCAAGGTGTTGAGCAGGAGGGCCACAACGACGGAGAGCGGGATCGTCGAGTCGTTGCGCAGCAGTCGACGAACGGCGTCGTCGAGCTGGATGAGCTGGGTCAGGGGAAGCTGGGGCAGATCACCCAGCGGCAGGGGCACGTCGGCCAGGCCCGTCGCCAGAGCGGACGCGACCGGCGCGACAATCTGGTCAGGGAACGGCACGAAGTTGTCCAAGGACTCGATCAGGAATCCAGCCGCATCCGCTTCGATGGCACCTGCCTCAGCGCGAGGGGTTCCCTGGGCTCGCGAGTAGGCGTCTTGACCGGGCACCACGAACACCACCAGGCCGTTCAGGGTGTCTCGGGCCAGCTTTGCCAGCATCTTCGAGACCTGGTCATCGATAGAGCTCGTCGTAAGTCCGGACGCTGTAGAGCCCAGTAGTCCGGGAGCCAGCGCCGAAGCGCCACCGAGGGCTCCGAGAATGCCGAGGCGCGCTAGGAACGCGCGCCGGCTGTGCGGAGGCGGGGTCTGCATTTGCCCTCCTGGGTCGGGGTCATTGGTGGCTCATGATCACCCGGCCTCGAGAACCGCGCATTGTGCGTTCGCCGCGAGTTCGTCCTCGGATATTGGGCACCTGCACATAGCGCTGAGCAGGCCGAACGCCAACCATGTGTTGCCTGATCGGAAGGACAACACATGACCGTGGACTACTCAGCACTGGGACAGCGCAAGGTCGGTCGACGCCGTCTCCTTGGGTATCTCGTCGCAGCACCCACCCTCGCGGTGGCCGTACGACTGGCGTCGGATGCAAACGTTCCGGGCCATGCGTTGACGATCCCGACCCCGGGGCTACCGGCGGACGTGTTCGACCTCAGCGACTCCCAGAACTATGCGGCGAAGCCGACCGCCCACTTGATCTGGATGGAGATCCGCGAAGACGGCACGGTGCACTTCGCCCTCCCGCGCGCCGAGGTCGGCCAGGGCATCGTCACCTCGACCGCGATGATCATCGCCGATGAGCTGGACGTGCCGTTGCGGGACGTACACGTGACCCTTGCCGACTCTCGTCCGGAACTGGTCATGAATCAGCTCACCGGGGGCTCGAACACGACCATGTCGACGTACTACCCGATCCGGACTGCCGCCGCCATCGCGCGCGGTGCCCTGCTCGAGGCCGCCGGCCTCATGCTGGGCGGGCTCACACCGACGGCTCTCCACACCGACAACGGCGCGGTCGTGGCCCCGGATGGACGCCGCATCCCGTATGGCGACCTGGCGAAGGACGCTGCCGTCGACCAGACCACCGAGGTGGAGGCGGACCTCAAGCCCGCCACAGACCTCAAGCTCGTCGGCACCACCGTCGGAAGAACCGACGCTCGCGCGGCGGTCACAGGTGCGAAGCAGTTCGCGATGGACATCGAGGTCCCGAACGCCCTGCCGACGATGGTCTGCAAGCCACCCACGATCAAGGGCACCGTGCGCTCGGTACGCAACCAGGCCGCGGTCATCGAGATGCCTGGCGTCACCCACGTCGTGACCATCCCGACCGGGGTCGCGGTCCGCGCGCGCACCTTCGGCCAGTGCATCGACGCGGTGCGTGCGCTCGATGTCGACTGGGCGCCCGGGGAGATCGGCTCGGACTCGGACGAGGACGTGCTCGCCCGCATCCGGAAGGCCGAGATCCCGATGGCCGTCCCGGAGGTTCCGCTGCTCGCCAAGACCGTCGACACGGACTTCACCTTCGCGTTCGCCAGCAACGCACCTCTCGACCCCGACTGCGCGGTAGCAGACGTACGTACAGGCTCGGCCGAGATCTGGGCCGGCCTCAAGGTGCCGATCGTCGCGCAACAGGAGCTTGCCGAGGCCCTCGGCTTCCCCATGGACAAGGTGAAGGTCCACGTCGTCCAGGGCGGCGGATCCTTCGGGCGACGTCTCTTCACCGACGCAGCGATGGACGCAGCTCTCGCTTCGCAGGCGATGGGTGCACCGGTACGGCTCATGTGGCATCGCGCCGACGCATGCCGGCATGGCCGGGTGCACCCGATGTCGACCTCGCGGGTGCGGGCGACCGTTCTCGGCAACGATGTCCTGACCTACGAGCAGCGTCACACCAGCGGGCGCACCGACTTCGGCCACGGGTTCGGTGACATCATCACCGCGTCCGCCGCGAAGCTCCCGGTCGGTGACTACAGCATCTCGCAGTTCATCTACCTGCTGACCACAGGCGCCCACTACAACTTCGGCGCGACGACGTCCCTGCTCGACGAGCTGACCGACCGCAAGCTCAACACCGGCGCGATGCGCAACATCTATTCACCCAACGTCGCGGTCGCGCGCGAGCTCACCGTGGACAAGATAGCCCGGACGATCGGCAAGGACCCCTACCAGTTCCGACGCGGCCACATCCGCAACGACCGGCTCCGTACGGTGCTCGACAGGGTCGCCGAGGCTGGTCGGTGGGGGCGGTCGATGCCGCGCCACCACGGCCAGGGTCTAGGCATCCACTCCGAGTACCACGGCCACTCCGCCTGCTTGGTCGAGATCGACGCCAGCCCGGCCACCGTCAACCGCGACGTACGCAAAGCGGTGACCGGACCGCGCGTCACCAAGGTCGTCTTCGCCGTCGACGTCGGGCTCGTGATCAACCAAAGCGGCCTGAAGGCCCAGATGATGGGAGGCATCATGGACGCGATCGCGATCGTGCTCACGTCGAGCCTCCATCTGAAGGACGGCAACTTTCTCGAGGCCAGCTGGGACAACTACGCCTATACCCGGCAATGGAACGCCCCGTTCGACATCGAGATCCATCTCGTCGACTCGGGCATCGAGGAACCCGGCGGTGCGGGCGAGTTCGGGGTGCCTGCCGCAGCGGCTGCGGTCGCGAACGCCTACTGGGCGGCAACCGGAACCATGCCGACGCACTTCCCCATCAACCACAACGCGCCGTTGCACTACGAGCCGTACCCGTACAACCCACCTGTCCCGCCGTCACCGACCAGTGGTCTCGACCACGTCCAGTGATGAGCTGAAGGAGAACAACGTGCCCACACACACCTTCCGAGTCAACGGCGAGACGGTGCGCGTCGATGTCGAGAACGATGTCCGGCTGCTCTGGGTGCTACGCGACATCCTCGGCGTCCGTGGCCCGAAGTACGGCTGCGGCATCAACGTATGCAAGGCGTGCACCAGCCACATCAACGGCAAAGCGTTCAACCCGTGTGCGGTCCCGGTCGGCGACCTCAGGCCCGAGGACGAAGTCACCACGATCGAGGGCCTCGCCGACACCGTCGAAGGCGACGGTCTGCACCCGATGCAGGACGCCTGGGTCGAACACGACGTCGCCCAGTGTGGCTACTGCCAACCCGGTCAGATCATGGCTGCGGTGGACCTGGTCCGTCGGGTCAAGGAGGAGGGCCGGGCGATCTCCGACGTGGACCTGGACACGCTCCGCAACATCTGCCGATGCGGCACCTACCCACGGATACGGGACGCGATCAGGTCTGGCTCTGAGAAGATGTAGCCAGCGCCACGTCGTGACAACCTGGACGAAGTGGGCAGCCGGCCGTCAGCTCGACCTGGCCTTGTCGCCGGCTCGGGCCCCGCGGCAGCGGCCCGCACGCACACCCTGCCGACCTCGGCCACGCCCACCTCAGCCGGCAGGACACCAAGACTCCACGACGGCGCCTGAAAAACGAACTCCGCCTGACCTGTATGTGCAGGTCAGGCGGAGTTTCTTGCTCCCCCGGTTGGACTCGAACCAACAACCCTCCGGTTAACAGCCGAATGCTCTGCCAATTGAGCTACAGGGGAATTGCACCTTGCGGCGCGGGTGAAACCTTAGCAACCCGGCGGCGGCGATCGGAAATCGGCAGGCCGTCACTCGGCGACGAGGTTGCGGAGGCCGCGGCGGTGCTGTTCGAGGGCGGCGAGCTGGGCGAAAAGACGGTTGTAGGCATCCGGGTCGGCGGCCGCGTCGGAGCGCTGCAGACGGCTCTTCACCTCGGCGATGCGGCGCTGATCGAGGAGCTCGAGGAGGCGTACGACGTACTGCAGGACGTACGCCGAATCGGGCTCCTTCGCGGACGGGATCGACTCCACGGCGAGCTCGGCGAGGATGCGGTTGACCAGCGGGTCGGAGGCGGCGGCACCGAGCTTCTGGGCCCAGCCGGCGTCGCCGGTGCCGGCGCCGGGACCACCGAGGCCGGCGATGATCTCCCACAGCGCTCGGTAGAGGGGGTGGGTGAAGGCCTCGGGGGTGATCTCGCCGGTGGTGCGCCCCAGCGCGACGGGGTGCTGCACGAAGAGCTTCAGGGTCTCGCGCTCGACCGTGAAGCGCGGCTCGCGCGGGTGCGGCATGGGCGGGCGCTGCGGCGCGGCAGGCGCCTCGGGAGCGACAGCCGCCTCGCGCCGGGACGGAGCAGGCGACGGTGCGGGGCGGCCGGCGGCGCGGCGTACCTCTCGGGCTGCCTCGTCGGGATCGACACCGAGGAAGCGAGCCAGATCGCGGGTGAAGCCCATCTTCTTGGACTCGTCCCGCACGGAGGCGACCAGCGGGGCCGCCTCGCGGAGGGCGTCGATACGGCCGTCGGCACGGTCCAGGTCGAACTTCGAGGCGACGTTGCGCAGCACGAACTCGTAGAGCGGGACGCGGTTGGCGAGGAGATCGCGGACCGCCTCGTCGCCCTTCTTGATCCGGAGGTCGTTGGGGTCGAGGCCGTCGGGCTCGACGGCGACGTAGGTCTGGGAGGTGAAGTTGCCGTCGCCCTTGAACGCCTTCAGCGCCGCGGCCTGGCCGGCGGCGTCGCCGTCGAAGGTGAACACGACCGCGCCGCGCAGCTGCTGGTCGTCGGAGATGAACCGGCGCAGCACCTTCGCGTGGTCGTCGCCGAACGCGGTGCCGCAGGTCGCCACGGCGGTGGTGATCCCGGCGAGATGGCAGGCCATCACGTCGGTGTAGCCCTCCACGATCACCGCCTCGCGGGTGCGGGCCATCTCCTTGCGGGCCAGGTCGATCCCGTAGAGGACATGCGACTTCTTGTAGATCGGCGTCTCGGAGGTGTTGAGGTATTTCGCCTCGATGCGGTCGTCGTCGAAGAGCCGGCGCGCGCCGAAGCCGATCACGTCCCCGCCCGACTCCCGGATCGGCCACATCAGCCGACCACGGAACCGGTCGTAGTGCGACCGCCCGTGCGCCACCAGACCGGCGGTGACGACCTCCTCGTCGGAGAACCCTCTCGCCCTCAGATGCCGATAGAGGTCCTCTCCCCCACGCGGGGAGTACCCGACCCCGAAGTGCGCCGCCGCGTCGCGGTCGAAGCCCTTCTCGGCGAGGAACTGCCGCGCGACCACGGCGTCCGCGGTCAGCAGCTGCTCGGCGTAGTACTCGGCGGCGACCTTGTGGGCCTCGACCAGCTTGCCGCGCCCGGGACCACGACGGACCGGTGCCTCGTCGCCCTCCTCGCGCTGGACCTGCACACCGACCTTGTCGCCGAGCCGCTCGACCGCCTCGAAGAAGCTCAGGCCCTCGAGCTTCATCACGAAGTCGATGACGTCGCCGCCCTCTTGGCAGCCGAAGCACTTGAAGAAGCCCCGCGACGGGTTCACGTTGAAGGAGGGCGACTTCTCGTCGTGGAAGGGGCACAGGCCCTTGTAGGTCCCCGGGCCCGCGCGGCGCAGCGTGACGTACTGGGAGACGATGTCGTCCAGGCGCGCCTTCTCGCGCACCTCTTGGATGCTCGTCTCCTTGATGCGGCCCGCCACAACGCCAGATCCTACGGTGCGGCGGATCGGGCTGAGATGCTTGACCCGATGTCTACCTATATAAAGCCGCGGCGCACTGTCCGCCGGGCTTCCTTCTGGCTCGGCCTCACCATGGTCCTCGCCGGGGTAGGGATTCTCGGGTACCTGGCCTGGACGGTCTACGGCACCACATTTCTGAGCAAGCAGCACCAGCAGGACGCGGCCTCGAAGCTCGAGGCCGCCTGGGGCTCGGGGCACACCGAGGTGATCACCGAGTTCGGGTCCGCCGAGGCCATCATCGAGATCCCGCGCCTCGGCGCGGA
Source organism: Nocardioides sp. NPDC101246 (assembly GCF_044767415.1). NCBI lineage: Bacteria > Bacillati > Actinomycetota > Actinomycetes > Propionibacteriales > Nocardioidaceae > Nocardioides > Nocardioides sp. NPDC101246. The sequence continues at coordinate 57,508 of NZ_JBIWNX010000006.1, forward strand.
CTATCGGATCCCGATCTTCGCCGGGACCTCGGACAAGGTCCTGGGCGCCGGCCTCGGCCACTTCTCCGGCACCGCGGGGCCCGGCGAGGTCGGCAACTTCGCGCTCGCCGGCCACCGGATCACCCACGGCGAACCGCTGCGCGACCTCCCCAAGCTCCGCGAAGGCGACGAGATCCGGGTTCTGACCAGGGAGAAGACGTACGTCTATGCCCTCACCAGCAACGGCGACGACCTGATCGTTCCGTTCACCTCCGTGTGGGTCACCGACCCGCTTCCCGACAACCCCGAGCGTGGCGGCGTGGAGCCCGAGCAGGTCGAGGGCCAGCGACTGATCACCCTCACCACCTGCTCCGAGCTCTTCCACACCGACAACCGGATGATCGCCTTCGGGAAGCTGGTCGCCGAGGAGCCGACTCCCTAGGGCCTGAGCGTACGCCGCGGCCCGAGGTCCGCGCGGCGGTCGGCCCACATCCGCTGGTCGTCTCGCACGCGCGCGACCTCGGCCGGGTCGATGGTGGCGACGACCATGCCCGGGGTGGCGTCGTCGAGCCGCTCGATCGGCCGGCCGAGCGGGTCGTAGACCGCGGAGCCGCCGATGAAGTCGAGCGGTCCGCCGACGAGGCCGGCGAAGGCGACGTACATCGAGTTGTCCAGCGCCCGGGCGGCATAGTGCAGGTCACGCCGGTGGCCGCCGCCCGGGAAGTAGGCACCGGTGTTGAGATAGAGGATCGCGCCGTCGGCGGCCGCCGCGGCGGCGTGCTCGGGGAAGTTGGCGTCGTAGCAGACCGACATGGCCACCCGGACGCCGTCGATCTCGAGCGTCATACCGTGCTCACCCGGCTCGAAGCGACCGACCTCCGGCGGGAACAGGTGCTGCTTGTCGTAGGCCGCGACCGGCTCCTCCCCCGGCGCGATCACCAGGCTGGTGATCCCCCGCCGTCCGGCATAGGCGAGCGGCGAGTTGAGCACGAGCACCGAGCCGGTCTCGTCCACCGCGGCCTGCACCGGGGCGAGCCAGGCGGTGTCGTCGAGCGAGGGCAGCGGACCGCCGTCGAAGGTGTCGAGATCCCACGAGGTCGTGAAGGTCTCGGGCAACGCGATCAGCCGGGCTCCCCTCGCCGCCGCCTCGCGGACCCGGGCAGCGGCGGTCGCGACGTTGGCCGCCACGTCACCCGGCACTGCGATGTCTTGAACTACCGCCACCTGAAGCACACCCCTGACGGTATCTTCCGTTCACGGATCCGCCACAAACGGTTCCCCCTAATTCGCTTCACGGGAACGGCGCGGATCGCGACAGTGGACGGGTGCGCCCCCTCGCCCCCACGCTCGCCCTTGCCCCTGACACTCCTCGTCTCCGCCGGACCGGCGGCGGCCGACGTGCCTCCACCGCCGCCGACCGCGGTCACGCTGGCCCCCGGCGGGATCCCGCCGAGCCAGCAGGAGGCGAACGGCTACGACTTCGCCGCCGGTGGTGAGGCGCTGTCGACGGTCGCGACCCAGGACGTCGCGCCCGGCCTGAGGCTGACCAACTTCCAGCGGCTCGAGGACGCAGGCTGGAACCGTGGCAACGTCCTCACCGCGGACCTTTCCGAGCCGACCCTGTCGATGGACGTACGCAATACCGGCAAGGTCGCCGGGATCGGCACCCTGTCGAGCCAGATGGCCGAGACCGGGGCGGTCGCCGGTGTCAACGCCGGCTTCTACGACATCAACGCCTCCGGCGCGCCGGTCGGGCTGGCGAAGAGCCGCGACGGCCTGCAGAACGCACGCTTCGGCTCCGACCCGGCCCTCTCGATGGCCGGCGCCGAAGCGGCGATCGGCGAGCTGACCTCGGGCGGGACCGTCACGATCGACGGCGCCGAGCACGACCTGGCCGGGTTCAACACCCCGTCGCTGCCCACGGGCGGGATCGGCGTCTACACCCGGCTGTGGGGCGACTACACCCTCGACCGGCCCGTCGGCGGTCCGGGCAACGTCTCCGACGAGGTCGCCCGGGCGAGCGTGGTGGACGGCGTCGTCACCGCGGTCGCCGACGAGGCCGGTGCACCGGCGATCCCGGCCGACGGGCAGGTGCTGCTCGGTCGCGAGGCCGGTGCCGAGGTCGTACGCGGCCTCGAGGTCGGCGACCGGGTCGACGTCGCTGTGGGGCTGGCCGAGGACGACACCGACTGGGCGGTCAGCGGCAACGTCCAGCTCGTGGTCGACGGTGAGGTCGGGACGGGGATCGGCGACGACGGCGTCCACTCGCGTACGGCGGTGGGTCTCGACCGCGACGGCACCAGGCTGATCGTGCTCGCCCTCGACGGCCAGACCGGTGCCTCCCGCGGGATGACGCGGGCAGAGCTGGCGCGGTTCATGATCAGCCTCGGGGCCTACCAGGCGCTCAACCTCGACGGCGGTGGCTCGACCACGATGGCGGCCCGGGTCGCCGGCGACGTGGAGCCGAGGATCGTCGACACCCCCTCCGACGGGTCCGAGCGCGAGGTCTCCAACACGCTGCTGTTCTTCTCCTCGGCCGGGCCGGCTGGGGTCGCGACCGGGGCGCAGGTCCGCCCGGTCACCAACCGGGCCGGTGCCTATCGGGTGCTGCAGGGGCAGCGGCGTACGTTGTTCGGTTCGGGGCTCGACGCCGCTTACGCTGCCGTCGAGAAGGACGGTGTCTTCCGGGCGCAGGGAGGCAGCGTACGCCTCGGCGACGGACTCTCGCGGCCGTCGCACGGCTCGGAGGTCGCCGCTCTCGGGGCCCGCACGGGCGATGCGAAGGTGAGCTTCGACCTCGGCCGCGGACGTCGCGCCACGATGCCGATCACGGTGCTCGGGCCACTGGACCATCTCGCGGTCGACAGGTCGGTGATCGCGCTGCCGGAGGGTGGCGGGAGCTCGACGCTGATGCTGACCGGGTACGACGCTGACGGGCGCCCGGCTCCGATCGAGCCGTCCGAGGCGGCCGTGACCGCGAGCGACGGGTTCGAGGTCGTGGGCGAGGGAGCCAACGGCTTCGAGATCCGTACGTCGCTTCCGGAAGGGTCAGGGACCGTCGACTTCGCGGTCGGGGATCACCATGTCGCGATCAACGTGCTGGTCGGTCTCAGCGAGGCGAGCGTCGCCGACTTCGCCGACGGCGCCTCCTGGAAGGCCGGCAGCGCCCGCGCCACGGTGAGCGTGACCCCGCTGGCGACCGGCGGCCCGCGCGGCGAGCCCGCACTCCGGATCCAGCACGACTTCACCCAGTCCACCGGCACCCGCGGCGCGTACGCCGTCCCGCCTGCCCCCATCGCCGTGGCCGGGCAGCCGCTGTCGCTGTCGATGTGGGTCAAGGGCGACGGGTCGGGCGCCTGGCCGCGGATCCAGATCCGCTCCGGCAACGGCACGGTCAGCAACCTGGACGCGCCGCTGATCACCTGGACCGGGTGGCAGCAGGTCACCTACCCGGTGCCGCCCGGCACGGCGTACCCGATCCGGGTCGAGGCCGTCCGGATGATGGAGACGCGGCCCGAGGCGTCCTACCGCGGTGACCTCACGGTCGCGGCGCTGGTCGCCGACGTGCCGCCCAGCGCGGACCCGATCGAGGCCGAGCCGGTCCATGATCCGGTCATCGTCACCGACGGCACCGTCGCGGACCGCCCGCAGCGGATCGCGCTGATGTCGGACGGTCAGTTCGTGGCCCGCGACCCGGACTCGCCGCTGGTCGCCAGCGTGCGCGCGACGCTGCGCGAGATCGTCGCCGCCAGGCCCGACCATCTGATCATCGACGGCGACCTGGTCGACGAGGCCTCACCGGCCGACCTCGCCTTCGCAAAGAAGGTTCTCGACGAGGAGATCGGCTCCGCCGTTCCCTATACCTACGTGCCCGGCAACCATGAGGTGATGGGCGGGCCGATCTCCAACTTCAAGGCCGTCTTCGGCCCCACCCACACCACCCGGCTCCTCGGGTCGACGCTGCTCATCACCCTCAACTCGTCCTCCGGGACCCTGCACGGCAACGACGACGGCAAGGCGCAGCTGACCGAGCTGGAGTCGCAGCTGCGCGCGGCGGCCTCCGACCCGGCGGTGACCGGGGTGCTGGTCGCGTTCCACCACCCGATCGACGACCCGCTCCCGGACAAGGCCTCCCAGCTCGGTGACCGGATCGAGGCGAGGCAGCTCGAGGACAGGCTGGGCAGGTTCCGTACGTCCTCGGGCAAGTCGGTCGCCGTCCTCAACGGTCACGTCGGGGTCTTCCACGGCTCCTCGTCCCAGGGCATCTCGATGCTGATCAATGGCAACTCCGGCAAGACCCCGGCCGGCAACGTCGAAGACGGTGGCTTCCGCGGCTGGACGATGATCGGCATCGACCCACGAGCGGGCCTCGTCGGCCGCAACCCCGCGCCCGGCGCGCGGCTGCGCTGGCTTCAGGCCGAGACCCGCCCGGCCGTCGACACCGTCACGACCGGCGCTCCCGAGACGTTGGCGCTCGGGTCGTCGGTGACCCTCGACGCCACCTTCACCCAGGGCGCCGCGGCCGTCCCGATCACCTGGCCGGTCACCGCCGACTGGGGTGGTCACGGGGTCGTGGTCGGCGAGCGGGGTCATGGCGTCGTACGGCTGGACCCGGTCACCCGGAAGCTCACCGCGCTCCGCTCCGGGACGGCGGTGCTCACCCTGGTCGTCAACGGGGTGAAGGCGGAGTCGATGATCAGGGTCATCCGCTAGCCGGCGGGGGGGGGGGGGGGGGGGGGGGGGGGGCGTGGGGGGGGGGGGAGACGGGGGTGGAGGAGCGGGGACCCCGCGCACCCAGC
>NZ_JBIWNX010000006.1:62295-67312 GCF_044767415.1 Nocardioides sp. NPDC101246
ATCACACCCGCTAGCGGGGGGGGTAGTCGGGTCGCCACCGGCCTATTACTCGCCAGTAAATGGGCAGTTCGCTACCGGACTACCCCGAAAGTGACCCGCTCAGTAGGCGCGAGACATCACGTTCGCGAGCGGCTCGCCGGCGGCGAACCGCTCGAGCTGCTCGCGCACGACCCGGTATGCGCGGGGCCACATCGCGCTCGAGGCCCCGCCGACGTGCGGGGTGATGAGCAGGTTGGGCGAGCTCCACAGCGGGCTCTGCGAAGGCAGCGGCTCGGTCTCGGCGACGTCGATCGCCGCGTGGATCCGCTCGGTGGCGAGCTCGGCGACCAGGTCGTCGGTGACGACCACGCCACCACGGGCGACGTTGACCAGCAGCGCGCCGTCCTTCATCCGTCCCAGGAGCTTCCGGTCGACCAGGCCGCGGGTCTCGTCGGTCAGCGGCATGGCCAGCACGATCACGTCGGCCTCGGGCACGAGCGTGTCGAGCTCGTCGAAGCCGTGCACACCCTCCCGCGCGGTCCGCGCCACCCCGACCACCTCGGTCTCGAACGGAAGCAGCCGCGCCTCGATGGCTCGGCCGATCGCTCCGTACCCGACGATCAGAACCCTCTTGTCGGCCAGCGACGGGAACCAGCCGGGCCGCCAGGCGTGCTCGTCCTGATGGCGTACGTGGCCCGGGATGCCCCGCAGCGACGACAGGATCAGCGTGACGGCGAGCTCGGCGGTCGAGGTGTCGTGAATGCCGCGGCCGTTGCAGAGGGTCACCCCCGCGGGGATGTGGCCGCGGGCGGCGTCAACCCCGGCGGTGAGCAGCTGCACCACCTGGAGCGAGGTCATCTGGCTGACGACGTCGAAGATGCGCGAGCCGAGCATGTAGGGCGGCAGGTAGAAGGCCACCTCACCCACCGAGTCCGGCACCTTCACCTCGCCGCCGGTGAAACGGGTGTGGTCGAAGAGCTCGAAGCGGAGACCTGCGGGCACATCGCCCAGCTCGGACGGGTCGAACGGCAGCCAGACGAGGGGATCGCTCACGGTCGTGAGACTACTCAGCCGGCTCTCCGATCCCCAGCCGTCCTGCCGGCCGGGATGAAGTGGTCAAGCGCGTCGGCAGAGCCGTTCGTGCCAGGCCAGCGCGGTGATGTCGGTCAGCGAGGCGACCTGGTCGATCACGACGCGGAGCCGGGCGGAGTCGTCGGCCGCGGCGTGCCAGTCGTCGGCGAACTGCCGGTCGAGATCGTCCGGCCCGGTGGAGACGAGGTGCTCGAGAAGCTCGCCGAGCAGGTTGCGCTGGCGGTCCATCTTCACGGCCCGCTCGTCGGTGCGCATCACGTAGTGCGCCGCGATCCCCTTCAGCAGCGCGATCTCCAGGCGGGTCTGCTCCGGCACCACCAGGTCGGCGCCGTAGCGGACGTAGGGACCGCCGCCGGCGGCGTACGTCGCCTCCCGCACCGCCCCGCAGAACCGGCCGATGACGTCGGAGGTCAGGTTCTTGAGCATGGCCCGGGACCGCCGAGAGGCGTCGTACGCGGCGCCCTCGGGGACCCAGCAGCCGGCGGCACTCAGGTCGGCGATGGTCGAGACCACGAGCGCGCGGTCGAAGCCCGGGACGTACCAGTCGGCCACGGTCGCGGCGACGCCGTCGAGGTCGAGGCGGGCGAGGTCGATCTTGCCGGCGACGATGCCGTCCTCGACGTCATGGACGGAGTAGGCGACGTCGTCGGAGAGGTCCATGATCTGCGCCTCGACGCACTGCCGCTGTCCGGCGTCGGTGGCGCGCAGCCAGGTGAAGACGGGCAGGTCGTCCTCGTAGACCCCGAACTTCGCGCCCTTCCGCTCACCGAAGCCCCACGGGTACTTCGTGCAGGCATCCAGCGTCGCCCGGGTCAGGTTGAGCCCGACCGAGCGCCCCTCGGCGTCGAAGGTCTTCGCCTCGAGCCGGGTCAGGATCCGCAGCGTCTGGGCGTTGCCCTCGAACCCACCGATGCCCTTCGCCTGCTCGGCGAGCACGTTCTCGCCGTTGTGCCCGAACGGCGGGTGCCCGAGGTCGTGCGCGAGGGCCGCGGTCTCGGCGATGTCGGGCTGCGGCGAGCCCGGCCCGTTCAGGGCACGGGACAGGTCCCGCGCGACCTGGGCGACCTCGAGCGAGTGGGTCAGCCGGTTGCGTACGAAGTCGTCGGCCTGCGGCCCCACGACCTGGGTCTTGGCCGCCAGCCGTCGGGTCGAGGCGGCATGCACCACGCGGGCGCGGTCGCGCTCGAACTGGGTACGCTCCGGCGCGGCCACCCGCTTGGGCGGCTCGGCGACGATCCGCTCGCGGTCGTCGGCCCCATATAGCTCCACAGCCGAGAGGCTATCGCTGCCCGAGCTCAGGGCAGAAGCCCGGCGTAGTCCGCCGGGTCGAAACCGGACTCGTCGAGCACGTCGCTGAGCGAGATGCCTTCGAGCTCGGCCAGGACCGCCTTGGCGACGCGGCGGTCGAGGTCGGTCAGCACCCCCTGGATGCTGGCCCCGACGGGGCAGGCGGGGTTGGGCCCGTGGATGCCGAGGACCGGATCATCCCCCTGCAGCACCTGCCACACCTGGGCGAGGTTGACCGTCCCTGGCTCAGCGTCCAGCTCCCATCCCCCGTGAGCACCGGGACGCGATCGGACCAGACCCGCCGTGCGGAGCGGCCCGAGGACCTTGCGTACGTGGACGGGGTTGACGTCGGTGCTACCGGCCAGCTCATCGGAGCTGACCGGGGTCGTGCGGCCTACGGCAGCGCTCGAGGCGAGGTAGGTCAGGACATGCACGGCCACCGCGAAACGGGTGTTCGTCGGCGTGGCCATACCCCTATCTTGCCTTATTGCCATCGCTATGACTACATTTAAAGAACCGTCATCGCTGTGACTACAGATAGGACTCTCCATGACCATCGCCATCACCGGCGCCTCCGGCCAGCTCGGTCGCCTCGTCGCCGACCAGCTCCTCGCCACCCTCGACCCCGCCGAGGTCGTCCTCCTCACCCGCGACCCGGCCAAGCTCGCCGACTACGCCGAGCGTGGCGCCGACGTCCGAGCCGCCGACTTCGGCAAGCCCGAGGAGCTCGCCGACGCCTTCGCCGGTGTCGAGCGCGTACTGCTCATCTCGACCGACGTCGTCGGAGCCCGGGTCGAGGGCCACCGCGCCGCCATCGACGCCGCGGCCAAGGCGGGCGTACGCCACATCGCCTACACCTCGGTGCCCGAGCCGACCGCGGACAACCCCGCCGGCGTCGTCCCCGACCATGCCGCCACCGAGGACGCGCTGCGCGAGAGCGGCGTGGCCTGGACCATGCTGCGCAACAACCTCTACGCCGACATGCAGGTCGACTCCGTGGCCCAGGCCGCCGCGGCCGGGCAGCTCGTCACCAACATCGGCGACGGCGCCGCGGCCTATGTCACCCGCGCCGACTGCGCGGCCGTCGCCGCCGGGGTCCTGACGGGCGAGGGGCATGAGGGCAAGGCGTACGACGTGACCGGCCCGCACGCCTACACCGCGGCCGATCTGGCCGAGCTCGCCACCCAGAGGTCCGGCAAGCCGGTCGAGGTCGTCCAGGTCGACGACGAGGCCTACACCGCAGGCCTGGTCTCGGCAGGGCTCCCGGACTTCATCGCCCCGCTGCTCACCTCGTTCGGCACCGCGACCCGCCTCGGCAAGCTCGCCACCGTCACCGACGTCGTCGAGCAGGTCGGCGGCCGCAAGCCCACCCCTCTCAGCGCCCTGGCCTGAGCGACCCGCCCTGCCTCAAGACGCCGAGTCGGCGCATCTGTCCCAGCGCCTTGGGGCAGATGCGCCGGCTCGGCGTCTTCGGCCGCAACGGACGGAGGTCCGGGATGAAGGCGACGTTCACGTCGGGGTCCTTCAACGTCGGATTCGGTGATCCACAGCGATCCAGTTCGTCTCCCACGTCGTTCCACCGTCGGCCGAGAACGCCTGCTCGAACCTCGCCTCGTCCCGGCTCACGCGCGTGATGAGGAACCGCACCTTGATCGAGCGGTCGCCGAGCTGATCGTCGCCGTAGAACTCGCCGACGCCGTCGCGGAAGCCGCCGCGCACCGCCGGGGTGAGCAGACCGTCGCGCATGCTGACGAAGGTCAGGCTCCACCGCTGCGACTGCGGCTCGTACAGCCTCAGATTGAGCGCGTCGATCCGGCCGGCCGGACCCGACACCTCGAACTCGACGACGTTGGCCCGCCGATCCATGAGCGGACGCACGGTGCTGGTGCCGGAGAACTCGAGCCATTCGTCCGGGGATTCCGAGATCGGGTCGGCGAGGACCTGAACGGTGGAACGCCAGGTACCGATCTCCCAGTCGAAGTCCCGTTGGCCGTCGGCGATCGCCGACGAGACGGATGGCGGTGCAGCGACACCCGATGCCGCCGTCACGAACACCAGGGAGGCGAAAAGGGCTACGTTCAGAATTCCTCGGCATGGAATGGTCATGGTCCGACTATCGAGCGGAGCGCAACCGTGAACAAGAAGGCACCTGTGGGTAACCCCTCTCGCCCGAATCCGCTTCCGGGATGCCCGATGGCCGCGGCGTTCACCGCGATCGGCGGCAAGTGGAAGCTGACCCTGCTCTACTGGCTCGCCCACGGAGAGTCCCACTTCGCCGGCCTCCGCCGCAGGGCCGCGCCCATCACGGCCAAGGTGCTGGCCGAACAGCTGCGCGAGCTCGAAGCCGACGAGCTCGTCGAACGCGTGGTGACCGGACCGGTTCCGGCACCCGTCATCTACCGGCTCACTCCGTACGGGGCCACTGTCCTGCCCGTCGTCGAAGGAGTCAGGGTGTGGGGCGAGGCGCACCTGCAGCGCACCGACGACGCGGCCACGCCGGAGACGACGATGAGCTGCGCCGACATGATCGCGTAGGCGTCAGCGACCAGCCCGGGGGGGGGGGGGGGGGGGGGGGGGGGGGGGCCCCCCGGCCCGGGGCGCGGGCGGGGGGGGGGGGGGCGGCGGGGGGGGCCCTGGTGGGGGCGGTCGGCACCACCAG
>NZ_JBIWNX010000006.1:67317-242830 GCF_044767415.1 Nocardioides sp. NPDC101246
CCCACCCCCCCCCCCCCCCCCCCCCCCCCCCCCCCCCCCCCCCCCCCCCCCGCGCCCCCCCCCCCCCCCCCCCCCCCCCCCCCCCCCGGCGATTCAGTTGACGGCTACGTGCACGTGGTCGTAGTGGTTGGCGGTCGGGTCACCGCGGTCCTCCATGGCGCGCCAGCCTTCGTCGGCGCGTACCGGGGTCCAGATGCGCTGGTACCAGATGATGTCGTAGATGTTCAGCGCCGCGGCGTGCTCCTGGACGAAGGCGGCGATGGCGTCGCCGAGCGCCTTGTCGTCGGTCATGAAGTCGAGCGCCTTGCCGTCGATGTGCTCGCCGTGCGGGTCGTAGCCGTACGTGGTGCCGGAGGCGACCGCGGGGAACGCGTTGCAGACGGCGCGGTAGAGGTCGACCGCGTCGGAGACGAGGCCGTCCTCGACCGAGGAGTCACCGCAGGCCGAGAAGTCCAGTCCGGCCGGGGCGTCCTCGGACGGCGTCGGGGAGGGCGTCGGCGTGGGAGTGGGCTCGGGCGGAGGTTCGGGCTTGGTCTTGCCGAGGTTGCCCTCGGGGATCCACACCGGGTTGCCCTCCAGGACGATCTCCTGACGGCCACCCTCGTCGCGGCCGGTGTAGTAGACCGCGCGCCCGAGCTTCAGCTCACCGAGCTCCTTGGCACGCTTCCCGTAGGAGGCGTAGACGGTGACGTCGTCCTGGACGTAGCGCAGCACGGCCTTCTGCGCACCGCCGCTGACCGACGTCGGCCGCTCGATCAGCGACTCGATCGTCGCGACCTCGCTCAGCGCACTGGTCGCCGCATCTCCCCCACGCTCGCCGCTGCGGCTGACCGTCGTCTCCCGGCCGGTGACCTCGCGGCGGTCGCTCGACATCCGGGTGTCCTCCGGGGTCGTCGGCAGCGCCGGGACCTTCGCAGTCGCCTTGGCCTCGGCCTCGATACGCCGATCGGCCGGCGACGGCAACCGGAGTCCGGACTTCTCCTCCACCTCGGAGATGACGACGCCGGGGTTCGCCGCGGCCGCACCGGCGGCTATCGCACCGCTGGTCGCGAACGTGACGATCCCTGCGGTCGCCACGGCATTCTTGGTTCTACGGACAGCTCGATAATCGCCTCTGTGGCTGGTGGCCACTGTGCAATCCTTCGCTCGACAACGTGGGGGTATCGCCCGAGAACACCCTTCGCCACGTCCGCTGAAGCTGGGTCGTGAGCCCGGGCACAGCGCCTGAGTCAACCACACACCTGCAGGGGTATCCCACTGTGATCCGGAGACTTTGCGAAGTTGTTGACCGTCCGGCCGACCGAAAAACGCAGGTCGGCCCGGGCTTCGAGAGCCCGGGCCGACCTGTTTTCGAGGCCAGTCGCGTCAGTTGGTCGAGACGTGGACGTGGTCGTAATGATTGGCGGTGGTGGACCCGCGGTCCTCCATGTAGCGCCAGCCCTCCGAGGCACGCACCGGCGTCCAGATCCGCTGGTACCAGATGATGTCGTAGAGGTTGAGCTCCGCGGCGTGCTGCTGCAGGTAGGCGGCGATCGAGTCGCCGAGCGCCTTGTCACCGGTCATGAAGTCGAGCGCCTTGCCCGAGGTGTGCTCACCGTGGGCGTCCCAGCCGCCGACGGTCATCGAGGCGACCTCCGGGAAGGCGTTGCAGACCGCGCGGTAGACGGTGACCGCGTCGGCGACCAGGCCGCTCTCGACCGAGGAGTCCCCGCACGCGGCCGCGCTGACGCCGGCTGCGACACCGGTGGTCTCGGGCTTCTCGTCGCTGAGGTGGCCGGTGGTCACCCAGGCGACCTCGCCGTCGACGAGGATCTCGTCACGGCCGGACTCGGTGCGACCGGTGGCGTAGACCAGCTCACCGGCCTCGACCTCACCGGACTGGGTGGCGTGCTTGCCGTAGGCGGACCAGAGGTTGAGCGTCTCCTCGGTCCAGCGCTTGAGCGCCTTCGCGGTGCCGGTCTCGACCTGCTCGGGCCCCTTGGTCAGTTCCTCGACCGAGGAGACCGACTCGCGGTCGCCTCCGTCACGGCTGACGACGGTCTCGCGACGGTCCCCGGCGACGCGTGCGTCGTCACGGGTGCTCGGCACGTTGGCCTTGGTCGAGGAGAGGGAAGCGCCTGCGTTCTTGGCGATCAGGGTGGTTGGCTCCGCGAATGCGGCTCCGGCGCCGACTGCGACGCCCGTCGCGAGAACCGCGACCCCTGCGCTGGCAACTATTGATTTGGTCTTACGGACGGCCCGAGTGTCGCCTCTGTGGCTGCCGGCCACACGCAATCCTTTGCTCGACTACATGGTCTGTGCCCGAGTTTTCCCACGGTTTCAACGGATGAAACCCGTCGAGGGTTGTGCTGGTGGGGGCTCGGCACGGCAATGAGTACAGCACACACGACAGGGGGTATTCCAATTCCCTTACCGAGTTTTTGCGTAGTTTTGTACCTGTCGAGCGACTGATTCCGAAGCCTCGAAACGGCCCTCGAGACCCGTCGGAACGAGCCCCGGAACCTCAGCCGCCGGAGGTCTCCGACACGTTCTCCGCGAACCCGCAGCCACGCCCGTCGGCGTCGTCGAGCCACCCCTCCGGAAGGACCACCTTGTCCCGCGGCGCACCCTGGCGCCCACGCGGTGCACCCAGCTGTGACGAGGGGAAAGGCTCGTTCCGGTCGACCTTGGCGAGCATCTCGTCGAGGTCGGCGAGGCTGTTCACCAGACCGAGGGTCCGGCGCAGCTCACCGCCGGCGCCGAAGCCCTTGAGGTACCACGCGATGTGCTTGCGGATCTCCTTGCAACCGCGCTCCTCGCCCATGTGCTCGCAGAGCAACTCGGCGTGGCGCCGCATGATGTCGGTCACTTCGCCCAGATTCGGCAGGACGTTGACCGTCTCACCGGCAAAAGCGGCCACCAGGTCCCGGAAGAGCCAGGGGCGACCCAGGCAGCCGCGGCCGATGACGACACCGTCGACGCCGGTCTCCTCGACCATCCTGATCGCGTCGGCCGCCTCCCAGATGTCGCCGTTGCCGAGCACCGGGATGTCGACCGAGGCCTTGAGCTCGGCGATGGCGTCCCAGTCGGCGGTGCCGGAGTAGGCCTGGGCGACCGTACGTCCGTGCAGCGCGATCGCGGCGGCACCGCTCTCCTGGGCGATCCGGCCGGCGTCCATGTAGGTCAGGTGGGCGTCGTCGATGCCCTTGCGGGTCTTCATCGTCACCGGTACGTCGTAGGGCTCCGCCGCGCGGACGGCGTTCTCCAGGATCTCGCCGAGCAGACCGCGCTTGTAGGGCAGCGCTCCCCCGCCGCCCTTGCGCGTCACCTTGGGCACCGGGCAGCCGAAGTTGAGGTCGACGTGCGCCACCCCGTAGTCGGCGCAGAGGATCTCGGTCGCCTTGCCGACATAGACCGGGTCGGTGCCGTAGAGCTGCACGCTGCGTACGGTCTCGGCCTCGTCGAAGACGAGCATGTCCTTGGTGTGCTGGTCGCCCTCGACCAGGCCGCGCGAGGTGATCATCTCGCAGACGTAGAGCCCCGCACCCTGCTCGGCGCACAGGCGCCGGAAGGCGGCGTTGGTGACACCGGCCATCGGCGCGAGCACCACAGGGGTGTCGACGGTCAGGCTGCCGAGTTTCAGAGGGCCGGGAAGAGACATGCCTTCTATTGTCCGGCCAACCCCGAAGCGTACGAAATTCTAGGAGGTCGGCGAGGCAGAGGGGGATCCGGAGGCCTTGGGTGCCACGTACGGCACCGGGTCGGCCTCCCAGGTGATCGGGTCGAACTCCTCGTAGGGCCGGAAGCTCACGCCGACGAGCTTGCCCTGGTCGGGGACGAGCATGACCAGGCAGGTCTTGACGCTCGCGCCGGGCGCGAACGGCTTGGGGAACGTCTTGCCGTCGCAGGGCTTGAACGGCTCCTTGAACGCGGCCGCCTCGACCAGGTTGCCCTCGCCGTCCAGGCCCCACAGCGGAGCGTCGTAGCCACCGAGATCGGTCTTGCCGTCGTTCTTGATGGTGGCGCGTACGAAGTAGGGAGCGCGCGACAGCGTCGCCTCATCGAGCTTCCAACCGGAGAATGTCTGCTTGTACGAGGTCGACTCGAGCTTGTCGACGGTGATCGAGAGCTTGCCGTCGACGCCGTCCTTGGGTGCCCACTCGACGGTCGCGGTCTCACCCAGCCTGCGGTCGGCACCGGGCTCGGTGAGCGCGCCTGCGGAGGGCGAGGCCGACGCGGACGGCGAGGCGGAGGTCGAGGCCGATGCGCTCTCTGACGGCTTGGGCGCGTTCGTCCTCGGCGCGGTGCCGCTGCACCCCATCAGTGACATGGCGATGGCCGCACCCGTGACGGATGCGGCGAGTACGGACCCCGCTCGTTGCATGGGCATATCCTGCCGCACGCCTCTCGAGATCGTGCGGCAGGACGCCCCCTGCAAGGTTTACGACGCGGTAACGGTGTGGCTCAGGCGCCGATCAGACGCTCGGCGAAGTAGCGGCTCACGCCCTCGAGCGGGATGCGCTCCTGCTTCATGGTGTCGCGCTCGCGGATGGTGACCGCGTTGTCCTCGAGGGTGTCGAAGTCGACGGTGACGCAGTAGGGCGTACCGATCTCGTCCTGGCGGCGGTAGCGCTTGCCGATCGACTGGGAGTCGTCGAAGTCGACGGCCCAGTTGGCGCGCAGCTCGGCCGAGAGCGCCTTCGCCTTCGGGCTGAGCGCCTCGTTGCGCGAGAGCGGGAGCACGGCGATCTTGACCGGCGCGACCCGGTGGTCGAGACGGAGCACGACCCGCTTGTCGACACCGCCCTTGGCGTTGGGTGCCTCCTCCTCTGCGTACGCGTCGACGAGGAAGGTCATCAGCGCGCGGGTCAGACCGGCCGCGGGCTCGATGACGTAGGGCAGGTAGCGCTCGTTGTTGGCCTGGTCGAAGTACTGCAGGTCCTGGCCCGAGTGCTTCATGTGGGTGCCGAGGTCGAAGTCGGTGCGGTTGGCGACGCCCTCGAGCTCACCCCACTCGCTACCGGGGAAGTTGAAGCGGTACTCGATGTCGACGGTGCGCTTGGAGTAGTGGCTCAGCTTCTCCTGGGCGTGCTCGTAGTGGCGCAGGTTGTCGGGGTTGATGCCGAGGTCGGTGTACCACCGGGTGCGCTCGTCGATCCAGTACTGGTGCCACTCCTCGTCCTCACCCGGCTTGACGAAGAACTCCATCTCCATCTGCTCGAACTCACGGGTGCGGAAGATGAAGTTGCCCGGCGTGATCTCGTTGCGGAAGCTCTTGCCGGTCTGGGCGATGCCGAACGGGGGCTTCTGGCGGGTGCTGGTGACCACGTTGGCGAAGTTGACGAAGATGCCCTGGGCGGTCTCGGGACGCAGGTAGTGCAGGCCCGACTCGTCCTCGAGGACACCGAGGTGGGTCTTGAGCATGCCGGAGAACTCGCGCGGCTCGGTCCAGGCGCCACGGGTGCCACAGTTCGGGCAGGCGACGACCTCGTTGATGACGACGGTGTCGGGGTCCGCGATGCCCTTCTTCTCCGCGTACTCCTCCTGGAGGTGGTCGAAGCGGTAGCGCTTGTGGCAGCTCTGGCACTCGACCAGCGGGTCGTTGAAGGTCTCCACGTGACCCGAGGCGACCCAGGTCTGGCGCGGCAGGATGATGCTCGAGTCGAGACCGACGACGTCGTCGCGCTGCTGGACCATCGCCTTCCACCACTGGCGCTTGATGTTCTCCTTGAGCTCGACACCGAGGGGGCCGTAGTCCCAGGCACTCCGGGTGCCGCCGTAGATCTCGCCGCTGGGGAAGACGAACCCGCGCCGCTTGGCGAGGGAGACGACGAGGTCAAGGGTGGATGCTGGCGGCTTTGCCACGATGAATGCTCTCTGCTCGGATGCGAGCCCGGCCGGCTGCCGGGCCTCGACGTTTTCGGGGGTACGGAAATCGTATCCGCCATGTCATCTTGTTATGCAGTCCGCCCGCCGTGCCAAATCGCTCGGCCTCTGGGTCGCGGGCAGATAACGTCGCTGGGCATGGAGCCGAACGCGCGTCGCCTGTGGAAGCTGCTCGAGCCGATCCATGCGGTGGGTTACTTCTCACCCGAGCCGATCGCCCTGCTCAAGGAGGCCGGCTACCGCGGCTACTGGATGGGCTACTTCGCCGCCCGGTCGGCTCCGCTGGGGGCGGTTCCCGCAGAGGTCGTGCACGCGGTCTTCTACAACTTCGCCTTCTCGCACGTCTCCCGGGCGCTTCCCGACGCCTGGAAGTTCGCACCACCCGAGGCCGCGCACGACGCCCGGCGCTCCGGTGCCGTCGCCGCACTCCGTCGCCATCTCGGCGAACTCGCCGACTCCGAGGATCTGGCCCGGGCCGCCTCGCTCGCCTCCCGAGCCGCGCTCGGCGCCCCGATGGAGGGCCGGGCCCTGTACGCCGCGCTGCGCTCGCACCCCGCCGCCGACGACCCCCTGACCCTCCTGTGGGACGCGGCGACGCTGCTGCGGGAGCACCGCGGCGACGGCCACGTCGCCACCCTCCTCGCCGCCGGTATCGGCGGCCGCGAGTCGCACGTCTTCCACGCGCTCGCCACCGGCGCCTCGCCCTCGGTCTACGCCACCTCCCGCAACATCCACGAGAGCGAGTGGTCCGCACTCGTTTCCGCTCTGCGCTCCCGCGGTCACGTCACCGACGACGGCGGTTCCCTCACCGACGCCGGCCGGGAGACCAAGGCCGGGATCGAGTCCACGACCGATGCGCTTGCCGCCACGGCGTACGCGACGCTGGAGCCGGCCGAGATCGACGAGCTCATCACCGTGCTGCGGCCACTGACCAAGGCGGTCGTCGCCTCCGGCGAGATCCCCGGCCAGTCGCCGATGGGCCTGAACCTCGACGAGCTCGAGCGATGAGCGACCTCGACCCCCGCCTCCGACCCATCCTCGACCTGGCCGAGGACGCGGCGGTGCGACCCGGGACCGAGGCCGGCCTGGAGACCCTCCGGGAGATCTTCGCCGAGGCCGCGATGCTGCTCGACCTCGGCAACGTCCTCGACGAGCTCGACCCTCACGACTCCGAGGCCGTGGTCACCGGCCTGTGCGCCGACCTGCTCGCCGACGACCCCGCCGCCAGCATCCGCGCACACGCCGAGGCCGCCCTGGCCGACAGCTCGCTGCACGATCCCGAGGCGGCCGCGGTCGCGTACCGGATGGCGGCCTACGCCCTTCGACTCTGACGCACCTCACCAACGCAGGTCGTGGAGCGTCCTGATCCGAGGCGTGGCTTCGGGGTGGGCGTCGTGCCGATCGAGGAGGACGGCGTCGAGTCCCGCCTCGATCGGACCGAGTACGTCATGGGCGAGGCTGTTTCCGACCATCAGCGCCTCACCGGGGGCGATGCCGGCGCGCTCGCAGGTGAGCAGGTAGGCGCGCAGGTCGGGCTTGCTCGCCGGCAGCGTCGAGGTGGAGACGAGCAGGTCGATCTCCGCGGCCAGGCCCGTCAGGTCTAGCTTGAGGCGCTGATGCGCGTCGTCGCCGTTGGTGAGGACGACCGTTCGGAGCCCGGCCTCGCGCACCCTACGCAGCGTCGGGACGGCATCGTCGAAGGCGGCCCACTGCGCCTCGTACCTGGTCAGATACCCGGCGAACAGCGCATCGGCCTCCCGATCGTCCACCTCGACCTCGAGGAACTCGCGGGCCCGCGCCCGCCGCTGCTCCTCGAAGCTGATCTCGCGACGCTGGTAGCGCTGGTAGTGCGGCCCGGAGATGGCATCCCATCGGTCCGCTACGTCGAACCCGGTGACGCCGTGCTCGGCCGCCCACCCGACCACCGCCCTCCGCGCCGCCCCGGCCTGATCCACCAGGGTGTCGTCGAGGTCGAAGACGATCGCGCTCAGCACGTACCAACCCTGCCAGAACCGTGCACCTGTGGGGTTCTCGCGCCACGAAGGCAGCTTGGGCCCGCATCTTCCCCGCACATGCGCGGTTGTTGCACCCGGCTCGCTCTGAGCGGGACTACCGGACTACCGGACTGCCGACCGGCGTTCGGCGTAGAACCTCAGGGCCTCGGCGAAGTCGGTCTCGGTGAAGTCGGGCCAGAGCTTCTCGCTGACGATGATCTCGGCGTTCGAGGTCTGCCAGGGGAAGAAGCCGGAGAGGCGCTGCTCGCCGCTGGTGCGGATGACGAGGTCGATCTCCTTGACCGGGCCGCCGGGCAGGGCCGCGGTGATGGTCTGCTCGTCGATGTCGGTGGCGCCTGCTGCGATTGCGCGGCGGATGCCTTCGACGATGTCGCCGTGCGGGTCGTAGCCGATCGCCATCGTCAGGTGGGCGGGCCGGTCGGCAGTCTCGCGCTCGGCCGCGCGCAGGGCCTCGGCGGCGTCGTCGGGCAGCAGCGTGAGGTCGCCGGAGATGTGGAGGGCCCAGCGGTCGCTGCGTACGACGGTCTGCGGGAGCTTGTCGGCCAGGATCCCGAACAGGTGGTCGACCTGCGATTTCGGGCGCTTGCGGATGTTGTCGGCGGAGAGGACGTAGGAGGTGAGGTGGTCGATCCGCGACCGGGTGCACCACCCGAGCAGGTCCTCGACATGGTCGGCACCCACGTCGTGGCCGGCACCCGGGTTCGCCAAACCTGCCTTCTTCGCCCAGCGCCGGTTGCCGTCCATCACGACGCCGACATGGATCGGCAGCATCAGCGGCTCGGGTCGTTGAGCGAGAGGATCCGGAGCCGCTCGGCGTCGGTGAGGTCGGAGGCGGCGAGGATCTTCTGGAGGACGTCGGACTTGCGGGCGATGTAGGTGTCGATGTCCATCGCCGGGTCGGCGGCCAGCGCGACCTTCACCGCCGCGTACTCGTCGCGAAGGTCGTCACGGCGGCGCAGAACGTCGCGGACGGCGACATGGTTGCGTACGTTGAGCGTCCCCGCGGCACAGACGTAGACGTGGCGTCGCGGGTCCTCATCGGGGGCGAAGAACGCCTCGCGGCCGGGGACCCCGAGGTCGCCGCGGTGGACGTAGCCGATGCGTACGAGCGCGGCGACGGCGGCCGAGACGTCCTCGGGTGCGACGATCACGTCGATGTCGAGGATCGGCTTGGCGGCCAGGCCGGGGACCGACGTCGAGCCGACGTGCTCCACGGTCGCGGCCGGGCCGTCGGCCAGCACGCTCCTCAGCGTCTCGGCGATCTCCTCGAACCGGATCGGCCAACTCGGGTCGTACGCCCTCACCTCGATGCCCACGGGCGAGATTCTGACAGGTCCGGCTCAGGCGTGAGCGGCGGATGCCCGACCCCGTGCGGGGAGGCGGGTGACCAGATCGGCGACGGCGTCGGAGAGCGCGAGCACCAGTGCGGCCGGGGTGGAGGCGGCGACCAGGGTTGCGGCAGGGACCCACGGTCGGCCCGCCAGGTCGAACACCAGCCACGCGACCCAGGTGGCGCCTCCCCCGAGGACCACCAGGACGGCGGCACCGACGAGGACTCCCCTGACCCCGCCCACGAGACGGCCGGCGAGGGCGGCAGGTGCTCCTACCGCCACGCAGATCGCGCCGACGGCGGCGCCGAGCAGCACGAGCACCGGCCCGGCCAGCGGGCCGCCGAGCCCGAGGTCGCCGACCGCGGAGGCGATGAGGAAACCGACGTAGGCCAGGGCGGCGAGCAGCGGGTAGGCGAGTCCGACGAGCGCCATGGTGAGCAGGAAGGACGCGGTCCGGAAGACCGCCACAGGCACGCTCATCGTGGTCAGATCCGTCCGCGGACCATGCCGATGAGGCGGTCCAGGACCTCGTCGGGAGCGACCTGGACGCCGTTGTGGAGGTGGGCGTTGGTGATCCATGGGCGGAGGGTGGGGACCAGCTCGGCGGTGGCGAGGGAGTGCTCGCGCAGGACGTAGGGGTCGTCGTAGTAGACCGCCGCGGCGCACGGGACGTCGACGGCGGCCAGCGCGCTCGGGTCGTAGAGGGCCGGCCACTCCCGCTCGGCGAGCAGGTCCGCCGCCTCCGCGAACGGCGCCAGCAGCGGATCCTCGCTCAGGTGCCACGGGAAGAGGTGCTCGGCGGTGAAGAGGGTCGGGTCCTCGTACGCCGCGGGCTGGACGCGCGCGGAGGCCCAGCGGGTGGCCTGGGCATCGGCGTAGCAGGCCTCGTGGACGAGTACGTAGAGGGGCGAGTGGCCGCTGAAGGGCAGCAGCGAGGCGACCTCGTGCCCGAAGCCGAGGCCGGCCGGGTCGCGCTCGAGGAGGTAGTGGATCCGCTCGGACCCGCCGGTCATCCCGAGCTGGCTGCCGATGCAGCGCGCCTGGCGGGCCGAGAGCAGGCCGCCGTGCGGGAGCCGGATCTCGCCGGCGTCGCAGCGCTCGACCAGCGCCCGCATCCGGTCGCGGTCGCCGGGGAAGCGGGCGTAGTGGCGCTCGGTGAGCTCGATGGTGCGGGTGAAGGTCGCGGCGTAGACCTCGTCGACGGGCAACCCGACCGGCGGCACTCCCCCGGTGAAGAGCACCTCGCGCAGCGACCCGGGATGCGTCGAGAGGTAGCGCAGCGAGCAGAAGCCGCCGAAGGACTGACCCAGGAGCGACCAGCGCTCGATCCCCAGGGACTCGCGGAGGAGCTCGGCGTCCTCGACGATCGAGTCGGCGCGGAAGTGGGCCAGGTGGTCGGCCTGCTCCTGCGGGCTCGTCCCGGTCATCGCGGTGAGCGGCGTCGACCGCCCGGTCCCGCGCTGGTCGAGGAGGATCACCCGATAGTCCTGGAGCGCCCGCTCGAGCCAGCCCGGCGCCATCGGGAGGTCGATCGGGCGCGGGCTCTCCCCGCCCGGGCCGCCCTGGAGGAAGAGCAGCGCGTCGCGGTCGTCGCGATCGCCCGGGCGGCGCACCTCGCGGGCGAAGACGGTCAGCGTCTCCGGCCCGCCGCCGCGATGGTCGAGCGGCACCTCGATCTCGTGCTCGATCAGGACCAGTCCAGGGATCGTCTCGATGCGCACGAGCCGATCCTAGTGCCGCTCGGATGGACCGCGGCGTTGCGGTACGGCCCGACAGAACCTAACCTGAACACCGTTCACCTGAACGTCGTTCAGTTCTGACATCGCCGAGGAGCGCACCACATGACGACAGCCTTCGACCAGCTCGCCGACCGGATCCTGTCCGGCGGGGCCGCGACCGCCGAGGACGCGGTGGCCGTGCTGCGTACGCCCGACGCGGAGCTGATGAGCGTCGTCGCCGCGGCGGGGCGACTGCGGCGCGAGCACTTCGGCAACACCGTCAAGGTGAACTACCTGGTCAACCTGAAGTCGGGGCTGTGCCCGGAGAACTGCAACTACTGCAGCCAGGCGCTCGGGTCGCAGGCGCCGGTGCTGAAGTACTCCTGGCTCTCCAAGGACGAGACCCTCGAGCAGGCCGGCGCCGGGCTACGCGGTGGCGCCACCCGCGTCTGCATGGTCTCCTCGGGCCGCGGTCCCTCCGAGCGCGACATCGACAAGGTCGTCGAGATGACCTCCGCGCTGAAGGACGCGCACGAGGGCGTCGAGGTCTGTGCCTGTCTCGGGCTGCTCAAGGGCGGCCAGGCCGAGCGGCTCAAGGCCGCCGGGGTGGATGCGTACAACCACAACATCAACACCGCCGAGTCCAACCACGACAACATCGTCCAGACCCACACCTACGAGGACCGCGTCGACACGATCGGCAAGGCCAAGGACGCCGGCCTCTCGCCGTGCTCCGGCCTCATCGCGGGCCTGGGCGAGACCGACGAGCAGCTCGTCGAGGCGCTCTTCGCCCTCAAGGAGCTCGACGCCGACTCGATCCCGGTGAACTTCCTGATGCCGTTCGACGGGACGCCGTACGAGAACACCTGGGAGCTCTCTCCCACCCGGTGCGTGAAGATCCTGGCGATGGCACGGTTCGTCTGCCCGGACAAGGAGATCCGGATCGCTGGCGGACGCGAGATGCACCTGCGCTCGCTGCAGGCCACCGCGCTGCAGGTCGCCAACTCGATCTTCCTCGGCGACTACCTGACCTCCGAGGGGCAGGACGCGCTGGCAGACCTGGAGATGCTGCGCGACAACGGTTTCGTCATCCTCGGCATGGACGAGAGCGGGTTCGACGACCTCATCGAGGAGCACCGCACCAAGGCTGCCGGTCGCCTCGCGAGCGGCGGCTGCGGCAGCAGCTGTGGCGACGGCTGCGGCTCCGCCTCCGGCGGGGCATGCGGTGGCCACGACGAGCAGGACGGCCCGGTGATCCGACGTCGCGGAGCAGGAACAGATGTCGCTGCCAACGCTTGAGCAGGACCTGAGCGCAGATCTGCTCGCCTTCGACCGCGAGCACCTCTGGCACCCCTACACCTCGATGACCGACCCGGCGCCGGTGCGGCTCGTCACCGGCGCCGAGGGCGTACGTCTCCACCTCGACGAGGACGGCGAACGCCTCGAGGTCGTCGACGCGATGTCGTCGTGGTGGTCGGCGGTCCACGGCTACCAGGTGCCCGAGCTGGACACCGCGCTCGCCGAGCAGGCCGGCCGGATGGCGCACGTCATGTTCGGCGGACTGACCCACGCCCCGGCGATCGACCTCGCCCGGCGGCTCGTGGAGATCACCCCCGACCCCCTGCAGCACGTCTTCCTCGCCGACTCCGGGTCGGTGAGCGTCGAGGTGGCGATCAAGATGGCTCTGCAGAGCCAGCGCGGCCGCGGGCGGCCGGAGCGGACCCGGCTGCTGACCGTGCGCGGCGGCTACCACGGCGACACGTTCGGGTGCATGAGCACCTGTGACCCGGTCGGCGGGATGCACTCGATGTTCACCGAGGTGCTCACCCCGCAGGTCTTCGCCGAGCGTCCGCCCGCACCCGGCGGGGACGTGGAGGCCTGGGCCGAGGGCGTACGCCTCCTCGTCGAGGCCCACGCGCACGAGCTCGCCGGGATCATCCTCGAGCCGCGGCTCCAGGGCGCTGGCGGGATGTGGGTCTACGACGACCGCTGCCTGGTCGTGCTCCGCGAGATCGCCGACGAGCACGGGCTGGTGCTGATCTTCGACGAGATCGCCACGGGGTTGGGGCGCACCGGCGATCTGTTCGTGTCTTCGCAGGTCACGCCGGACATCCTCTGCATCGGCAAGGCGCTGACCGGCGGCTACATGACGCTGGCCGCGGTCCTGACCACCTCCGAGGTCGCGCACGCGATCTCCCGGAGCGAGTCGGGCGTGCTCATGCACGGGCCCACCTTCATGGGCAACCCGCTCGCCTGCGCGGTCGCCCTGGCCTCGCTCGACCTGCTGGTCGACCGCGACTGGGAGCAGGACGTGGCCCGGGTCTCCGGCGCGCTCTCGGCCGGCCTGTCCCCTCTCGCCGGCGCGCCGGGCGTCAGCGACGTCCGCGTCCTCGGCGCGATCGGCGTGGTCCAGCTCGACCACCCCGTCGATGTCGCGAAGGCCACCGACGCCGCGCTGCGCGAGGGCGTCTGGATCCGGCCGTTCCGCGACCTGATCTACACGATGCCTCCCTACGTCACCGGCGAGGACGACCTCGCCCGCATCTGCCGCGCCGTCGGCGCGGCCGCGGAGGTGGCCTGAGATGGGCTGGCAGACCTGGCTGGACGAGGCGGCCACGGCACGGGAGGAGGCGGGGCTGACCCGGCGGCTGCGCCCGCGCGGACCCGACGACGCCACCTCGAAGGCGCACAGTGTCGACCTGGCCGGGAACGACTACCTGGGCCTGTCCGGCCACCCGGACGTACGCCGCGCCGCGGCCGACGCGGCGATGCTCTGGGGTGGCGGCGCGGGTGCGTCGAGGCTGGTCACTGGCACCTTGACGCTGCACGGCGAGCTGGAGGACGAGCTCGCCGACTGGCTCGGTCAGCCGGGCGCGCTGACGTTCTCGACCGGCTACCACGCCAACCTCGCGGTCGTCGGCGCGCTGGCCGATCGGACGGCCCATGTCGTCTCGGACGCACACATCCATGCCTCGCTGATCGACGCGGTGCGGCTCTCCCGCGCCCAGCTGACGGTCGTCCCGCACAACAACGTGACCGCGGTGCACGCGGCCCTGGCCGCCCGGCCGGGCGTACGCACCCTGGTGCTCGCCGAGTCGGTCTACTCCGTGCTCGGCGACGAGGCGCCGCTGGCCGAGCTCGCCGAGGTGTGCGCGGCGTTCGGCGCCCTGCTGGTCGTCGACGAGGCGCACGGCGTCGGCGTGCACGGGCCGGGCCTCGTCCACCGCCACGGCCTCGCCGGGCGGCCCGACGTGCTCGTCACCGCGACGCTCTCCAAGAGCCTGGGCAGCCAGGGCGGAGCCGTACTGGGGCCGCGAGCGGTCCTCGACCATCTGATCAACACGGCCCGCCCGTTCATCTTCGACACCGGGCTGGCCCCGGCCTCCACCGCCGCGGCGCTGGCCGCGGCGCGGGTCGCGCGCGCCCGCCCGGACCTCGCCGACACCATCAGGGCCCGCGTGACCGAGCTGGCCCGGACCCTCGGGATCCCGGTGCCGGCCGGAGCGGTGCTGTCGGTCCCGATGCCCTCGCCCGAGGCGGCGGTCGCGGCACAGGCGGAGCTGCTGACCGAGGGCGTACGCGTCGGCTGCTTCCGCCCGCCCTCGGTCCCCGACGGCGTCTCCCGGTTGCGGGTCACCGCCGGGGCGGGCATCACCGACGAGGGCTGGGACCGGGCCGCCAAGGCCATCGACAAGATCGTGGGTGAGGTCCGGTGAGCGAGCGGCCGAATGTTCACCGAGGTAGCTCGGTCAGCGCTCACTTCCTTCGCGGAACTCCACGAAGGAAGTGCACCGACACCGAAGTAGCTCGGTCTGCATCCCGGGGCGCGGCATGAGCGGGCGGGTAGTGATCGTCACCGGCACCAGCACGGGCGTCGGCAAGACCGTCGCGACGGCGACGCTGGCCGCCCGGGCGCGTACGAACGGCGAGAAGGTCACCGTCGTGAAGCCGGTGCAGACCGGCACCGCCGAGGGCGACTGCGACGCCGAGGAGATCCACCGGCTGACCGGGATCGAGGTCCACGAGCTGACCCGGCTCGAGGAGCCGCTCGCACCCGACACCGCCGCCCGGCGGGCCGGGGTCTCGATCCCACCGGTCGCTGCGTACGCTCCGACGATCTCAGCCCTGACCAGGGACCACGATCTCGTCCTGGTCGAGGGCGCAGGTGGGCTGCTGGTGCGGCTGGACACCGACGGCGGCACGCTCCTGGACCTGGCCGATGCGCTCCTCGTCGGCGGCACCCCCACCTCCTTCGTCGTCGTCACCGCGGCCGGCCTGGGCACCCTCAACCACACCGAGCTGACCGTGGCCGCGCTGCGCGCTCGTGGCCACGAGCCCGACGGGCTGATCATCGGCTCCTGGCCCGGCGATCCGGGCCTCGCCGAGCGGTGCAACCGCATCGACCTCCCCCGCGTGACCGGCGTACGTCTGCTGTTCGGCATCCCGGAAGGAATTGACAACCATTCTCAACTAGTCTGAGAATGGTTCTCATGACCCCCACTGCTCGCTCCGCCGGCCTCCTTGCTGTCGGCGCGCTCCTGCTCACCTCCGGCTGTGCCGCCCTCTCCGACGACTCCGGTTCCTCCGCCTCCGGATCAGATTCGGGGAAGGTCCAGGTCGCAGCCGCGTTCTACCCGCTGGAGTTCGTCGCGGAGCGAGTAGCGGGGGACCTCGCCGAGGTCACTCCCCTCACCAAGCCGGGCGTCGAGCCGCACGACCTCGAGCTCAGCATCAACCAGACCGCCGCGCTGCAGAGTGCCGACCTGATCCTCACCGAGCACGGCTTCCAGCCGGCCGTCGACGACGCGGTCGAGCAGGACGTCAAGGGTGAGGTCGTCGACGTCGAGAAGGTCGTCGAGCTCCGCAAGGCCGAGGAAGGCCACGAGGAGGGTCATGAGGAAGGTCACGAAGGCGAGGAGGAGCACGACCACGGCGAGTCCGACCCGCACTTCTGGCACGACCCGCTGCTGATGGCGCAGTACGCCGAGAGCGTCCGCGACGCTCTGGTCGAGGCCGACCCCGACAACGCCGAGACCTACGAGGCCAACGCGAAGTCGCTCACCGAGGACCTGACGAAGGTCGACGAGGAGTTCAAGGCCGGCCTGGCGCAGTGCAAGATCAAGGACGTCGTCGTCTCCCACGACGCCTTCGGCTACCTGGACAAGTACGGCCTGGAGTTCGAGTCGATCGCCGGCCTGACCCCCGACGCCGAGCCCAACCCGGCCCAGCTCGCCGAGATCGGCGAGCACGCCAAGGAGCACGGCGTGACCACGATCTTCTCCGAGCGTCTGGTCAGCACCGCGCTCGCCGACACCCTCGCCGACGACCTCGGCCTGAAGACCGCCGTGCTCGACCCGATCGAGGGCCTCTCGGCAGACACCGAGGGAGAGGACTACCTTTCCCTCATGCGCCAGAACCTCGACGCTCTGAAGGCGGCCAACGGTTGTCAGTGAAACCCGACGGGAACAGCACCGTTCCCTCCGATGTCCCCGTGCAGCTCCTGCACGGGGATGTCGCCCTGTCCGGACGCCCCGTCCTGCGCGACGTGGACCTGACGGTCGAGCGCGGTGAGTTCGTCGCGCTGATGGGCGCCAACGGCTCCGGCAAGTCGACGCTCGTACGCACCCTGGTCGGCCTCAACCCGCTCTCGGCCGGTCGCCTGGAGCTGTTCGGCCGTCCGCTGGCCGGGTTCCACGACTGGTCCCGGGTCGGCTACGTGCCGCAGCGAAGCACGGCCACCGGCGGCGTACCCGCCTCGGTCTGGGAGGTCGTCGCCTCCGGCCGGCTCACCCACCGCAAGCTGCTGCGGCCGCTGCGCAGTGCCGACCGGGCCGCGATCCGGGCCGCGCTCGAGGTGGTCGGGATGGATGCGTACGCCCACCGTGGGGTCGCCCAGCTCTCCGGCGGTCAGCACCAGCGGGTGCTGATCGCGCGGGCGCTCGCCGGCCGCCCCGAGCTGCTGCTCCTCGACGAGCCCACCGCCGGCGTCGACCTGCCCAACCAGCACGCGCTGGCCGGGGCTCTCAGCCGGCTCAAGGAGGAGGGCGCCACGATCGTGCTGGTCGCCCACGAGCTCGGGCCGCTGGCTCCGTTGGTCGACCGCGCCGTCGTCATGCGCGACGGGCGCAAGGCCTACGACGGCCCGCCCCTCTCCGACGCCGACGTCCACGCCCAGGGCTTCGACGCCGGGCACGTCCACTGCGACGACGCTTCGACCCCCGAGCCCAGCGCCGCCGTCCCGACCCCGCTCAAGGAACTGTGATGACTCTTCTCGAGCTCTTCTCGGTGCCGTTCATGCAGCGGGCCCTGATCGCGGCGTTCCTCGTCGGGATCGCGGCGCCGGCGGTCGGCACCTACATCGTGCAGCGGCGACTGGCGCTGATGGGTGACGGCATCGGTCACGTCGCCGTCACCGGCGTCGCGATCGGCCTGTGGACCCAGACCTCGCCGACCTGGGCCGCGGTGATCGTGGCGATCGCCGGGGCCGTGGTCATCGAGATCGTGCGCGAGCGCGGCCACGCCGAAGGCGACGTCGCCCTGGCGATGCTCTTCTACGGCGGGCTCGCCGGCGGTGTCTTCGTCACCGGGCTCGCCGGCACCGGCGCCTCCCGGCTCCAGGAGTTCCTCTTCGGCTCGATCCTGACGATCTCGGTCGACGACCTGCTCGTGACGATGGCCCTCGCGGTCGTGCTGATCGTGATCTGCGTCGGCCTCTCGCCACAGCTGTTCGCGGTCTCCCAGGACGCCGACTATGCCAAGGTCGCCGGGCTGCCGGTGCGGTTCTACTCCATCCTCGTCGCCGTGCTCGCTGCCCTGAGCGTGGTGATCGCGATGCGCACCGTCGGGCTGCTGCTCGTCTCCGCCCTCATGGTCGTACCCGTCGCGATCGTGCAGCAGCTGACCCGGTCGTTCCGGATGACGCTGCTCGGTGCCATGGGCGCCGGCCTGGCCGCCTCGGTCGGCGGCCTGGTGCTCGCGGCCGCGCTCTCCCGCACCGGCGCCAACGTCCAGCCGGGACCCAGCATCGTGCTGGTCGCCCTGGCCGGGTTCTTCCTGGTCTGGCCGATCGGCGCCTGGCTACGCCGCCGGCGGGCGCTCGTGGCCCCGTTCCCGGAGACCGCGCCCGTGGAGAAGCCGGTCGACGAGGCACACCCGCACCACCACGGCGAGAAGTGTGGCCACGTCGCCGTCGAGCACGGCGACCACGTCGACTACATCCACGACGGGCACCGGCACGCGGCGCACGTCGGTGCCGAGGGAGAGCACTATGACGAGCATTGATCCCCCGAGCTCCCTGCGCCCCACCAAGCAGCGGCTCGCCGTGGCCGAGGCGCTACGGACCTACGACGGCTTCCACTCCGCCCAGGAGATCCACTCCCGTCTCGACGGCACCGTCGGCCTCGCCACCGTCTACCGCACGCTGACCGCGCTGGCCGAGGCCGGCGCGGTCGACGCGATGCGCTCCGAGGACGGCGAGACGATCTACCGCCGCTGCTCCGACACCCACCACCATCACCTGGTCTGCCGTCAGTGCGGCCGCACCGTCGAGGTCGAGGGCCCCGCCGTCGAGCGCTGGACCAAGACCATGGCCGAGGACAACGGCTTCACCGACGTCTCCCACACCCTGGAGATCTTCGGCACCTGCACCGACTGCCGCTAGCTCGCCGAAGCGTCACCTACGTCGGCCGAAGCGTCACTCGCGTCGGCCGACGTGCCACCTCGCTGCCGGCTCGCCCGACGTACGTGACGCCTCGCCCGACGTACGTGACGCCTCGGCCGACGCGAGTGACGTCTCGGCTAGACGGGGTTGGGGAGGGCGCCGCCGTAGCGGCGGTCCCGGGAGGCGTACGTCTCGATGGCGTGCCACAGGTGGCGGCGGTCGACGTCGGGCCACAGCACGTCGGTGAAGACGAACTCGGAGTAGGCGGCCTGCCAGAGCATGTAGTTGGACAGCCGCTGCTCGCCGGAGGTGCGCCAGATGAGGTCGGCGTCGGGGAGGTCGGGGACGTAGAGGTAACGCTCGAAGGTCTTCTCGGTGATCTTCTCCGGACGCAGCTTCCCGGCGCGTACGTCCTCACCCATCCGCCGCACGGCGTCGGTGAGCTCGGCGCGACCGCCGTAGTTGACGCACATCGTCAGCGTGCAGACGGTGTTGTCCTTGGTCATCTCCTCGGCGATCTTGAGCTCGTTGATGACCGACTTCCACAGCCGCGGCGCACGACCGGCCCAACGCACCCGGACCCCGAGCTCGTTCATCTCGTCCCGGCGGCGGCGGATGACGTCGCGGTTGAACCCCATCAGGAACTTCACCTCGTCGGGCGAGCGCGACCAGTTCTCGGTGGAGAACGCGTAGGCCGAGATCGCCTTCACGCCGATCTCGATGGCTCCCTCGACGACGTCGAAGAGCGAGGACTCACCGGCTTCGTGGCCCTTGGTCCGGGGGAGGCCACGGTCCTTGGCCCATCGGCCGTTGCCGTCCATGATGATCGCCACGTGGTGCGGGACGAGGTCCTTGGGGACCGGGGGCGGGGTAGCCCCGGACGGGTGGGGTGTTGGGGTACGGACCGGCTTGCTCACGAGGCCCAACCCTAGTCGGCCGATACCCAGGAGGCGGCTGCGGCCTGGGCGGGACCATCGCGCGCCGGGGCGCGTCGTACTCCATCTCCGCCGGGTCCCCGGCCGGACCGGGGACGGTCAGCGCGCCGATGATCGTAGTGATCGGCATCGCCAGCACCACCCCGATGCCCGCGGCCATGGTGGCGACGATCTCGCCGGCCATCTGCTCGGTCGTCAGCAGCGAGAGGAAGGTGCGGTCGTAGAGCTGGATCACCAGCAGCAGGGTCAGCGCGCTGCCGACGTAGGCGAACACGATCGTGTAGATCGTCGAGGCGACGTGGTCACGGCCGATCCGCATCGCGCCGCGGAAGACGTCCCAGCGTGACGTGTCCGGGCCGGCGGCGCGCAGCTCCCACACCGCGGAGGCCTGGGTGATGGTGACGTCGTTGAGCGCGCCGAGGCCGGCGATGATCACCGCGGCGACCAGCAGGCTCTGCAGGTCGAGCGCGGCGTCGAGCGAGGAGAGCGTCTGACCGCTCTCCGAGCCCAGTCCGGACAGCCGGCTCGCACCGATGGCGAAGGTGCCGATCAGTGCGGTCACCGCGACCCCGGCCAGGGTGCCGGCGAGCGCGACCGACGTACGCACCGAGAACCCGTGGGTGGTGTAGAGCACCACGTAGAGAATCAGCACCGAGGAGACCAGCGCGGCCCACGCCGCGGGCTCGCCGGAGAGCAGCGCGGGCAGCAGGAACAGCCACACCACAGCCCCCGCGAACCCCAGGCCGAGCACCGCCATCAGCCCGCGCATCCGCGCGACGGCGACGACACACGCGACGAAGAGGCCGACCAGCAGGACCAGCGGCGGCCCGCGCTTGACGTCGAAGAAGGCGTACGTCGCCTCCCCCTCCTTCTCCATGCGGGAGAGCTCCACCTCGTCGCCGGTCTCCAGCCCGGAGCGGGCCATCGGGGTCGAGACCTCCACCGCGACCTCGGTGCCGGTGTCGGGTCCGCTGGTGAGGGTCACGGTGGCGGTGTTGCAGCCCTTCGGCGTGTTCTCGGTGCTGCACGGCTCCGAGACCGAGACCACGTCGGCGGTCTCGAAGACGACGCCCTCGGCGATGAACTCCTGCGACCCCTGGAGCTTGTCGACCGCGGCACGGTCGGGCCACCACAGAGCCACCCCGACGACGGTGAGCACGGCGACGAGCACCAGCGAGACCGTCAGCACCATCCGCGGCAGGACCTCGACCTCCACCTCGGCATCGTGCTCACCGTGGGAGTGGCCGTGGGAGTGGGCCATCGTTCCTCAGCTCTCGACGTATTCGAGCGAGCGCAGGTTGCGGTCCAGATGCCAGGAGAGGTACGCGGCGACCAACCCGCTCGCCTGCCTGCTGGTCCGGTCCTCGGCGCGGCCGACGGTATCCCAGTCACCTGAGAGCAGCGCGCCGAGGTGGGTGAGCGTCTCGGGCGAGGGCGTCGCCGAACCGGGCACCCGGCAGGTCGTGCACAGCGCGCCGCCCATGGACACGTTGAACCAGCGGTGCGGACCCTCCAGCCCGCACCTCGCGCACGCCTCGAAAGAGGGCGCGTAGCCGGCGACCGCCAGCGAGCGGAGCAGGTAGGAGTCGAGCACGTGCCGGGGAAGCCGGTCGCCCTGGGCGAGCACCCGCAGCCCGCCGACGAGCAGCAGATACTGCTGCGGGGCCGGCTCGCCCTCCTCGTGGACCAGCCGGTCGGCGGTCTCGAGCATCGCGGTGCCGGCGGTGTAGCGGTCGTAGTCCAGCCCGATCCCGGCATGGAACAGGGTCAGCGTCTCGGCCTGGGTGATCGTGTCGAGGTTGCGCCCCTCGGCGAACTGCAGGTCGACGTGGGTGAACGGCTCCAGCCGCGATCCCCACCGCGAGGTGGTGCGCCGCACGCCCTTCGCCACCGCACGCACCCGTCCGTGGTCACGGGTGAGCATGGTGATGATGCGGTCGGCCTCACCGAGCTTGTGGGTGCGAAGCACGATGGCCTCGTCGCGGTAGAGGGGCACGACACCATTCTGCCGCGTGGCACCGACAACCGCGGCAGCGACAGACCGACGTCGATGCCACATGATGGCAACGACGCGTGTGGTTGACCTGCTTTGGTGGACGCGTCTCCTATCGTGCCCACCATGAGCTCCACAGGCATCGTCCGTCGCCACGACGATCGCGAGCCGGGCGCCCCGGCGACGCCGCCGGTCACACTGGTCGACTGGCTGATGCTCGCGCTCGCGATCATCTCGGTCGTCCTGCTGGTCTGGATCACCTTCTGGGACGTACCCGGAGTCTGGGAAGACCGGGTGATCATCGCCGACTACGTGATCTGCGGGATCTTCTTCGTCGAGTTCAGCGTCCGCTGGGTCAGGTCCGGGCTGGGGTGGAAGTTCCTGGCGCTCTACTGGTACGAGATCCTCGGCATGATCCCGCTCTCGGACCCGGCCTTCCGCGCCTTCCGGCTGCTGCGGGTGGTGGTCATCTTCGTGCGGCTGATGCGTGTGGCCGACCGCACGTTCGGCGACCGCATCACGGCGTACGTGGTCGGGAGGTTCTCCGGGGCGATCGTCAACGCGATCCGGACGCCGATCACGGTCGCGGTGCTCGACGAGGTGATCGCGGTGGTCCAGACCGGCAACTACACCCGGCACATCTCCACCGCGATCGAGGAGAACCGCGCCGAGATCGACGCGCTGATCATCGACCTCATCCGGCAGGACCAGGCGACCGGCAAGCTGCGGTATCTCCCCTTCCACGACGACGTCGTCCGGCTCGTGGCCGACACCGTGCTGCGTCTGGTCGAGGAGGGCCTGGCCGACACTCGGGTCCACGAGATCATCTCCGACGCCATCCGCGAGTCCGCCGTGGAACTGAGGGAGAACATCGGCTCCGAGGCGCACGCCGCGGTCAAGCGGGACAAGGAACGCTTCGGGAAGTAGGTCTCGATTTCTTAGCGAAACCTGCTCAAGTAGGTGTCACCGCAGCGCCTCCCGGAGGATTCAGGGCATGATTCGGCCATGAGCGCGACCTTCCCGACCAGTCTCGGGCGGCTGCAGCAGGTCCGCCACATCGGCGCCGGTGCCTTCGCCTCCGTCTGGCTCTACTACGACCCCGATCTCGACTCCCACGTGGCGGTCAAGGCGCTCGCCCCCGGATGGGTGTCGAACCCGGAGATCCACAAGCGCTTCCTCCAGGAGGCGCGGCTGCTCCGCTCGGTCGACTCACCCCATGTCGTGCGTGTCTACGACATCGGCCAGACGAGCACCGGCATCCCCTTCTTCGTGATGTCGTACGCCGACGGCGGCTCGGTCGCCGACCTGCTCACGGCCTCCCCCGGCGGTCTGGACGTGCACGAGGTCGCCGAGATCGTCACTCAGGCCGCCGACGGCCTCATGGCGTTGAAGGCTCGCGGGGTGATCCACCGCGACATCAAGCCCGCCAACCTGCTGGTCACCTCCGAGACCTCCGGCGGCACCGCCGGCGCTCGCCGGGTGATGATCGCCGACCTGGGTGTGGCCCGCTCGCTCGACTCCCTCAACGAGGTCACCCGCGACATCGGCACCCCGTCCTACATGGCGCCCGAGCAACTCGACCCGTCGCTGCCGATCGACCATCGCGCCGACGTACGGGCCCTCGGCGCGGTCGCCTGGGCGCTGCTCGCCGGCCGCTCCCCCGCCCCCGCTCTCGGGCTCACCTCCCGAGTCCCCGAGGCAGGTTCCGTACGTCCCCTCCCGGCCCCGATCAGCCAGGCCATCGCCCGGGCGCTGGAGCCCCGGGCCGAGGACCGCTGGCCCGACGCACGCTCGTTCGCCGACGGGCTCCGCGGCGCGGTCGCAGGCACCCGCGTCTCCCCCGGGCAGCCGCACTCCGCGCCTCAGCCTCCGCCACCCACCTCGACCTCCTCGACCTCGCCGTGGCAGAAGTCGGCGTCCCAGGTGCCACCCGTCGGCCCGCCGAGCGGGCCACCCAGCGGACCCCCCAGCGGGCCGCCGACCGGATCACCCTTCGAGCAGCCCACGACGGTGCCGACCAGCATCGCGACGCAGCACCCGCAGAAGCGGAAGCGCACCGGGCTCCTGGTCGGCGGCCTGGCCGCTGTCGTGGTCATCGGGCTCGTCGCCGGGCTGATCTACTTCGTGAACAACGGTGGAAGTGACGTACCCGTGGTCGGCGAGTGCCGCGATCTCGACTACGCCGCGGCGACCGAGTTCGTCGACGAGACGGAGCCGGTCGACTGCGCCGAGCCGCACACGCTCTACACCTTCCACGTCGCCACCGACGTGAAGACCTACAACGACAACGAGGCCGCCGGGGCCGCCTGCTTCACCCGCCTGGAGACCGGCCTCGGGCTGCAACCCGAGACGCTGGCCCGCACCGCCTACATCGTGAGCTGGTACTGGCCCGCGGAGGCCACCTGGAACGACGGCAACCGCTACGTCCGGTGCGATGTCGGGGTGACGGTCCAGGGAGCACCGATGATCGACATGCCCGAGGACCCGGTGCCCGACCCGTTCCCGACCGACCTGCGGGCCTGCATCGACAGCAAGATCGACAAGGTCGTCCGCTGCGGGACCACCCACGACTACATCGTCGTGGACACCTTCGAGATGACCGGCGACACCTATCCCGAGCAGAGCGATACCAACGTCCAGGGGCTGGGCGGCTGTCCGGCGGAGGCGACGATGTTCAAGCCGCCGTTCAAGACCGCCTGGATGGCCGGCAGCCGCCTGGGTCTCTGCGCGAAGTACGACGTCGAGTCCTAGGAGCTCCTAGGAGATCAGCGGCGCCAGCCGCCTGACCGCCTCCCGGAGGCGGTCAGGGGTCGTCGCCGCGTAGCCGATCACCAGCCCCGGCGGACCCTCACCCTCGCGGTGCCGGCTCAACGGGTGCACGGCGATGCCCGCCTCGAGCGCGGCCGCGGCAAGAGCCGCGTCGTCGACCCCGTCGGGAAGCGTCGCGAGTACGTGGAGTCCGGCCGCGACGCCTCGGACCCGAACCGCCGGCAGGTGCTCGGTGAGCGCCTCGAGCAGGGCGTCGCGGCGAGCCTTGTGTCGCTGCCGGACCAGTCTCAGGTGTCGCTCGAAGGCACCCGAGGTGAGCATCCGCGCCAGGATGATCTGGGGTAGCGCCGGGCTGGCCAGGTCGAGCCAGTAGCGAGCCTCGACCAGCTCCTCCTGCATGCCGGACGGGGCGACCAGCCAGCCGATCCGCATCGCGGGTGCGAGCGTCTTGGAGACGCTGCCGAGGTGGACGACCCGGTCGGGTGCGAGCACCTTCACCGCCGCGACCGGCGGCCGGTCGTAGCGGTGCTCGGCATCGTAGTCGTCCTCGATCACCAGCCGGTCCGGCTCCGCCCGGACCCACTCGACCAGCTCTCGACGCCGCTGCGGGGAGAGCACGACCCCGGTCGGGAACTGGTGCGCCGGCGTGACCACGACGGCATCGACGCCGCTGGCCTCGAGCGCCGCCACGTCCAGACCGTCGCCGTCCACCGGCACCGGGACCGTCGTCATCCCCCACCGCTGCAGGTGCACCCGGCCGCCGTAGGATCCCGGCTCCTCGAAGCCGACCCTGGTCCGGCCACGCTCCTCCAGCCAGCGCGCCAGGAGCACGAGCCCCTGGGCGACGCCGTTGATCACCAGGATCTCGTCGGGCGAGACCGTGAGGCCGCGGGTGCGGCCCAGCCAGACCGCGAGCGCCTCGCGCAGCGCCGGCACGCCGCGCGGGTCGCCGTAGCCGAGGTCGGCGCTGCCGATCTCGGCGATCACCTCGCGCGACGCCTTCGCCCACGCGGCCCGTGGGAAGGCCGAGAGGTCGGGCACTCCCGGGGAGAGGTCCAGATCGGGAGTCGGCAGTCGCGTGGCGGCACCGAGACGGCGTACGGCTCCGGGGACCGCGCTCACCCGCGTGCCGCCGCCACTGCGGGCCGAGAGCAGCCCCTCGTCGGTGAGCCGTTGGTACGCCTCGACCACCACCCCGCGCGAGAGGCCGAGCTGGGTGGCGAGGGTGCGCGAGGCCGGCACCCGGGCACCGACCGCGAGTCGACCGTCGGCGACCGCGTCGCGCAGCGCACCGGTCAGCCAGGTCGCCAGCCCGCCCGACGGTACGCCGGCCGGGTCGAGCTGGAGGAAGTCCGCGCCGGTCACTTGGTCCACTCTGCCAGGTCAGGTTTGGATCTGTCTGCCAGACCAAGTTGGCGCGAACCTCGTAGACATGACCACCGAAGCCCTCCCTGACATCGCCTCCGACGGCATCGCCGACCCCGGCGGAGCGGCGCGCCGCCGCGGCACCCTGCTCGGCATCGTCTTCGCCGCGACCGGGATGGTCTGCGTCGGCAGCAGCGTCGCCGTCTCGGCCGCGATCACCGATGCCCCGCTCTTCACCCTGCAGAGCGTCCGGTACGCCCTCGCCGCCCTCCTCCTGCTCGCGGTCGCCCGCGTCACCGGTTGGCGGGTGCCGCGGCCCCGCGGTCGCGAGTGGCTCTGGCTGGCCGGAGTCGCCACCGCCGGCCTGGTGCTCTTCAACGTCGGCGTCGTCCGCGGTGTCGCCCATGCCGAGCCGGCGGTGATCGGCGTCGCCGTCGCCGCGGTTCCGATGCTGCTCGCCGTCGTCCCGGCGGTCGCGACCCGCACCCTCCCGGCTCGCACAGTGATCATCGGGGCCATGGTCGTGACCGCGGGCGCCGTCGTGGTCGAGGGCTTCGGGAAGACCGATGCGGCCGGGGTCGGCTACGCGCTCCTCGTGCTGGTCTGCGAGGCAGGCTTCACGCTCCTGGCGGTGCCCGTCCTCCCGCGCCTGGGTGCCTTCGGCGTCTCGTTCCACTCGGTGTGGATGGCCACCGCCGGCATGGCCGTCATCGGTGTCACGACCGAAGGACCGGCCGCCGTCACCACGCTCGACACCGGCGACCTGCTCGCGGCGCTCCACCTGGCGGCGGTCGTCACCACGCTCGCGTTCCTGCTCTGGTTCACCGCGGTCAAGCGCCTCGGCTCCGGCCGCGCCGGGCTGCTGACCGGCGTCGTGCCCGTGGCGGCGGCAGCCCTGGGCGTACCTCTCAACGGGGTCGTGCCCGGACCGATGGTCTGGCTGGGCACCGCGGTGGTCGCGCTGGGACTGCTGATCGGCCTCCAGGAGTCGCCGAGTCGGCGCGTCAGAACGCGCCGACTCGGCAGATCTCAGCGAAGGGTCAGCCGCGCGGGATCGTGACCGCCTGAGCGCGGTTGGCCGCGCAGACCACAGCCCGCAGGGAGGCGGTGACGATGTTCTCGTGGATGCCGATGCCCCACACGATCTCGCCGGCGATCTCGCACTCGACGTACGCAGCCGCGGCCGCGTCGCCACCGGCCGAGAGCGCGTGCTCGGCGTAGTCGAGCACCCGGATCTCGGCGCCGGCCTCCTTGAGCGCGTCGACGAACGCGGCCACTGGGCCGTTGCCGGCGCCCTTGTAGGTGCGGGCCTCGCCGCGCACCCGCAGGTCGACGACCTGCTGGTCACCGCCCTCGGCGTCGGTCACCGAGGACCAGCTCTCCAGGGCGTACGGCTCCTCGCGCTCGAGGTACTCCGCGGAGAAGATTGACCAGATCTCCTCCGGGCTGACCTCGCCGCCCTCGGAGTCGGTGTGCTGCTGGACCACCCGCGAGAACTCGATCTGCGCACGACGCGGCAGGTCCAGGGAGTGCTCGGTCTTGAGCAGGTAGGCCACGCCGCCCTTGCCGGACTGGCTGTTGACCCGGATGACGGCCTCGTAGGTGCGGCCGACGTCCTTGGGGTCGATGGGCAGGTAGGGCGCCTCCCACGGGATCTCGCTGACGTCCTTGCCGGCCTCGGCGGCGATCCGGTCGAGGTCCTCCAGGCCCTTCTTGATGGCGTCCTGGTGGGAGCCGGAGAAAGCGGTGTAGACCAGGTCGCCGGCGTAGGGGTGGCGCGGGTGGACGTTGATGTTGGTGACGTACTCGACCGTGCGGCGGATCTCGTCGATGCCGCCGCCGACGGTGAAGTCGATCTGCGGGTCGATGCCCTGGGAGAAGAGGTTCATGCCCAGGGTGACCAGGTCGACGTTGCCGGTGCGCTCGCCGTGACCGAACAGGCAGCCCTCGACGCGGTCGGCGCCGGCCATCAGGCCGAGCTCGGTGGCCGCGACCGCGGTGCCGCGGTCGTTGTGCGGGTGGAGGCTGATGGCGGAGTGCTCGCGGCGGGTCAGGCCCCGCCCGAAGTACTCGATCTGGTCGGCGTAGGTGTTCGGGGTCGACATCTCCACGGTGGCGGGCAGGTTGAGGATGATCTCCCGGCCGGCCTCCGGCTGCCACACGTCCGAGACCCGCTCACAGACCTCGAGGGCGTAGTCGGTGTCGGTCTGGGTGAAGATCTCGGGCGAGTACTGGTAGCCGAAGTCCTCGGTGCCGATCAGCTCCGGGACGTACTCCTCGGCGTACTTCATCACCATCTCGGTGCCGCGCACCGCGATCCCGATGCACTCGGCCGGGGTCACGTTGAACACGACCCGGCGGAACAGCTCCGCGGTGGCGTTGTAGAGGTGGATCGTGGCGCGCGGGGCGCCGGCGATCGACTCGGCGGTGCGCGAGATGAGGTCCTCGCGGGCCTGGGTCAGGACCGAGATCTGTACGTCATCGGGGATCCGATCGTCCTCGATCAGCTTGCGCACGAAGTCGAAGTCGGTCTGCGAGGCCGACGGGAAGCCGACCTCGATCTCCTTGTAGCCCATCGCGACCAGCAGCTCGAACATCCGCAGCTTGCGCGCCGGCGTCATCGGGTCGATCAGGGCCTGGTTGCCGTCACGCAGGTCGGTGGAGAGCCATCGCGGAGCCTTGGTGATCTTCTTGGTGGGCCAGGTGCGGTCGGGTACGTCGACGGGAACGAACGCGCGATAGCGCTCGTGCGGCATCCCCGACGTCTTCTGCTGGTTGCTGGAGTTGCTCAGGTTGGTCATGGAGTCCTCATCAGGTGGGAGCGAGTGCCGGCGCACGTCGAACCTCCGCAGCGAGGGAGTCCGGCTTCTCAGACCCCGCTGCGGCAGCTAAGGAGGAGGCTGCGCATCATGACTCGGTAACAATAACAGAACAGAACTGGCAGACTGGCCGCGCGGGGCGATTGATCCTCAACGCTGAGACGCGGAAGTGACGACGAAGGGGAGGAACGGGCGTGGCCCAACTGGAAGAGCTCACGGTCGAGGAGACCTGGCGGTTCGCGGCGGACACCCAGATCTCCCGGATCGGCTGGACCGGCCCGCGCGGCCCGGTGGTGCTGCCGGTGAACCACGTCGTGCACGAGGAGACGCTCTGGATCCGCACCTCGGCCCACTCCTCGATGGCCGAGCAGATCGACGAGAGCGCCGTCGCGCTGCTGGTCGACGACCTCGCCCCCGACACCCATGTGGGCTGGTCGGTGCTGTTCAAGGGACGCGCCGAGATCCTCTATCGCGACGACCAGATCCCCGACGTCGTCAAGAACCTCCATCCCTGGCCGGCCGGCCCTCGTCCGTTGTGGGTGCGGCTGCGCCCCAAGGAGGTCACCGGCCGCCGGCTGGTCGCCTGACATTTGTCACCTCACGGTCGTGAGGAAGGGACGAGGCATCTCGGGTGACCTCGGGCCACGCTTGTCGGCATGAGCGTTGCCACACCAACCCGCACCACGTCCGCCGTGCGCCTCGACTCGGTCACCAAGAGCTTCGGTGCCGTCGAGGCGGTTCGCGGCATCGACCTGGACCTCGACCAGGGGGAGGTGGTGGCGTTCCTCGGGCCGAACGGAGCCGGGAAGACCACCACGATCGACATGATCCTCGGGCTCACCCGCCCCACGTCCGGCACCGCGCAGGTGCTCGGTCGCAGCCCCCGCGACGCCGTCGCCCACGGTCTCGTCTCCGCGGTGATGCAGACCGGCGGGCTCCTCAAGGACATGACGGTGCGCGAGACGGTGGAGTACACCGCGAGCCTCTTCGCCGACACCATGCCGGTCGCAGAGGCGCTGCGGGGCGCCGGCATCGAGGGGATCGCGAACCGCAAGGTCGGCAAGTGCTCGGGAGGTGAGCAGCAGCGGCTCCGCTTCGCGATGGCGCTGCTCCCCGACCCGGCGCTGCTGCTGCTCGACGAGCCGACCACCGGCATGGACGTCGAGGGGCGGCGTACGTTCTGGAACGCCATCCGCGCCGACGCCGAGCGCGGCCGGACGGTCATGTTCGCCACCCACTATCTGGAGGAGGCCGACCAGTACGCCGACCGGATCGTGCTGATCTCCCAGGGGCGCATCGTCGCCGACGGCACCGGCTCCGAGATCCGCGCGCTGGCCGCCGGCCGCACCGTGCGCGCCACGGTCGACAGGTTCACCGCCGAGACCGAGGAGCGTCTGCGCGCCGTCGGCGGGATCGACGGCATCGACGTACGCGGCGAGCAGGTCGTCGTCCACACCAAGGAGAGCGACGCCGTCGCGCGCTTCCTGCTGACCGAGACCGCCGCCCGCGACCTCGAGATCACGTCCAAGAACCTCGAGGAAGCCTTCCTCAGCCTGACCGGAGACGACCAGTGAGCACCACGACGACAGCACCCGCAGTGACCGCCCGCCGCACCCCTCCCCTGGGCGGCTTCAACCTCACCCTGCTCAGGATCGAGCTGCGGCGGCTGCTCCGCAACCGGCGTACGGTGATCTTCACGCTGCTGCTCCCGGCCGGTCTGGCGCTCGCCTTCGGCGGGCAGTCGGGGTGGGAGCAGCCGGCCGGCGAGGGGAACGTCGCTGCGTACATCCTGATCTCGATGGCCATGTACGGCGCCGCGCTGACCGCGGCGAGCGTCGGCTCGATGGTGGCCCTGGAGCGCTCGGTCGGCTGGTCGCGGCAGCTGCGGCTCACGCCGCTGAACCCGGTGGCGTACATCCTGACCAAGGCGGTCGTCGCGCTCACCATGGGCGCCCTGGCGATCCTGACGGTCAACCTGATCGGCAAGCTGCAGGGCAAGGCCGAGATGCCGGTCTCGGTGTGGCTCACGGCCATGGTGGTGACCCTGTTCTGCACCCTCACCTTCGCCGCGCTCGGCGTCTTCGTCGGCTACGTCGTGCCCGGGGAGAACGCGATGCAGATCCTCGGACCCGGCCTGGCGCTGCTCTCCTTCCTCGGCGGCCTCTTCATCCCGCTGAGCACCTACGCCCCGGTGGTGCGCCACATCGCCTACTGGACCCCGATGTACGGCGTCGCCGAGGTGACGAGGGCGCCGCTGACCCACGAGCTGCCCTGGTACGCCGTGGTCAACGCGATCGC
This sequence comes from Nocardioides sp. NPDC101246, assembly GCF_044767415.1. Taxonomy (NCBI): domain Bacteria; kingdom Bacillati; phylum Actinomycetota; class Actinomycetes; order Propionibacteriales; family Nocardioidaceae; genus Nocardioides; species Nocardioides sp. NPDC101246. Next base: position 98,086 of record NZ_JBIWNX010000006.1, read on the forward strand.
CTGGTTCCTGGTCTTCATCGCCGGCGCGGCCTGGCGGATGAGCAAGGACACGGCGCGGGTCTGACTAACGTGTCCGACATGAGCATCGACCAGGGGCCGCTGACGGCCACGCCGAGCAGGCGGTGGGCCGCCGTCGGTCCCTGGTTCGCCTTCATCTGGCTCTTCTTCCTGATCACCCCGCTCCACGTCGGCTGGCAGGCTCGCGACACCGCCGAGGGCGTGATCGGGATGGCGGCGACGCTCTGCTTCGCGGTCGTCTACATGCTGGTCTGGGTCCGGGCGCGAGGCATGCTCCGGCTCGTCGAGCAGCCGCCGGCGAGCTTCGTGGCTCCCTATCTCGCCGTGCTCGGCCTGCTCGCCGCGGTCATGATCGCCACGCTCGGCGAGGGCGGCATCGCCGGTCTGGTCTACGTCGCGGTCGCCTGCGTGATGACGCTGCCGACCCCGGCCGTCTACGTCGCGATCGTCTGCATCGCGGGCGGCGTCGCGATCACCGGCCTGGTGCCGGGCTGGGGCTCGCAGATCGACACCGCGTTCGCCGTCTGCGCGGCGTCGGCGGCGATGCTCGGCGTACGGTCGGTCATTCGGCGCAACGTCGCCCTCATCGGCGCCCAGCACGAGAACACCCGGCTGGCGCTGGCCGACGAGCGCAACCGGTTCGCCCGCGACCTGCACGACATCCTCGGCCACTCGCTGACCGTCATCACGGTCAAGGCCGAGCTGGCCCAGCGCCTGGTCGACGTCGCCCCGGACCGGGCCAAGCAGGAGCTCGCCGACCTGGAGCGGCTCTCCCGCGACGCGCTCGCCGACGTACGCCGTGCCGTGGAGGGCTACCGCGAGCTGACCCTGCCGGGCGAGCTCGCCCGAGCCCGGGCGGCGCTGGAGGCCGCCGGGATCGAGCCGGTGCTCCCCCAGTCCACCGACGAGGTCCCCTCCGGGCTGCGTGAGCTCTTCGCCTGGACGATCCGCGAGGGGGTCACCAACGTGATCCGGCACTCCGGTGCGCACCGGTGCGAGATCGTGCTCACCCCGAGGTCGGTGACCGTCCACGACGACGGCCACGGCCGCCGGGCCGGCAACGAGTCCGGGTCCGGGCTGACCGGTCTGCGGGAGCGGGCCGGCGCCATGGGTGCCGTGCTGACGACGCGTACGGGATCCGGGTTCGAGCTGGTCATGTCCGCCGACAGAGAGGTCACCTCGTGACGATCAGGCTGCTCCTCGCCGACGACCAGGCGCTCGTACGCGGCGCCCTCTCGGCCCTCCTCGGCCTCGAGCCCGACCTCGAGGTCGTCGCCGAGGTCGGCAGCGGGTCCGAGGTCGTGCCGGCGGTGCTGGAGCACCATCCGGACGTCGCGCTGCTGGATGTGGAGATGCCGGGGCTCGACGGCATTTCTGCGACCGCCGAGGTGCGCCGCACCACCCCGGCGACACGAGTGCTGATCGTGACCACCTTCGGCCGGCCGGGCTACCTGCGCCGGGCTCTGCAGGCCGGCGCCTCCGGCTTCGTCGTCAAGGACACCCCGGCGGCCCAGCTCGCCGACGCCGTACGCCGCGTGCACCAGGGGCTGCGCGTCGTCGATCCACAGCTCGCCACCGACTCGCTGGTGGCCGGCGAGTCACCGTTGAGCCAGCGCGAGACCGAGGTGCTCCGCGCCGCCCGGGACGGTTCTCCGGTCGCCACGATCGCGGCCCGGCTCGTCCTCTCCGAGGGCACCGTGCGCAACCACCTCTCCGCGGCGATCGGCAAGACCGGCGCCGCCAACCGCACCGAGGCCGTGCTCACCGCCGACAACAATGGTTGGCTGTGACCATGGCTCGGCTGCTGATCGTCCACCACTCCCCCACCCGGTCGCTGCGGCGCCTGACCGACGCGGTGGTCTCCGGCGCCAACGACCCCGAGATCGAGGGGGTCGAGGTCGTCGTACGTCCCGCCCTGGAGGCGAGCGCCGAGGACGTCCTGGCGGCCGATGGCTACGTGCTCGGCACGAGCGCCAACTTCGGCTACATGTCGGGCGCCCTCAAGCACTTCTTCGACTCGACCTTCCTTGCCGTCGGTGGCGCGCTCGACCCGTCCGGTGGCGCGGGAGAATCCGCAGGTGCCACCACCAAGCGCCCCTACGGGCTCTACGTCCACGGCCGCTACGACACCACCGGCGCGATCCGCTCGGTGCAGTCCATCGTCGGTGCCCTCGGATGGGCTCAGGCCTACGACATCCTCGACGTCCTGGGAGACGTCGAGGACACCCACCTCGAGGCGGCCTACGAGCTGGGAGCCACGCTGGCCGCCGTCCTCGACTGAACTGTGCCTTCCGCTCCGGGCTTTCGGCCTGCTCATGGATTCGCAAGTAGAGTCGATCCCCGTGATCGGCCATACCCCCAGACGTACGACATCCGTGTCGCTCCTGATCGTGGTGCTCGCCGTCCTCGCGCTCAGCGGGTGCGGCGGTGATCGGGCGGCTGCCAAGGGCGAGGACCCGAAGCAGGTGGACTCGACCGAGCTGCCCGAGGTGGGCAAGTGCCGCAACCTCACCCACGAGGATGTCGCCGAGGCCTACAACTTCGACAAGTACGTCGCCTGCGACGAGCCGCACAACGCCGAGACCTTCGGCGCCGGACCGCTCCCGGACGAGTTCAAGGACGCGGAGTACGGCGACGAGAAGGTCAACGAGTGGGCCTTCAGCCAGTGCCGCAAGCTGCTGGAGAAGTACGTCGGATCCGACCAGAGCCTGCTGATGCGCTCGATGCTCTCCCACGTCTACTTCGGACCTTCGGAGAAGGCCTGGGAGGAGGGCGCGCGCTGGATCCGCTGCGACGTGGTCGGCGGTGGCCAGCAGGGCGCCGAGTACGTCGACCTGCCGACCACCACCCGCAACCTCCTCAAGGTCAAGAAGGTCGAGGACGTCGAGGACCGCTGGATGGTGTGCGCCACCGGCAAGACCGTCGCCTCCGGGAAGGTCCCCTGCTCCGAGCCGCACCAGATGCGCGCGGTGACGACCATCAAGCTGGGCGAGGCCAAGACCAAGTTCCTCGGTGTCGCGGAGTCGAAGAAGAAGGCCTCGCAGTACTGCAAGGGCTCGGTCCAGGCCTGGTTGGGCTACCCGGAAAGCTTCGACTACGGGTACACATGGTTCGGAGAGAAGGAGTGGAACGCCGGCAACCGCTGGGCGGTCTGCTGGGCGGTGAGCGAGGAGTGAGCATGCCAGACACGCTGAAGCGGAGCCCGAAGCGAGCGGCGCCGTTGTGGGGCGCTCTCGTCGTCGTGGGGGCCATGGCCCTCGCCGGTTGCGGTGGCGGCGAGCCGAAGTCGGCTCCGTCGCCCTCCTCGGCGCCTCCGTCCGCCTCGGCGTCGGCGGCTCCGTCCCCGAAGGAGGGGGCCTGCTACGACCTCACCTACGAGGAGGCGCTGGCCCCGACCGCCGGCGGCACCGCGATCTCCTGCAAGGGCAAGCACACCACCCAGACGTACGCCGTGGGCCGGCTGAAGAACGTCGTCGACGGCCACCTCGTCGCGGTCGACTCCGAGCAGGTCGCGGCCCAGGTCGCCGAGGCGTGCCCCCGGAAGGTGACGAAGTATCTCGGCGGCGACGCCGACGACCTGCGGCTCTCGATGCTGCGCCCGGTCTGGTTCACGCCGACGATCGAGGAGTCCGAGGCCGGCGCCAACTGGTTCCGCTGCGACGTCATCGGCATCGCCGGCCCCAAGGCGCTGATGACCCTCAAGGGCAACATGAAGGGCGTCCTGGGCGACTCCGAGACCGCCGAGCCGTTCCGGATGTGCGGCACGGCGTCACCGAAGTCCGAGTCCTTCAAGCGCGTCCCGTGCTCCCTCAAGCACACCTGGCGGGCACTGTCGGTCATCGACCTCGGCTCCGGGAAGTACCCCGGCGAGGCGAAGGTCAACAGCGCCGGCGCCGAGGACTGCAAGGCCGCTGCCGCCGAGGTCGCCGACGACCCGCTCAAGTACGAGTGGTCCTGGGAGTTCCCCAGCGCCGAGCAGTGGGAGGGCGGCCAGACCTACGGCATCTGCTGGGCCCCGGCCTGAGGTCCCGGGGCGAAGCCCCGGGCCGAAGGCCGGATAAGCGCTGACTCGGCGCAAATGCATCGGAGGAGCGAAGCGGGGGAGGTGCCTTTGCGCCGCGTCGGCGCAAAGCCCGACGCAAGCCGAAGTTCCTCTGAAAGGCGCGCGTAAGCCAGCGCGAAGCGACGGCCCGGCGACGCCTAGCCGATCAACGTGCCGAGTCGGCGCATCCTGACCGGCTCGCTCGCTTCGCTTCGCGAGACACCGGTCAGGATGCGCCGACTCGGCATACGTTCAGAAGCCCAGCTTGCGCAGCTGCCGCGGATCCCGCTGCCAGTCCTTGGCGATCTTGACGTGCAGGTCGAGGTAGACCGGCATGCCGAGCAGGTCCTTGATCTGCAGGCGCGCGCGCTGGCCGACGTCCTTGAGCCGTGAGCCCTTGTGGCCGATCACGATGCCCTTCTGGGAGTCGCGCTCGACGTAGAGGAAGGCGTGGATGTCCATCAGCGGCTTGTTCTCCGGGCGGTCCTCGCGCAGGCGCATCTCCTCGACGACGACGGCGATGGAGTGCGGGAGTTCGTCGCGTACGCCTTCCAGGGCTGCCTCGCGGATGAGCTCGGCGATGATGATCTCCTCCGGGGAGTCGGTGAGCTCGCCGTCGGGGTAGAGCGGCGGGCCCTCGGGGAGGAGCTTGATGAGCAGCTCGGAGAGCAGGTCGACCTGGTCGCCGCCGACGCTGGAGACGGGGACGATCTCGGCCCACTCGATCCCGAGCTCGACCCCGAGGGTCTGGATCGACATCAGGTGCTCGCCGATCTGCTCGGGGGTGGCGAGGTCGGTCTTGGTGGCGACCGCGACCCGCTTGATGCCCTTCTTGAGCTTGTTGGCGTTCTCCGCGATCCGGCGGTCACCGGGGCCGATCTTCTCGTTGCACGGGAAGCAGATCGCGACTACGTCGACCTCGGTCCAGGTGGCCTCGACGAGGTCGTTGAGGCGCTCGCCGAGCAGTGTGCGCGGCCGGTGGATGCCCGGGGTGTCGACGAGGATCAGCTGGCCGTCGGGCCGGTGGACGATGCCCTTGACCACGGTGCGGGTCGTCTGCGGCTTGTCGGAGGTGATCGCCACCTTGGTGCCGACCAGTGCGTTGGTCAGGGTCGACTTGCCCGCGTTGGGGCGCCCCACGAACGACACGAAGCCGCTCCGAAATTCTTGTGCTGGCGGCGCCGGGCTTGGCTGGATCTCCGGCTCGGTCACTGTTGCTCCTGTTGCTCGTCGTATCGCTGCCAGATCTGCTCGTCGGTGAGCCCCTGGGCCTTGCCCTCACGCCACACCGGCCCGGGATCGACCGAGCGCGGCTGTCGCTTCTGGCCGCCACCCCGCCAGTAGCCCATCACGTCGTAGGCGTGGGAGTCGAGCTTCCGCTCCCGCATCAGATGCTTGCGGATCGCCCGCATCTGGCTGGACTCACCAGCCATCCAGAAGTAGCCGTCGCCCTCGGGCCAGTCGATCTTCTCCACGGCCGCCGCCAGGTCGGAGGAGGTCTCCGAGGGCGGCGCGGACCAGGTGACCCCGGCGCTCTCCGGGAGATATCCGGGCAGGTCGTCGGGGGTCTCCGCCCAGATCCGCGTCGGCAGCGTGGTGGTCTCCGCGATCCGCGCCATGGCCGGCATCGCGGTCAGGTCGCCGACCAGCAGCAGCCACCGGGCGCCCTCGGGCGCCGCGTAGGAGCCCTTGGGCTCGGTGATCGTGACCGTCTGCCCCACGGGGTCGGTGCGGGTGGCCCACTCGGTCACCAGACCGACGTCGTGGACGACGACGTCGAGGGTCAGCTCGCCACCCTGCCACGACCGCACGGTGTAGTAGCGCGACTGGAACTGCCCCGGCACGATCAGGCCGACCCACTCGTCGGGGATCCCGGTGGACACGAACCCGGCCAGGCCGGGACCGCCGAGCACGAGGCGTACGAGGTGGGGCGTGATCTGCTCGCGCCGCAGCACCTCCGCGGCGTACTGCTGGGCCTTGACACTCATCGCCTCAAGGTTATCCGCGCAGACGCGGCCCGCCCGCATCAGCGGCACACTCACTCGTGGCTGATGGCGAGCAGAGCCTCCCGAGTCGCGTCGTCGGCCGGGAACATCGCCTCGACCGCGATCTCGTCGATCGTCACGTCGCGAGGCGCGCCGATCACGGAGAGGACGTAGAGGAAGGAGAGGTCGCCGAGGCTCGTACGCAGCAGCAGCGGCAGCACCGGCAAGGCACCGTCCCTCGCGGTGACCGCCGGCGCCTCCACGCCGGCTCCGGCCGGCACCGGAAAGCCCTCCACCTCCTCGAGGAGCTCGGCCAGCCCGTCGGCCGCGGTGCGGTCGAGCTGCCGACGGATGCGGCGTACGACGTGGCCCCGCCACTGGGGGTAGTTGTGCACCTGCGCCGCCAGACCGTCGGGATGCAGCGTCGCGCGCAGCATGTTGAGCCGCGGCTGCCGCAGCGCGTCCGGCAGCGGAGCCAGGAAGAGGTCCATGGGCCGGTTGGTCGCCACCATGTCCCAACGGACGTCGACCGCACAGGCCGGATAGGGCTCGTGAGCGGTGAGCACCGCCTCGACGGCCGACCTGGCGGCCCCGAGATCGTCCAGCGGCCGCTCCTGGTGGACGGGCGCGAACCCCGCCGCGAGATAGAGCCGGTTGCGCTCACGCAGCGGCACCTCGAGCTCCTCGCAGAGCCGCTCGATCATCGTCCGGCTCGGACCCGACCGGCCGGTCTCGATGAAGCTGAGGTGGCGAGCCGACACCTCGGCCGCGATCGCCACCTCGAGCTGGGAGCGACGGCGCCGCTCGCGCCAGTCACGAAGCAGGTCTCCGACGCTCAGCTGGGCCGTTGTCATGCGCCCAGGCTGCCGGGCCGAGCGCGGCGCGGCAACTACCCCAGAGGTAATCGACACAGCGCGCCCGGAGGCGGATCGTCGTGGCCATGACGACTGAAACCACACCCCGTTCACCCGCCGCCACCGCCGAGGCGTACGTCTCGTTCTGGAACCTCCCCGCCGACGAGCAGCGCGCCCTCGGCGACACCCTGTTCGCCTCCGACGTCGCTCGCTCCACGCCGATCGGCGAGTCCACCGGCCTCGAGGCGCTGATCGACTTCACCCGCCAGTTCGCCGAGGGCGTCGGTGCCTACACGTTCGTGGCCCGCACCGAGCCCGACGCACACCACGAGCACGTCCGGGTGCGCTGGGAGATCCTCAAGGAGGAGGGCTCGTTCGCCGAGGGCACCGACGTCCTCGATCTGGACCGGTCCGGACGGATCGCCGCGATCACCGCGTTCATCGATCGCGCCCCCGAGGGCTTCGATCCCGACGCCCACCACGAGGAGGCCTGACCTCTCCTGATCAGGCCGAGCCACCACCCAGCCCGATCTCGTTGCCGTCGGGGTCGCGGAAGATGGTCTTGCGGACCCCGTTTCCGTACGTCTCCTGCGACTCCGGCCGCAGGCCGCGGTCGGCGATCGCGGCGAGGCGGGCGTCCAGGTCCTCGACGAAGAGGGTGAGGAAGCCACGGCCGGCGTGATCCGGCTTCACCTCGATGTAGAGGTAGCCGTGCTCGACCACCTCGAAGACGGCCTCGACGTCGTTGGGGTAGAAGGCCGGCGGGCCACCGAGCAGCGCCTCGTACCAGCTGGCCGCTCGGGCCAGGTCCGCGACCGGGAGTCCGGCGAACAGGTCGGTCATCTCAGAACCTCCAGCGGGTCGCGCCGTAGGGCTCGACGGTGGCGACCGCGTGGGCGGAGGTCGCCTCGATGCGGAAGACGTGCCAGGGCGCCGGGCCGGCACTCTGCGCGTTGAACGGCGCCGTGACGGCCTCGCCCGACTCGTCGACCTCGGCCGGCCAGCCCTCGTCGTCGTGGTAGTGCTTGGCGACGTGCTCGAGCTCGTCGCCGAGCACCCGCCTCACCCGGCCCTCCACGACCAGGTCGAACTCGCGCACCGTGAGCGACAGCGCACAGCGGGGGTCGCGGGCGAGGTTGCGGCCACGCCGCGTCCCCGGGCCGGTGACCAGGTAGAAGCTGCCGTCGAGCCAGACCGCGCCGACGGCGTTCACGTGCGGACCGCCGTCGGCGTTGATCGTGCTCACCCAGGTCGTGTAGCGCCCGGGCTCGCCCTCCTGCGACCCGGGGCCCTGGTTGAAGCCCTGGTCGAGGCGAGCGGTCACCTCCTCCCAGGACATGGGCGGGGCGGCGTACATCTCAGCGAGGTTGTGGGTCTCCATGACTGGCTCCTTCGACTGGAACAGGACGTTTCACCTGCTCCACGAACAGGAGGGCCCGATTCCGACACCGTGACACAAACAAGTGGGCGAAAGTGGCAGATCAACCCGAGGATGGCCTGCCACTTTCGCCCAGTGATGGCGGCCAACGCCAGAACTGTCGGTGGGCGCAGCGATGCTGGGCGCATGACAGCGACACCGAAGCGACGGCGGGGGCGGCAGCCTCGGCGCCGAGGGGCGACCTGGGAACGGGTCGGTAACGGTGTCTACGTGCCCAGCGGCCTCGACGGCGACGAGCGCTGGCGCGCCGAGCTGGCCGCATGGGCCGAGGTGCTGCCGCCATCGGCGACCTTCACCGGACTGACAGCAGCGCGGTTGTACGGTCTCTGGCTCCCGCCGCTCCCCGACGATGTACCGACCTTCGTGGCACTTCACGAGACGTCCGTACGCATCCGACGGCCCCAGCTCCGCATCACCCGGCATCCACGACCGCCCGGCGCGGTCGAGCTCGATGGGCTGCGAGTCGCACCGGTGGCCGAGGCGCTCCTGGCCTGCGCCCGTGACCTCGGCCTCCTCGACCTGGTGGTCCTGATCGACAGTGCCCTGCATCTCGAGATAGGCACGCGCGCCGATCTCGAGGTCGTCGCGGCAGCCGGACGACCGGGAGCCCGCCTCCTGCGCGAGGCGCTGACCTGGTGCGACGGGCGCTCGGAGTCGGCTTGGGAGACCCTCCTACGGATGCTGCACCGGGCCAGCGGGATCGACGTCGAACCGCAGGTGGACATCCACGACGAACGCGGCGTGTTCATCGGGCGAGCCGATCTGCTGGTGACGGGCACGCGGACGCTTCAGGAGTACGACGGCGCCGACCACCGCAAACCCGGGCAGTATCGCCGCGATCGCCGCCGCGACGGCGCCCTCGCCACCTCCGCCTATGTACGTCAGGGTTGGGTCGCGAGCCAGGTCATCCACGACGGCTGGCTGATCCTCCGAGCAGCAACCGATGCGCTCGGCCGCGACCTCACGGTCGACGACATCCGACCGTGGTGGAAGCTGTTGGACGCCTCGCTGTTCTCCAAGCCCGGCTCCGCCACGATGCGACATGCCTGGGGGCTCTCGGAAGCCGAGGCGGCCTGAGAGTGGGCGAAAGTGGCGGACAGAACCCGGTCTGAGCTGCCACTTTCGCCCACTCGCTCAGAAGGTGTGCCTCAACGGGTAGCCCGAGTGCCCGTCGACCGTCTTGGTGGCGAGCACGTGGTGGAGCTGGATGTTGTTGCGCTCGAAGCCGATCCGGGAACCGGCCATGTAGATGCCCCAGACCTTCGCGGTGCCGAGGCCTACCTCGTTGACGCAGGCGTCCCAGTTGTCGCGGAGGTTGTCGTTCCACGCCGTAAGGGTCTTGGCGTAGTGGACCCGGATGTTCTCGTGGTGCTGCACCTCGAGGTCGGTGTTCTCGATCGCGGACACGATGGTGCCCGACCCGATCAGCTCGCCGTCGGGGAACACGTAGCGGTCGATGAAGGCCCCCGCGTTCGCCCGCGAGACGTTGTCGGGACGGGTGATGCAGTGGTTGAGCAGCCGGCCCCCGTCACGCAGCTTGCTCTTGATGAAGCCGAAGTAGGCCGGGTAGTTGGCCACGCCGATGTGCTCGGTGAGCCCGATGGAGCTGACCGCGTCGAAGTCCCCCTCGACCACGTCGCGGTAGTCGGAGAAGCGCACCTCGGCGACATCGTCGAGACGATCGCCCTTGATCGCCTTCTGGGCCCAGTTGGCCTGCTCGCGCGAGAGCGTGACGCCGAGCGCCTTGACCCCGTAGTGCTTGGCCGCGTGACGCACCATCCCGCCCCAGCCGCAGCCGATGTCGAGCAGCCGCATCCCGGGCTCGAGCCCGAGCTTGCGGCAGATCAGGTCGTACTTGGCCGCCTGCGCCTCCTCGAGCGTGGCGTCATCGGTCGGGTAGAGCGCACAGGTGTAGGTCATCGACGGGCCGAGGACGTACTCGTAGAAGGTGTTGGAGACGTCGTAGTGGTGGTGGATCGCGTCGGCGTCGCGCTCGTGCGAGTGCCGCGTCCACGGCAGCGCGCTGATCGCGCGACCGGAGAGGTGGCGTACGTTCTCGGCACGCTGCCGCCACGCGGGCAGGTGCTCCTGCGGCGGTGGCTTGGGCGGGACGAAGTTCTTCACCCCCAGCGCGCGCACCATGTCGACCGTCTCCCGAGGGCTGGGCCGCTTGAAGTCGGTCTTGTCCAGGATCAGGTCCAGGAGCGGGTAGGGGTCGCCCGGGTGGATGCCGTGCAGGGCCATGTCACCGCTGACGTAGGCACGTGCCAGCCCCAGATCGCCCGGCGCGGTCAGCAGGAACGCGAGCCCGCGCGGGTTGAGGATCTCCATCCCGAAGGGTGAGTCCGTGTCGCCGGCGACGCTGCCGTCGTACGCGGTGAGCTTGATCGGCAGCCCACCGTCGAAGAGTTCGTTGATGGTCTCTGCAATATGGTTCACAGTCTCTTCACCGCCTTGCTGTACAGATCGGTCAACCGGTTGCCGGGGTCATACCTCGCCTTCACGGCAGCGAGGTTGTCCCCGTCATAGAGAGCGTTGAAGACATCCTTGTCGTAGAACGCCTCGGAGTAGAGCGATTTATGCCCGCCGAGCTCGTGGACCTGATCCTCGATCGCACGGTTCTTGGGGGCGTTGACGGCCCCGGGGCCGACGTGGACCGTGCCCCAGAAACCGACGTTGACGTACGTCCGGCCCGCCTCGAGCGGGTAGGTCGGCCACTTCCCTCCTGTGTTCGTCCCCCGGGACACCAGCGGGCACAACCACACCGGCCGCATCCCGATCTCGGCGTCGAACCACTCCAGGAAAGCCGGAAGGTTCTCGACCGGGACCTCGATGTCCTGGATCACACGTTCCCGCAGGAGCCGTCCGGCACGGGCGTCGAGCTTGTCGGCGATCCCGAACCTTCGGTCCAGGCCGACGAGCTTCATGTAGACGTCCGAGCGCCGCAGCCGGCGCGGCCAGACCCTGCGGAGGTACTTGTTCTGCGCGCCGAAGGCGCCCGAGCACCAGAACCAGTCGGTGTCCCAGCGCCACAGGTAGTCGTAGGTCGTCAGCAGATCGGTCCCGGAGCCGGACGCGGCACGCTGCTGGATCGAGCGGTAGTAGATCTGCTGGCCGCCGTAGTCGCTGGGAGGCCGCGTGGCCCCCTCGGTCCAGGTCGCGAGGGTCAGGTAGTACTCCCCCGGCTCGAACGCGACACCGTCGAGCCCGTCGACCCGCTCCCCTTCGTACGTCCTGGTCTCGGTGATCTGCGCGATCGTCTTGGTGAGCAGGCCGAGGTCGTCGAAGCGAACGTGGCGCAGCGCGACGTATCCCGGCACCTTCTCCAGCTTGATCTTGAGCCGGGTGGCGTATCCGAGCGAGCCGTAGGAGTTGGGGAAGGTGTCGAAGAGATCCTCCCCCGGCCTCGTGGTGACGATCTCGCCCGACCCGGTCAGGATGTCCATCTCCAGCACCGACTCGTGCGGCATCCCGTTGCGGAACGAGGTGGACTCGATGCCCATCCCGGTCACCGCGCCACCGAGCGTGATCGTGCGCAGCTGCGGGACGACGTACGGGATCATCCCGTGCGCCAAGGTGGCGTCGACGAGGTCCTCGTAGGTGCACATCCCCTGTACGTCGGCGGTGCCCGCCTCGGCATCGACCTCGATCACGCCGCCCAGGCCGGAGACGTCGAGACCCGGGGCGTCGGTCGCCGCCCGGGCCCGGAAGAGGTTGGTGGTGCGTTTGGCCAGTCTGACCGGAGCGCCCTCAGGGATCCTCGCGTAGGAAGCCGTCAGCCGCTCGACGGCCTCGGTGTGTCGTTGCCAACCAGTCTCACCCGTCACTCCACGCACTTTACTCTCGCCCTGGGATCTCGGGTTTCGATTTTCACGTTCGGTCGCTTACAGTCACCAGCGCCGACTGCTCCCGTCGAGCGCCCCATCTCGTGCACCCTGGAGGGTCCCCATGTCCAGTGCTGCCCATCGTGACGCTGTCTCCACGCTCGCCGAGAAGGCAACCCCCTACTTCACCGAGAACCAGGTCAAGTGGCGCAACAAGTCCGTGTCCCAGGCCCGGCTCGCGCTGGCGATCGACCAGATCGTCGTCCACATGCGTGAGAAGGGCGTCGACATGGCGACCATGAACGGTCTGACCGCCTACCGGGACGAGGACGGGATCCACGTCACGATCGAGCTCGGCACCCTCCCGCTCCTCGCCGAGTCCGGCGGGGCAGGTGGGACCGGCGGCCACCGAGCCGCTCGCTGAGCGGCCCGCGGCAGCCGCAGCAGCTCAGCGCAGGTTGCCGCGCGGATCGCCGACGAGGACCGGGACGTCCTCGCCCGCGAACTCCTTGACGATCGAGAGGTCGTTCGCGGAGGCCTCCTCGGCCTCGCCGAGCACGACCACGGCCTCGAGGCCCTTGGAGCCCGACGCCACCGCCATCGCCACACAGACACCGATCGCGGAGACCTGGAGCGAGGGCAGGTCCACGGTGGCGGCGGCGTAGGTGCGGCCGTCGAGGTCGCGTACGGCTGCTCCTTCGGCCGCGCCGGTGCGGGCTCGCGTCGCGCGGGCCAGGGTGACCAGCTTGCGGTCCTCCGCGGAGGGCTCACTCTGCTCGGGCATGGGCCTCTTTCTTCCTGTCCGACTTCTCGCTCGGCTCGTCCTGGTGGTCGGCCTCCGTCTCGGCCGGGACGACGGCGCTGATGCGTACGGTACCGATCTTGTTCCGCCGGCCGGCGGCCTCCTCGGCCACGAAGCAGAGGCCGTGGGCCTCGACCTCGGAGCCGGGGATCGGCACGAGGCCGAGGTGCTTGGCCATCAGACCGCGTACGGAGTCGACGTCGTCCTCCTCGACGGCGACACCGATGAGCTCCTCGAGGTCGCTGACCAGGAAGCGGGAGGGCACCCGCCAGGAGCCGTCGCCGAGGTGGAGGGGCTCGCGGTCCTCGATGTCGTACTCGTCGGTGATCTCGCCGACGATCTCCTCGAGGATGTCCTCGATGGTGATCAGGCCGGCGGTGCCGCCGTATTCGTCGACGACGACCGCGATGTGCTGGCGGTGCTGCTGCATCTCGGCCAGCAGCTCGTCGACCGGCTTGGAGTCAGGGACCCAGGTCGGCTTGCGCATCAGTGACTCGACCCGCTGGGTGGTCTCGACCTCCGGCGCCTCGAAGTCACGTGCGACGACGTCCTTGAGGTAGACCATCCCGATGATGTCGTCGAGGCTGTCGTCGATCACCGGCATCCGGGAGTAGCCCGAGCGCAGGAACAGCGACAGCGCCTGGCGCAGGGTCTTGCGCCGCTCCAGGAAGACGATGTCGCCTCGCGGCACCATCACCTCGCGGGCACGGGTGTCGCCGAGCTCGAAGACCGAGTGGATCATCCGGCGCTCGTCGGCCTCGATCAGGTCGGAGGCCTCGGCGATGTCGACGAGCTCGCGCAGCTCGGTCTCCGTCGAGAACGGGCCCTTGCGGAAGCCCTTGCCGGGAGTGAGCGCGTTACCGAGCATGATCAGCAGGCTCGGGATCGGGCCGAGGATGGCGGTGATCGCGCCGATCGGGCCGGCGACCGCGAGGGCGATGCCCTCGTGGTGCTGACGCCCCAGCGTGCGGGGACCGACGCCGATGACGACGAAGGAGACCACTGTCATCGTCGCGGTCGTGGTGAGCACCGTCGGCCACCAGCGTCCCTGGTAGAGGTCATAGGCCCACAGCGCGACCAGGACGGTGGCGCCGATCTCGCACAGCATCCTGAGCAGCAGGACCGTGTTGACGTAGCGGGCGGGGTCGCCGACCACCGCGACCAGGCGCTTGGCGCCGGCACGGCCCTCGGAGACCAGCTCCGCGGCGCGGGCGCGGGAGAAGGCGCTGAGCGCCGCGTCGGCGGCCGAGAAGATGCCGGCGATCAGGACCAGAACTGCGGCTGCGATCAGCAGCCTCGCATCGTCCATGGGTGGTGGTGGTGCTCCTACTCGGGTGCGGTGGCCGAAGAGCCCCAGGCCTTGAGCAGCTTGGCCTGAAGCCCGAACATCTCAGCGTGCTCGTCGGGGTCCACGTGGTCGTAGCCGAGCAGGTGGAGAATACCGTGGGTGGTCAGCAGCTCGATCTCCGCCACGGTGCCGTGGCCGGCCGCCTCGCCCTGCTTGGCCGCGATCGTCGGCGCGATGATGATGTCGCCGAGGTCGCCCTCCTCCGGCTCCTCGTCGAGACGGCCGGGAAGGAGCTCGTCACCGGGGAAGGACAGCACGTCGGTCGGACCATCGGTGTCGAAGTAGCGCTCGTTGAGCTCGGTGATCGTGGCCTCGTCGCCGAACTTGATCCGGAGGTCGGCCTGCGGGTGCACGCGCAGCTGCTCGAGCAGGAAACGAGCGAGCTTGGCGACGTGCTCGACGTCGATCTCCTGCTCGGACTCGTTGATGATCTCAGTGCTCATGCTGCGGTCGCTCGCTGTCGCTCGCTCATGGTCTCGCTATCGACTCTCTCCGGAGGCCCGGCCCTGGCTCTGCATGTCGTGTTCCTCGTAGGCGGCGACGATCTTGGCGACCAGTCGGTGGCGCACGACGTCGTGGCTGGTCAGGTTGTTGAAGCTGATGTCCTTGACGTCGTCGAGGATGCCCTCGACGACCCGCAGCCCCGACTTCTGCCCCGAGGGGAGGTCGGTCTGGGTGACGTCGCCGGTGACCACGATCTTGGAGCCGAAGCCGAGGCGGGTCAGGAACATCTTCATCTGCTCGGGCGTGGTGTTCTGCGCCTCGTCGAGGATGATGAAGGAGTCGTTGAGGCTTCGTCCGCGCAGGAACGCGAGCGGCGCCACCTCGATGGTCCCCGACGCCATCAGCTTGGGGATCATCTCCGGGTCCATCATGTCGTGCAGCGCGTCGTAGAGCGGGCGCAGGTAGGGGTCGATCTTCTCGGTCAGCGTGCCGGGCAGGAACCCGAGCTTCTCACCGGCCTCCACCGCCGGCCGGCTCAGGATGATCCGGTTGACCTGCTTGGACTGCAGCGCCTGGACCGCCTTGGCGACCGCCAGATAGGTCTTGCCGGTGCCGGCCGGGCCGATGCCGAAGGTGATCGTGTGCTTGTCGATCGCGTCGACGTAGCGCTTCTGGTTGAGCGTCTTGGGACGGATGCTCCGGCCACGGTTGGAGAGGATGTTGAGGCTCAGCACGTCGGCCGGCTTCTCCGTCGTGTCGGCCTGGAGCATGCCGATGACCCGCTCGACCGTCTCGCCGCTCACGCCCTGGCCGGTGCGGATGATCTGGACCAGCTCCTCCAGGACCCGCTCGATCATCGCGATCTCGCTGGGGGCGCCGTGGAGGGTGATCCGGTTGCCGCGCACGTGCACGTCGGCGTCGAAGTGGGCCTCGATGATCCCGAGGTGCTCATCGGCCGGGCCGAGGACGGTCACCATGTCGACGCTGTTCGGCACGACCACGGTGTGCTTGGTCGAAGCGGAGCCCGAGACCATCTGGCTGGTCGTAGCGGTCTGGTTCGGAAGCGGACTTGGTTCTCGATCGGTCATGGATGCCCGGACGGGCCCTTTCTCGTCGTGGCGCTGGTGATGTCCATGGTACGCGGGCGCGCCGCCCCGCTCCTACTGGATAGTTCCGGGCTCAGCTCGACAGCAGCGATTCGACGCGGGAGGTCTCCTCGGCGAGCTCGTCGCGCTCGTCGGGAGTGAGATCGCGGAGCAGCTTGACGACCTCGACCTTGCCGTCGACCGGCTTCCAGAGGCCGACGAGGTGGCCGCCGGCGATGATGACCGCGCCGCCGCCCCCGATGCCCCATTCCTTCCGGGTCCCCTTGGCGGTGATCCGCTCCCGGTCGGCGTGCGAGAGCCAGACGTTGTCGAACCGCCCCAGCAGCCGCACCGGGGCGTGCTCCTCGCCCGTGGCGAGCGGAGCGTCCGGGACGTCGTAGAGGGTCTTGCCGGCCTCGTCGCGGTAGGTCACCAGCCCCTCGATCCGCTTGAGCACCGGACCCAGCCGGGTCAACGACGACCACACGGTGATGTCCGCGGCGGTCGCCGGCCCGAAGGCGAGCAGATAGCGACGTACGATCTCCGGTGCCAGCGTCGGGACGACATCGTCCACGGTCACCGGGGGCACGCCCGTCCAGCGCGGGAGCAGGTCGTAGACGAGCCCGCCCGACCCCTTCCACAGGCCTCGCGGTGGCAGCTGGACCAGCGGCAGCTCGTTGCGCGCCCGCAGGCCGAGCGCCTTGGCCGGGACGCCGGGGAAGTGCTCGACCAGACCGGACTCGAGGGCCGCGTTGGGCAGCGCCCCGAGAGCGAGTACGTCCTCGGCCGCCTCCACGAAGCCCTCCAGCTGCGCCGCCGGGCGGACGATCTCGACCCGCTGGGTATAGAAGTCGTGGACCGGCTGGGTCCAGGCCCTGATCAGCGCCGCATCGGCGGCGGTGTGCATGTGGATCGTGGACCGCAGCGAGGAGAGCCGGACCAGCGCGCTCGACTCGAGCTGTGCGCTGAGCGCGTAGGGGTCGAACGACTCCAGCCGGGCGGCCAGCGCGAAGAACGGCGGCGACGTCTCCTGCGCCTGCAGGCCGACCAGATGCTCGATCATCTCGGCCGGCGTGAGAGAAGCCCGCGACAGCAGGTGCTGGCGGAGCAGGAGGGTCCGGTTGAGCTGCCGTTCGGTGAGGATCACGGTAGCGATGATGTCCTACTCGACGGTGATCCGGGCGCCAACCTCCTCAGAAGGCTTCCCCTCGCCGTCGGAGGTGTCGTCGGTGCGGGCGATGAAGAGGTACGTCCCGGGCTCGAGCTCGGAGACGTCGACCGTGGTCGTCCACGGATAGAGCTTGTCCATCCAGCCCTCGGCGGTCGCGTGGCCCTCGAGCACCGTCTCCCCGGTGGTGTCGCGGACCTCCCACGGCACGTTCGCCTCGTTCGAGTTCGCCGTGCCCGAGGCCGCGAAGCTGTCCGACACCGTCGCGCCCTCGGCCGGCGCCGCCAGCGTGATCAGACCGGAGGTCCGTGGCAGCGTCGACGGCTCCTCGGACGGCTGGGTCGAGACCTCGGGGTCCTCGGCGACGGCATCGTTGCTGCCGCACCCGGCGGTCAGTACGCCGCAGAGAGCAAGAGCGATGATGGCGCCCGCCGGACGCGTACGTGTGCTCCTCATGCCTCCATACTCACCCGGCGCCCCCGAAGGACGAACCCACCACGCCGAGCAGTCGGCGGTCAGTCGGCCGGTCAGTCCCAGCGGCGGGTGCGGGCCAGCAGGGCGGCAGCGGCGGCGACGCCGGCGGTGGAGGTGCGCAGGACCTCGGCGCCGAGGCGGATGGTGGTGGCTCCGGCCTTCTCGAACTGGGCGATCTCGTCGTCCGTGAGTCCGCCCTCGGGGCCGACCACGACGAGGATGGTGCCCTCGTCGACGACGGGGACGGCCCCGAGCGGGAGGGTGCCCTCCTCGTGGAGCACGACGGCGACGTCGGCCGCCTCGATCTTGGCCACGACGGCCTCGGTGGTGGCCAGCGCCTCGACCTCGGGGTGCCACAGCCGGCGGGACTGCTTGGCGGCCTCCCGAGCGGTGGCTCGCCAGCGGGCGAGGGACTTGACCGCGCGCTCGCCCTTCCAGACGGCGACCGAGCGGGTCGCCGCCCACGGGACGATGCTGGCCGCGCCGATCTCGGTGAGCATCTCGACGGCGAGCTCACCGCGGTCGCCCTTGGGGAGGGCCTGGACGACCGTCAGCGCGGGCTCGGGCGGCGCGTCGCCGAGGATGACCTCCTCGACGCGTACGGTCATCGACTTCTTGGTGGTCTGCGTGATCGTGCCGGTGACGCCCTCGCCGGCGCCGTCGGTGAGCACAACCTCCTCGCCCACCCGGAGGCGGCGTACGACGACCGCGTGGTGGCCCTCGTCGCCGCTCACCTCGACGTCGTCGCCGACACGGGTGCCGACGAGCGACTCGACGAGGTGAACGGGAAGAGTCATCGTGGATCAGTGCCCGTTGAGGGTGTCCTTGAACCAGGAGAAGACGCCGCCCTTGTGGGCCGCCTTGAGCTGGCCCTGGACGGACTCCTCACCGCGCAGCTCGGCGAGCTGGCGCAGCAGCGCCTCCTGCTCGAGGTCGAGCTTGGTGGGCGTCTCCACGTTGATGGTCACGATCAGGTCGCCGCGACCGCCCCGCAGACCGGGCACACCGCGGCCACGCAGGACGTGGTCGGTGCCGGACTGGGTGCCGGGCTTGAGGTCGATGTGGATCGAGGCGTCCTCGGGGTCGATCTGGTCGACGCCCTCGCCGACGAGGTCGGCCTCCAGCGTCGGCAGGTTGAGCGTGGTGCCGAGCGCGGCCGCGGTCATCGGCACCTTCGCGGTGCAGTGCAGGTCGTTGCCCCTCCGCGTGAAGGTGGCGTGCTTGGCGACGTGGATCTCGACGTAGAGGTCGCCGGCGGGGCCGCCGCCGGGGCCGATCTCGCCCTGCTCGGCGAGCTGCACCCGGGTGCCGTCGTCGACGCCCGGCGGGATCTTGACGGTCAGGGTGCGGTGGGAGCGCACCCGGCCCTCGCCGCTGCAGTCGCGGCACGGGTCGGGGATGACGGTGCCGAAGCCGTTGCAGGCCGAGCACGGGCGCAACGTGCGGATCTCGCCCAGGAAGGAGCGCTGCACGACCGCGACCTCGCCCTGGCCGTGGCAGGTCTCGCACGGGACCGGGTGGGAGCCTTCCGCGGCCCCCTCGCCGCCACAGGTGTCGCAGACGACCGCGGTGTCGACCTTGAGGTCGCGGGTGACGCCGAAGGCGGCCTCGGCCAAGTCGATGTCGAGGCGGATCAGGGCGTCCTGCCCGCGGCGTACGCGCGGACGGGGGCCACGCCCGGCACCGCCGGTGCCGGCACCGGCGCCGCCGAAGAAGGCGTCCATGATGTCGGTGAACGAGAAGCCCGCGCCCTGGGCGCCGAAACCGCCCGCGAACGGGTCGCCACCGCGGTCGTACGCGGCCCGCTTCTGCGGGTCGCTCAGCACCTCGTAGGCGTGGGAGATCTCCTTGAACTTCTCCTGCGACTCGGCGTCGGGGTTGACGTCCGGGTGGTACTGGCGCGCCAGCTTCCGGTAGGCCTTCTTGATCGTTGCGTCGTCGGCGTCCTTGTCGACACCGAGGAGCTCATAGGGGTCCAACGTCGGTCTTCCTGCCATCGAAGTTCGTTGCTCTTTCTTAAGCCTCGTCGAGGATCCGGGAGAGGTAGCGCGCCACCGCGCGCACCGCTGCCATGGATCCGGGGTAGTCCATCCGGGTCGGCCCGACCACGCCGAGCGTGGCCAACGCCTCGTCGCCAGGTCCGTAGCCGGTCGCGACCACGCTGGTCTGCGACAGCTCCTGGTAGGGGCCCTCGGCGCCGATCCGCACCGTGACCAGCCCGCCCGCGGTCGCCTCGCCCATCAGCTTGAGCAGGACGACGTGCTCCTCCAGGGCCTCCAGGAGAGGGCGTACGGCGGTGTCGAAGCTGTCGCCGAAGCGGGCCAGGTTGCTGGTGCCGCCGATCGAGATCCGCTCGTCGGAGCGGTGGTCGTTCATCGCCTCGATCAGAGCCTCCGCCACGGCGGCCGCGAGCGGGTCACGCGGGGCGTCGACGGGCGCATCGGCCGGCTGGGCGATCGTGCGCAGCGCCTCCCCGGCCTCGGCGATGACGGCACCTGTGACCGCGGTGTTGATCCGTGCGCGCAGCGTGGCCAGGGTCTCCTCGGAGACCTCCTCGGCAACCTCGAGCAGTCGCTGCTCGACCCGGCCGGTGCTGAGGATGAGCACGAGCAGGAGCCTGGTCGGGGCCAGGGCGACCAGCTCGACGTGGCGGACGGTCGAGCGGCTCAGGGTCGGGTACTGCACCACCGCGACCTGGCGGGTCAGCTGGGAGAGCAGCCGGGTCGAGCGGCTGACGACGTCGTCGAGGTCGACCGCGCCCTCGAGGAAGCCGGCGATCGCCCGCTTCTCGGCCGCGGTCATCGGCTTGACCGTAGTGAGCCGGTCGACGAAGAGCCGGTAGCCCTTGTCGGTGGGCACCCGGCCGGCGCTGGTGTGGGGGGCGGTGATGTAGCCCTCCTCCTCCAGCGCGGCCATGTCGTTGCGTACCGTCGCCGGGGAGACACCCAGACCGTGACGCTCCACGAGCGCCTTGGAGCCGACCGGCTCCTCGGTCTTCACATAGTCCTCGACGATCGCCCGGAGGACGGAGAGCCTGCGTTCGTTCTGCATCTGCCCTCCTCTCGCCCTGGCTGCCTGGCACTCATTCCGTGCGAGTGCCAATCCTACCGGTTCACGACACAGGAACCAGTTTCCGGTGGCCGCTCCACTCTGTGGAACGGGTTACTTCTCTCGCCATCGAGATAGCCTTAGGTTAGGCTGACCTTAGAGTCATTCGCTGCACTGCTTCCGCCCCACTGGAGAGTCCTATGATCGCCGACGATCTGCTGGTCCGCATCACGGCCCACGCCAACGACGAGCACCAGGCGGACCTGTGCCGCTCGCTCTCGGCACGGCTCGGGCTGCGGCCTCGCCACATCGTGGGCGTACGTCTCTCCGACCTCACCGCCGAGAGCGTCGACGTCTCCTGGATCACCCTCGACGGCGGCCACCACGTGACCTTCCGGTTCCCGGAGCCCGCGGCCACGCCGGACGAGGTTCTCGAGCAGCTCGGGCGCGTGCTCACCGGTTCTCGCTGCTGACTCCACTACCGTTCTCCGGATGAGCGATCGCTACGGCTCCGACGTCCTGGCCGGCGACTGGAAGAAGCCCAAACACGGGCGGGCCGTCGAGACCCCCGCGGAGATCGGCGCTGTGGTCGAGGAGATCGAGACCGACTTCGTCGGCGAGATCGTACGCATCGACCGCGACCTGCACACGCTGACCCTCGAGGACCGGCACGGCAAGCGGCGTACGTTCCCGCTCGGGCCGGGCTTCTGGCTCGAGGGCAAGCCGGTCATCCTCACTCCCCCGGTGACCCGGACGGCACCGGCGAAGCCGACCCGGACCGCCTCCGGCTCGGTGGCCGTCTCCGACGTCAAGGCCAGGGTGGCCCGCGAGTCGCGGATCTTCGTCGAGGGGCGTCACGACGCCGAGCTGGTCGAGAAGATCTGGGGCGACGACCTGCGGATCGAGGGTGTGGTCGTCGAGTATCTCGGCGGCGTCGACGACCTCGCCGACCACCTGGTCGACTTCCGTCCCAGCCGCGAGCGGCGGGTCGGGGTGCTCGTCGACCACCTGGTCAAGGGCTCGAAGGAGGCCCGGATCGCGGAGTCGATCCGGCGCTCCAAGGTCGGCGAGCACGTGCTGATCGTCGGTCACCCGTTCATCGACGTGTGGCAGGCGGTCAAGCCGGGCCGGCTCGGGCTCGAGGCCTGGCCGAACGTGCCGCGCTCGATCGAGTGGAAGAAGGGCATCTGCCAGCACATGGGCTGGCCCCACCGCGATCAGGCCGACATCGCTCGGGCCTGGAAGCACATCCTCGGGCGGGTGAACTCCTTCGGCGACCTGGAGCCCGCCCTGCTCGGGCGGGTCGAGGAGCTTATCGACTTCGTGACCGAGCCCGTCTGAGGCTCCGTCAGTAGGACGACCGCTTCGGCATGATGATCCACAGCACGATGTAGACGATGAACTGCGGTCCGGGGAGCAGGCAGGAGATGACGAACGCCAGCCGGATCAGGTTGGAGTTGATGCCGAAACGGGCGCCGAGGCCGCCGCAGACGCCGGCGATCCATTTGTCGTTGCTGGGACGGGAAAGAGTTGTGGTTGCCATAGCTCCACTCTCTCCTGTCGGGCGCGCTTTACCAATCAGGATCACCCCTGATCCTTCGGTCAGGACCAAGGTCCCGGACTCAGGGATGCTCAGGGGAGCAGGTCTCGGACCACGGCGTCGGCGAGGAGCCTGCCGGTCTCGGTGAGGAGGATCGTGTCGTCGGCGACGGTGACCAGACCGCGGCGCACCTGCTCCGGAAGAGCGGCGCGGCCCTCGTCGTCGAGGGCGTCTGCCGGGAGGCCGTCGGCGAGTCTCAGCTCGAGCAGGACGCGCTCGACGCGGCGGTCCTCCTCGGCGAGGATCTCGCGGGCGTGGGCCGGGCTCTGGTTGCTGTTGATCCGGTCCGCGTACGCCTTGGGGTGCTTGACGTTCCACCACCGGGTGCCGCCGACGTGGCTGTGGGCGCCGGGGCCGACGCCCCACCAGTCGCCGCCCTGCCAGTAGAGCATGTTGTGGCGGCATCGCTGGGTCTCGTCGGTGGCCCAGTTGGAGACCTCGTACCAGGTCAGGCCGTGCTTTCGGAGGGTGGCGTCGGCCAGCTCGTACTTGTCGGCGAGGTCGTCCTCGTCGGGCATCTCGATCTCGCCCCGTCGGACCCGTCGGGCCAGCGCGGTGCCGTCCTCGACGATGAGGGAGTAGGCCGAGATGTGGTCGGGGTCGCTGGCCAGCGCGGCCTCGAGGCTGGTCCGCCAGTCGTCGACCGACTCACCCGGGGTGCCATAGATGAGGTCGAGGGAGACCTGCTCGAAGCCGGCCTCGCGGGCCCACTCCACGACCAGCGGGACCCGCTCGGGGTCGTGGGTGCGGTCGAGGGTCTTCAGGACGTGCGGGACGGCCGACTGCATGCCGAAGCTGAGCCGGGTGAAGCCGCCCTCGCGCAGGGCGCGCAAGTAGTCCAGGTCGACGGAGTCGGGGTTGGCCTCGGTGGTCACCTCGACGTCGTCGGCGAGGCCGAACTCGTCCTTGATCGCGGCCAGGATGCCGGTCAGGTCTTGGGCCGGGAGGAGGGTCGGGGTGCCGCCGCCGAAGAAGACGGTGTCGACCTTCTTGTCGGTGTCGGCCAGCACGCGGCGGGCCAGCCTGACCTCCTCGATGGCCTGGTCGGCGTACGTCTGCCGGCTCACCCCGGGGCCCAGCTCGATCGCGGTGTAGGTGTTGAAGTCGCAGTAGCCGCACCTGACCGTGCAGAACGGGACATGGACGTAGAAGCCCAGTCCCTTCTCCCCCAGCGTGCTCAGCGATTCGGCCGGCAGCGACCCGTCGGTGGGGGCGGGGTCGCCGGGAGGCAGAGCGGAAGGCACCACTCCATTATCGATCCACCTGTCGAAAAGGGTTAACCGTGGCTGGGGCGGTGGTGGGAAAATTCCGGCGTGTCCGTCTCGCAGCCTGATCTTCTTCTCGACGATGTTCTCGACAACCCGGTCTGGCACTCGCTGACCGGTGCGCACGCCTCCCTCGCCGAGGGCTCGGGGCTCGCTCGTCGCTACCGTCCCGACGTCTCGCCCTTCGCTGCCGTCTCCGACCCGCGCGAGCCGCAGGCATGGCGTGACCTGGCCGCGGCCGTCGGACCCGGCGGGACCGCGCTGATCACCGGTGCGGCCGGTGTCTGCAGCGAGGGGTGGGAGATGGTCGGCGGAGGTGAGGGAGTGCAGCTCGTCGAGACGTCACGGGTCGACGCCGCGCCCGATCCCTCCGCGGTTGTGCTCGGGGCCGCCGACGTGCCCGAGATGCTCGACCTCGTCGCCCGCACCGAACCCGGGCCGTTCGAGAAGTCGACCTACACGATGGGTACGTATCTCGGGCTGCGCCACGAGGGCCGACTCGTCGCGATGGCCGGCCAGCGGATGCACCCGGGCGGATGGATCGAGATCAGCGCCGTCTGCACCGCGCCCGAGGCCCGCGGCCGCGGCCTCGCCGGCCGCCTCGTCCGCGCCGTCACCGCCGACATCCACGCCCGCGGCTCCCGCGCCCTCATGCACGCCTCGGTCGCCAACACCGGCGCCATCTCGGTCTACCTCGGTCTCGGGTTCGAGGAGCGGCGGCGTACGACCTTCGAGCTCTTCCGCGCGCCCTGATCCCCTGCCGAAACCGTAGTTCTGGGGCGCGAAACCGTAGTTCTGGCGGCCGAGTCTGCAGTTGTGGGCGACGAGTCTCTACTTTCGTCGCCCACAACTACAGATTCGGCCGCCATTTCTGCAGACTCGGCGGTGGGGCGGTCAGTGGAAGTCGCGGGAGCGGTGGCGGGCGGCGATGGCCCTGGCGGCCTCGGGGTGGATCTCCTCGAGCGGGGCCAGGCGGTCGGCGACCAGGTTGGTGACTCCGTCGTTGCGCTCGAGGATGCCGCGGATGAGCATGACGGAGGTGGAGACGGCGATCTTGCGATGCTTCCTCCACAGGCCGGCGGAGCAGACGACGTTGAGCATGCCGGTCTCGTCCTCGAGGTTGATGAAGGTGACCCCGCCTGCGGTCCCGGGACGCTGACGGTGGGTGATCAGGCCGGCGACGGTGATGCGTCGACCGGGCTCCGAGGTGGGGAGGTCGCTGATCTTCGGGAGTCCCGCCGCGGTCAGGCCGGCGCGGAGATGGGCGAAGGGGTGGCTGCCGGGGGTCACGCCGGTCGCCCACAGGTCGGCCAGGGTCTCCTCGACCGGGTCGAGGCCGGGCAGCGCGGGGGCCTCGGCGGTGAACCTCACCCCTTCGAGCTGGTCCTCGGTCTCGGTCCACCCCGCCTGCCACAGCGCCTGGCGACGGCTCGATGTGAACACCTCCAAACATCCAGCGGTCGCCAGTGCCTCGAGCTGGGCACGTTCCAGCCCGGCGCGACGGGAGAGGTCGAGGGAGTCCTTGAACGGTGCCTCCTCGCGGGCCTTCACGATCCGTGCGGCGACGTCCTTGCCGATGCCGCGTACGGAGTCCAGGCCCAGCCGCACCGCGAAGTTGCCGTCACGCCGGTGCTCCGGGGTCGGGTCGGGGGTGCCGGGCACCCACGGGGTCTGCTCCCCGTCCAGCCGGCAGTCCTCCTTCCCGGTGGCCGACACGTCGACGCCGAGCGCCTCCAGGTCTGCGCCGGCCTGGCTGAGGACGAGGTCGGGGCGGCGTACCTCCACTCCGTGGCGGCGGGCGTCCTGGGTCAGCGACTGCGGTGAGTAGAAGCCCATCGGCTGTGCGCGCAGCAGCCCGGCCAGGAAGGCGGCCGGGTAGTGGAGCTTGAACCATGAGGAGGCGTAGACGAGCTTGGCGAAGCTCAGCGCGTGGGACTCGGCGAAGCCGAAGTTCGCGAAGGAGAGGATCTGGGTGTAGACCGCCTCCGCGGTCTCCTCGGCCATCCCCTTGGCTCGCATGCCCTGGTAGAGCTGCTCCTTGAGCGAGTCGATTCGTTCGAGACCACGTTTCGAGCCCATCGCCCGGCGCAGCAGGTCGGCGTCGTCGTGGTTGAAGTCGCCCAGGACGCGGCCCATCTCCATGAGCTGCTCCTGGAACAGCGGTACCCCACGGGTCCGCTTCAGCACCGGCTTCAACAACGGGTGGGCGTAGCTGACCTCCTCACGCCCGGTGGCCCGGCGTACGTAGGGATGGACCGCCCCGCCCTGCACCGGCCCGGGCCGGATGAGCGCGATCTCGATGGCCAGGTCGTAGAAGCAGCGCGGCTGCAGGCGCGGCAGGGTGCCGATCTGCGCGCGCGACTCGACCTGGAAGACGCCGATCGAGTCGGCCCGGCAGAGCATGTCGTAGACCGCCGGCTCCTCCTTGGGGATGGTCGCCAGGGTCCACCCCTCACCCAGATGCTCGAGAGCCAGATGCATCATGTGATCGAGCGCCGCCAGCATCCCGAGCCCGAGCAGGTCGAACTTCACCAGCCCCATGTATTCGGCGGCGTCCTTGTCCCACTGGATCACGGTGCGTTTCTCCATGCGTGCGCGCTCGATGGGTACGACCTCGCCGATCGGCTCCTCGGTCAGCACCATGCCGCCGGAGTGGATGCCGAGATGGCGCGGGGCTCCGTGGATCTCCTCGGCCAGCGCGAGGACAGGAGCGGGGATGCCGACGTCGTCCGGCGCCTCGACGCGGGAGTAGCCGAGGTGCTTGGACCAGGCGTCCTGCTGGCCGGGGCTGTGGCCGAGCGCCTTGGCCGCGTCCCTGACCGCCATCTTCGGCCGGTAGCCGACGATGTTCGCGACCTGCGCGGCGTTGCGCCGGCCGTAGGTGTCGTAGACCCACTGGATCACCGTCTCGCGCTTGTCGGAGTCGAAGTCGACGTCGATGTCGGGCTCCTCCTCACGATGCTCGGAGATGAACCGTTCGAACGGCAGCTTGTAGAAGACCGGGTCGATCGCGGTGATCCCGAGCGCGTAGCAGACCGCGGACGCGGCCGCCGATCCTCGCCCCTGGCAGAGGATCTTCTCGCTCCGGGCGAACTCGACGATGTCGTGCACGATCACGAAGTAGCCAGGGAAGTCCTTGCGCTCGATGACCTCGAGCTCGTGCTCCACGCGCTCGCGGGCCTCCTCGACGAACTCCGGGTCGGTGGCGTACGCCTTCGCATAGCGCTCCGCGAAACCCTCCTCGGTCAGATGGCGCAGCCGGCTCGCGGCGGTCTCGCCCTCGGGGATCCCGCGCTTGGGCAGCTTCGGGGTGGCCTTGCGCAGGTCGAAGGCGCACTCCTCGGCGATCTGGACGCTGCGTGCGACCACACCCGGGTAGCGCCGGAAGAGCTGCTCCATCTCCTCACCCGACCTGACGTACGCCACCGGGCCGGCCGGGAGCCAGCCGGCGATGTCGCTCAGGGTGCGCCGAGCGCGGACCGCCGCGAGCGCGTCGGCCACCCGGTGCCGGTCGGGCGTGGCGTAGTGGACGTTGTTGGTGGCGACCGTGGGCAGACCGGCCTCGCGGGCGATGCCGGCGAGCAGGTCGTTGTCGTAGGAGTCGGTCGGATGGCCGCGGTCGGTCAGCTCGACGACGACGTTCTCGTGCCCGAAACGATCGGTGAGCTCGCGCAGCGCCCGGGCCGCGGCGATCGGGCCGGTGCCGGTGAGGGCCTGACGTACCGTGCCCTTGCGGCACCCGGTCAGGATCAGCCAGTTGCCGGCGCGAGCCCGGTCGGCGAGCTCGTCGAGGTCGTAGGCCGGCCGTCCCTTCTCGTCGCCGCGCAGCTGCGCCTCGGTGATCGCGCCGGCCAGCTGCCGGTAGCCCTCGACTCCCCGGGCGAGCACGAGGAGGTGGGTGCCCTCGGGGTCGGCGATCCCGTTCTGCGGCTTGGTCAGGCCCAGGGACAGCTCGGCGCCATAGACGGTGAGCAGCTTCCTCTCCGACGTCTCGGACGCCTCCGGGGTCAGCTTCTGCGCCGCCTCAGCGAAGGCGGGAGCCCCGTAGAACCCGTCGTGGTCGGTGATCGCGATCCCGTGCAGCCCTTGCCGGATCGCCTCGGTGACCAGCGCCGACGGGGAGCTCGCTCCGTCGAGGAAGGAGAAGTCGGAGTGGGCATGGAGCTCGGCGTACGGCACCACCGGGCCCTCCGGCCACGACACCGTCTCCCCGGTGAGCCGCTTCTTGCGGCGCGAGATCGGCGCGTCGCCGTAGGGATCCTTCGGCGGGCGGCCCGACAGTCGCCGCTCCAGCTCCTTCCAGGGGATCTCGGGGTTGTTCCAGCCCATCGGTCGAACCCATCAGTCGTAGCTGGCTTCGGTGAGCCAGTGGTCGGTGTCGAAGGTGGCCAGCCAGGCGCGGCCGTCGACCCCGACGAGCTGGAAACGGGCGACCCTCCGGCCGCCGTCGGGCTCCCACCACGCCTCGGTGACCGGCCACGGACCGGCCCAGGAGGCGACCCGCTGCCAGGGTTGGCCGGCCGATGGCCGGTAGCGGGCGGGGTCGGCGGAGACACCGCCGCGCGGGAGCACCACCACCTGCCGCCCGGCCTGGTCGCAGACCTCCGCCGGCCACGGATCGGCCAGCACCCGGGCGGGCGCCGGCGGCGGGATCGAGCCGGGCCACGGCAGCGCGCGGTCGCGGAGGGTGCTGGGGCGGTTGCCCCAGGGGACGTACGCCTGCCGGTCGCGCGGGGCCCGGCCGCCCTGGAGAACCGGGGCGACGACGGCCTCGTGGCCGAGCAGCCCCTGCACCCGGGCGATGCCGCGGTCGACGCGCTCGTTCGTGCCGCCCCAGAGACCGTCGGCGTGGACCGCCTCGGAGACGGCGACCTCGGGGACGAAGCGCACTCCTGTGACGCCTCCACCTCGGCCACCTGCCACTGCCCCGGCCAGCTGCCAATGCAGCCGGTCGATGAGATCGACGGAGGAGAACCAGCGCGGGTGTGCCCAGGTGCGGCAGGAGTCCGTCACGTCCTCCATCGCAACCTCGATCCGCACCTCGGTGCAGACCTCCTGTCGCGCCGCCAGGCCCTTCACGAAGCCCTCCGCCGCCTGCCGGGCCGAGAAGCAGACCGCCTCGGCGGAGTCGAGCGGCGGCTCGAAGGCGACCTCGGTGGCGAGCTCGGGCGGTGGCGTACGCCCGGACACCGGCCGCGCTCCCTCGCCGTGGATCACCTGGCGGACCCAGGCGGCCTGCGCGCCGAAGCGCGCCTTGACGTCGGCGCCGGGCAGGTCGGCGAGGCCGCCGAGCGTGGTCAGGCCGAGCCGCTGCAGCAGGCTGACCGCGTTCGCGTCCTCGAGGACATGGACCGGCAGGGCGCGCAGGAACGCGGTGGATCCTCCGTCCGCCGGGACCGCGTACGTCTCCTGCAGCCCGGCGTTCCGCGCGGCCTGCTCGGCGGTGAAGAGCTCATCGGCGATGCCGATCCGTACGTCCCAGATCCCGAGCCCGACCACGCACTCCGCGATCGCCGCGCCGGCCTCGGCCTCGCCGCCGTAGAAGCGTGCGGGCGAGCGCAGCGCGACCAGCCCGGGACGCAGCGGCATGACTCCTGGGCGCAGCTCCTCCAGGCGCACCAGCACCTCCTCGAAGACCCGCGCGTCACGGGCTTCGTCGGCGGCGAGCACCTGCACCTCCGGGCAGCGCGACTGGGCGTCCCGGCGCCGCATCCCGCGCTTGATCCCGAACTCGCGCGCCGCCTGGTTGTAGGCCTGGACCCGGTTCTGCGCGAAGACCGCCGCGGGCAGATGCCGCGGCAGACCGGCATCGCCCAGCGCCGCGGCGACCGGCCAGTCGGCACACCAGACCACCAGCGTGCGACTCATGCGGACTCCTGTTTCCGCAGGTCAGCGAGGTCGGCAACGGGCTCGATGACGCGCCGAAGACCGCCGTCCTCGGCGGGGAACCAGAGCGCCGTACGCCGCGGCGGAGCCGTCCCGCGCACCGCCTCGACCACCATCCTTCTCGCCCGGAGATGGCCGTCGCCGTTGCCCAGCCCGACCCAGCGCGGCTCGGTCGCCCGCAGGCGTACGTCCGCTCTCGGCCACTCCCCCAGCGCGACCAGCGCGGCGCCGCGGGTGCGCAGCCGGGCGCCGATCTTCTCGGCGACGCTCGGGGTCACCCGCCCTGTCGGCCGGACCAGCACCAGCGTGGTCACATCGACCAGGGCCGCGGTCGCCTCCAGCCAGGAGTCCTTGGGCCGCGGCACCAGGATGGTCCGCTCCAGGTCGACCCCGGCCTCGGCCGCCGCCTCGACGCCGAAGTCCTCGACCCCGACGACGGCGGTCCACTCCCCCGCTCCCGACGGCCCCGCCAGCAGCAGCATCGCCAGCGCCAGCGAGTCGGCCGCGTACGTCCCTCCGGCCCGCAGCTGCACCACCCCACCGAGCGCCTCGTGCGTCGCCAGCTCCGCGCCCATGCCCGGCTTCTGCTCCAGCCGTCGCACCTTCGACCGGAGCTGCTCGATCTGAGCCAGCTTCTGGTGTCGCTCAATCCCCGCTACCACTCCCACTCAATGAGTATCGAACATTTGTTCGAACACATCAAGGTCGAGTCCTCACTTCTGGCGTGCCGAGTCCTCACTTGCGGCGAGGCGAATCGGTAGTTGTGACGAACGAAACTGCCGACTCGTCACCCACAACTACAGACTCGGCCGTCACAACTCAGGTTTCGGCCGCCACAACTACCGATTCGGCGCGAAGGAGTCAGCCGCGGAGAGCGGAGGCGAGGTAGGTGAGGCGGGGGTGGTCGGAGGCGGGGAAGGCCGAGACGACGGTCTTCGCGCCCACCGCGATCTTCCAGTAGGTCGCTCCGGCGACGACGAGGAAGTCGGCCTTGGAGGAACCGTCACCGGACAGGGGCGTCGTGATCAGCTCGGGTACGCCGAAGGCCCGGAGGGCGGCGATGACCGGGGAGCTCTCCTCGAGGGCGGCGCGGGCGGCGGCGACGAGGCCCCCGTGGGCGTCGGGGACGGCGTTGATCCGCAGGGTCTGGATGCGCGGCTCGGCCTCCGGGGAGAGCATGACCTCGATGTCGTAGCGGCCCTTCTCGGCCGGCACCACGGCCAGCGCGGCGCCCATCGCACGCCCGAAGTAGCCGTAGGGCGCGCCGCCGAGCGGCAGGCCGACCTTCGCACGCGCCTGGGTGATCTGGGCGCGCCGTCCGGCGTCAGGGGCGTCGAGCTCGACGTTGTCGGCGAACAGCGACGGCAGCGCGAAGACCTCGGCGCCCTCCGGGTCGAACGTACGCAGCCGCTCGACCGCGGCCTCCAGCGCCGAGTCGAGCCGCGGACGCAGGCCCTTGACCACCGTCGAGAACCGGTGCGGACCACCGCCCGCGAGCTCCTCCGACACCAGCGAACGCAGCGCGGCCATCGCGGTCGCCCCGGCACCGGCGTACGTGCTGTTGGACAGCGTGATCACACCGAGACCGGACGCGGGGTGCCAGACCATCCGCGAGCCGTAGCCGGGGTAGCCGCCGGAGTGGTGGACGAACTGCCCGAGCCGGCTGTCGTGGTCGACCATGAGGCCGTAGCCGTAGCCGACGGCGATCGCCCCGATCCCCGCCTCGGGCCCCGAGAGCTCCAGCGAGGACGAGACCGACCCGAACCGGTGCAGCTGCTGCATCTCCCGCCGCGACGCCTTCGAGAGCGGATGCCCGTCGACCCCGGCGGAGAAGGCCGACACGAACCCACCGACCCAGCGCGCCAGGTCGGCGACCGAGGAGTGCATGCCGCCCATCGCCGCGAACGATCCCGACGCCACCGGCGCCGTCTCCGTCCAGGTCCGCGGGCCCGACAGCCGGTCACCCGCCCACGCCGGATGCAGCGGCGGCACATGACCAGGCACGAGATTCGGCACCGCATCGGGCGAGTACGCCGAGGAGGTCATCCCCAGGGGCGCAAGCAGCTCGTGCTCGACGAAGTCCCGGTTGGCGCCCTCGGGAGAGGAACCACCGACGACGTTCTCGATCGCGCGCCCGAGCAGCGCATAGCCGAGGTTGGAGTACTCGAACCCGACCCCCGGCTCCTGCCCGGTCGAGAAGCCTCCGTCGAGGAACGTCCCGAAGTCGTCGTAGGACAACGACTCCTGCCGGTCGCCCCACGGGTCGTCGGTCGGCAGCCCGGCCGACATCGACAGCAGCAGCCGCAGCGTCACCGCCGGCGAGTCGGCGGAGTAGGGCGCCTGGTCGACGAGCTCGGGTACGTACTGCCCGATCGCCTCGTCCAGGTCGACCAGCCCACGGTCGCGCAGCAGCAGCACCGCGGCCGCCGTGAACGACTTCGACATCGACGCAATCCTGAAGACCGAGTCCGCGGTCGGCGCCGGGCCACCGTCCCGAACCGCACCGAAGGCTCCGGAGTGGAGCAGCTCGGAGCCGCGTACGACCCCATAGGCCAGCCCCGGGGTCAGGTTCTCCTCGAAGCGTTCCTGGAAGAGCGAGTCGACGGCGGAGGTGTTCAGGCTCATACGGGCGTTCCTTCGGTGGCAGGTTGCTCGACGCGTTGCAGCCTAGCCACGGAAGGCACCGCAACCGTGGCAAGACAGATCAAGACACAGAGAACACCGCTCGTCAGGAACACCGGTCGCGCCCCCAAAGACTCCCCCAGCGGCCCGTACATCAGCTGTCCGATCGGCATCGCGATATACGACCCGAGCATGTCGTACGACCACGCCCGTGACTGCATCTCCTCGGGCACGTTCTCCATCATCGCGAGGTTCCAGCCGAGCCCGAAGATCTCGATCCCGGCGCCGGCGACGGCCATCGCGATGACGAAAGGCACGGTCTCCGGCCACAGACCGAGCGCGATGAACGGCAGCCCCATCAGCCTGACGCCAAGCATCCCGGCACGCAGCGGATACCGGAGGGTCAATCGCATCAGCACGAAGGTCATGACTAGGATCCCGATCGCCTGGGCCGAGTTGCCCAGCCCCCAGCCCTGGACCCCCAGTGAAGTTGATTTGGCGTACGCCGGCCCCAGCACCTGCATCCCGCCTGCCCACATCGTGTTGATCACCATGAAGGCGAGCACGACGACCCACAGCCAGGTGGTGGAACGGACGTACCTCCATCCCTCGACCAGTTCTGCGATGGCCGACGTCTTCGGGCCCGTCTTGGCGCGGCGCGGGATCCGCACCGGGAGCAGGAAGATCGCGGCGAGGAGCCAGGCCAGCGCGTCGATCGCCAGCGCCCAGCCGGCGCCGACCCCGACGACCAGGACGGCCGCCGCCGACGGCCCGAGGATCGTCAGCGAGCCCCGCGACATCGACAGCAGCAGGTTGGCCGGCTGCAGATCCTTCTTCGCGACCAGCTGCGGCACCATGCCCTGCATCGCCGGGTACGCCATCGCCGACATGGTGCCGTTGACCGCTTCGAGGACGATCAGCATCCAGATCTCGGCGCTGCCGGAGATGATCAGCCCGGCGGCCACAGCCTGGGTGAGCGCCGAGGACAGGTTCGAGATCTGTAGGACCAGCCGCCGCGGGAAGCGGTCGGCGATCACGCCTCCGACCAGCAGGAAGATGACCATCGGGATGGTGTGTGCCGCCACGACGGCGCCCAGCGCTGACGCCGAGTCGGTGACCTCGAGCACCGCGAAAGCAAGCGCGATGTGCGACATCGAGGTGCCGGCCATATTCACGAAGCGGGAGGCGAAGAACCACCCGAAGTCGCGATCCTTGAGGACGAAGAGACTCTCCTTGACGCTCACCGGTCCTCTCCCATCACGAAGGCGGCGGCAGTCAGGTTCACGTGGATCGTGCCCTCCGTACGCGGCGGGCGGGCGTTCTCGTGGAGCAGGCCGCTGGCCTCTTGGACGAGATCGTGGACCCGCTGCCAGATGTCGGGATCGACCCACATCTCCGCGTCCGAGATGATGGCGGGACCATCCGCCCGCAGACGGCGGCGGCGGACGAGCTCCTCGGCGATCGCACGGGTGTGGACCTCGTCGTCCTCCTTGGACGGCCGCCCCTCGGCGGTTTCGCTGCGCCAGGCGTAGCGGTATCGCTTCGCGACCCCACCCCGGATCCGCTCCTCGCCCGCGACCTCGAGCAGCCCGGCGCTCTCGAGCAGCCGGAGATGGTAGGAGGCGTTGGCGTGGGTCAGGTCGAGCTCGCGCGCCACCTCCGCCGCCGACAGCTCCGCGCCCGTCAGCAGTGACAGCATCCGAAGCCGGAGCGGGTGCCCGGCCGCCCGCAGTCGCGAGATCTCCTCGTCCACCGAACCTCCCAAGAGTTGTTTGGGAGTGAGTCTGGTGAGGCCGGACAGAACCGTCAAACAGTTATTCGACTAGCGCCTAAACCGATAATGGTGCGTGTGCGTCACTCAGGCGTGAGCCGAGAAGAGTTCTCCGACTTCTACGTCGGTGCCAAGGACCGCTGCCTGCGCGCCGCGATCGCCGGGGGCATGGATCCGGGGCGTGCCGAAGAGGCGATCGCCGAGGCCTTTGCCCGCGCCTGGTCACGCTGGCCGACGGTGAGACTGAGCAGCTCCCCCGCGGCGTGGGTGGTCCGCACCGCGATCAACGCCGACATCTCCTGGTGGCGCAAGCGCCGCCGCGAGCTGATCGTGTCCGATGCCCCCGAGCCGCTCCCCTGCGACGCCCCGGGCTTCGACCACGACCTGCTGGAAGCCGTACGCCGGCTGCCGCCGCGGCAACGCCAGGTGGTCGCGCTGCGCTACTTCCTCGACCTCGACGCCGAGACCACCGCCCACGAGCTCGGAATCGCTCGCGGCACCGTCTCGGCCACACTCCACCACGCCCTCAAGACCCTGCGGCTGCAGCTGGCCGACTCCGAAGGGATGCTGTCATGAACGACATCGAGACCATGCTGCGCACCAGCGGCCGCCAGACCCTGGACCTTCCCGCCGCCGAGATCCTGCGCCGGGGTGACCGGATGCGCCGCCGGCGCCGCACCGCGCAGGTGGTCGCCGCCGTCGCCGCCTTCTCGGTCGCCGGTGTCATGGCGTACGTCGCGATCCCCGACCGGCTGATCGACTCCGACATCGCCACTCAGACACCGTCGGAGAAGAACCCGGTCGGCTGGTCGGGTGAGCCGACCAATCTCACGCTCGAGGAGCTCGACGAGATGAGCGAGCGGTGCCTGACGTCGGCCTGGCGAGATCTGGAGTCCGAGTACGAAAGCTCACTGACGGCCGTCCCCCTGGCGGACAACCTCCACAACCCCGATGACATCGAGCAGATCCCAGCAGGAACCTGGCCGTTCCTCGCCGAGAAGCGTGGCTCGACGGCCAAGGCGATCTTCAAGGGCGTCGACTATTCGGTGACCTGCTCGACCCCGACAGATCCCCGGCAGAGCGCAGGTTCCGAGCCTGACCTCACCGTGGCCGCCGGTACGCCGGAGTTCTGGGGCTCCCTCGCATCGATGGGGCCGTGGGAGGACTTCTCCCGTTCAACCGCCGACGACGTCTCGGAGTTCACGCTTCCGCTCCCGGAGGAACTGAACGTCACCAAGGTGGTTTTCACCTCGAACGGGGAGGAGATCCCGGCAACGATCGTCAACGGCGTGGCGGTCGCCTGGATCGACCACGAGGTTTCCGTCGATTCGGCCAGCTTCCGCGCCTACGACGCCGACGGCGAGCTGGTTCATGGCGAGGCGCCTGCGCCGCCGACCACCGAGTGGACCGAGACCGCGGAAGGGATCCGGGTGACGCGATCGCTCAGCAACGAGACCGTTGAGTCCGCCTGGTTCTGGGTCGGCGAGCAGCGCTTCGACGCGACCATCACCAAGGACAACGTGGCAGTCGCGCTGATCCCGACCGGGACGTTGACCGCGGACCAGCTGGACAAGCTCCAGATCCAGGGCCTCTCCCCCGACGGTCTCTACTTGATGGGCTGCAACGGAGGGCCCTGCGGGCCTTAGCGCGCCTTGGCCGCGACGTACTTCTCGGCCGCCGCCCGCGGCTTGTCCCCGAGCCCGTCGATGCCGATGAGGCTCGGGAGCAGGCTGCGGTCGGTGACCAGCGCCCTGAAGAGGGTCGAGACTGTGATGTCGTGCTCGGGGCGGTGGACGACGACGATCTCGTCGCCGGCCTGCAGCTGTCCCTCCTCGAGGACCCGCAGGTAGGGGCCGGGCCGGGCCTCCTGCGCGAACCGCTTGACCCAACGGGCGTTGTCGTAGCCCGAGACGCCCATCCAGTTCTTGAAGTCGTTGCACGGCGTACGCACGCTGCAGACCTGCAGCAGCACCGTCCCGATCCGCCACTGCTCCCCCACGAGCGCCTCGTTGATGTCGATCCCCTCGGTGGTGAGGTTCTCGGCGAACTGGCCGTCGCGGAGCGTCGCGCCCAGGCGGGTGCCCCACGCGTCGAGGTCCTCGCGGGCGAAGGCGTAGACCGCCTGCTCCGCGCCACCGTGGTGGCGGCGGTCGGTCTGGGTGTCGGTGACGATGCCCTCCATGCCGACCGTGACCGGCTCGGGCGTCGCGAGCTTCTCCATCGAGGTGGCACCCACCTCCGCCCACTCGGCGGGCTGGGACTGACCGATGTTCACGCTTCGTACGATGGGCACGGAGCGATTCTCCCCCGGCCTGTGACGACGGTCGAACGGGTTTTCAGTCCTGGACCGCCTTGGTCACCGAGACCATCGCGGTGATCCACTCCTTGTCGGGCGCCTGGTTGTCCTCCACCTCGTCCTTGACGTTGACCATCAGCCGCAGGACCACCCACGCGCGGGCACGGTCCTCGTCGAGGTCGGCGGCGTCGACGAGGGCGAAGAAACGGTCGCGTACGCCGTCCCGGAACCGCCCCGCATACTCCTCGAAGCGATTCCAGAGCATCGGCGCAAGCTCGTAGTGCGGGTCGCCGGAGAGGGGCTTCGGGTCGATCACCAGCCACTCCTCACGATCGCCCCGCAGGACGTTCTCGTAGTGCAGATCGGTGTGGATCAGCTTCCCGTCGGTGGACTCGTCGGCGGCGAAGTCGCGCGCGATCGACCGGGCCTGCTCGACCATCCGCGGCGGGACCGGCAGCCGCCGCTCCTTCTCTCCCAGCTCGCTCGCCCAGCGTGCGGCCTGCGCCGACAACGTACGCAGCTGCGGCGGAGCCGCGACGTGCAGCCGCCGGTAGAACCCGCCCACGATCTCGCACGCCTGCACGTCCCACGTCTCCGAAAGGTCCGAAGGATGCAGCCGTTCCAGCAGCAGCGCGAAGCGCTTCGGGTCGGCCCTCAGCAGGCGTACGGTGCCCCGACCGCCCCAGGTCTGCAGCGCCAGCGCCTCGTGCTCGGCCTCCCAGTGGGGCCAGCCGACCTTCAGCACCGCGGCCTCGCCGTCGGCGGTGCGCACGGGGAGCACGACGGCGCAGTCGCCATGGACCGAGGGGCCGTCGACGGTCAGGGACCACTCCTCGAGCAGGTCGCCGAGCAGCCCCGGGAGGTCGTCGAGCCACGCCGTCCATGACGGCCTGTGGGCGGCGAGGGCCAGGAAGGAGTCCGGGACGAGCGTCACGGCGCCAACCCTAAGGCTGAGCCCTAAATCCGCTTCCCAACCCCGAGCCCTTGCGGCAGGTTGGGCCCATGTCACTTCCTGAGTCGATGGGGACCCGAGGTGTTCCCTACCCGCGCGAGCGTTACGACGGCGAGGCCGGTGAGGTCTCGGCGTTCCACCGGCCCGACACCACCCCGCCCGACCTCACCTATCCCAACGGCGTGAAGGTCGATTATCTCGCCACCGGAGCGACGACCGCGGGCGACTACGGGCTCTACCGCTGGCACTTCGGCCCCAACGAGACCGGCCCGGGGCCGCACTTCCACCGTGCTGTGGCCGAGTCGTTCTACGTCCTCACCGGGACCGTCAGGATCTACAACGGCGAGGAGTGGATCCCGGCCGGCGCCGGCGACTTCGTGCACGTGCCGGTCGGCGGCCTGCACGGCTTCCGCAACACCACCGACGAGCCCGCCTCGATGCTGCTCCACTTCACCCCGGGCGCGCCACGGGAGGGCTACTTCGAGGGGCTGCGCGAGCTGGCCGAGGGCACCGAGCTCGGTCCGGACGAGATGGCCGAGTTCTACAAGCTCCACGACAACTACTGGGTCGACTGAGCGACCTTCAGGGCCTCGATCCCCATCCGGACGATGGGGCTGGTGGAGTCGGCTCCGATCGCGGGGTCGTCCAGCCCGACCCATCCGGCGAAGTCGGTGGTTCCGTCGACCTCCAGCGTCCCCAGCTCGCCCCCGACGATCCGGGCCTCGAAGACCACCCGGGTGGACTGGTAGGGCCGGCGACCGGGGTCGAACGGCACCACGTACACGTCGGTCGTCAGCGGAGCACCGACCTCGACGTCGTAGCCGGTCTCCTCCTTCACCTCGCGCACGACCGCGGCGGGCATCTGCTCGCCGTAGTCGACGCCACCACCCGGCAGCGTCCACCCCGGGTCGTTGCGATGGTTGCCGTTGAACCAGCTCAGCAGGATCCGCCCCGCGTCGTCGACGATGACGGCGTACGCCGCGACCCGAGTGTCGTAGTCGGTGAAGTGCATCCCTGCGAGACTAGCGCGAACCAGTCCGAAGTCAGTCGAAGACGAACGCCGTCGCGTCCTTGGGGAACGAGGTCCAGGCCCGGATGCGCCGCGGATGCACCGCCGGCGCGCCCTCGATGTAGTGCTTGGCCTCGAAGACGTTCTCGCCGTACTCGGGATACTTCGCGTTCAGCAGCCCCGCGATCTCCTCGGCGACCTCCGGCGCGAACCTCGACTCCCTCACCTCGCCCTCGACGACGACCAGCTTCCACGGATCCGGCAGGTTCACCGTCACCTTCGGATGCTCGGCCGCGAGCCGCCGGTGCAACGTCTCCGGACTGCCGCCGTAGACCAGCTTGTCCTCGAACCAGATCCCGTCCAGCGGCGTCACGTGCGGACTCCGCCCAGGCCTCTCGAACGCGAACCAGAACTGCTTCGCCTCGACCAGGCGCTGACGTACGTCCTCCCACGCCAGCAGCTCGGACGGCGTGCCGTATCCCTCCGGAAACCGAATCTGTTCTGTACGCATGTGCGTCACTCAACCACCGTCCGCGCCCGGCCGGCCCGACCGTTCTTGCGCACCACGCCCGATGTGATGGACTGGCGGGCATGCATCCTCGGGCCGCCCTCCTGACCGTCCTGATCGCCGCGACTTCGGCCTGCGGGGCCGGGCCGGCCCCGGACACGACGGCCGAACCGACGCCGTTCGTGGCGTCCACGCCCTCGACGCCGAAGGGTTTCACGGCGGTGGAGTGCCCGGCAGTGGTCGGCGGGAAGCCGGCCACCCTGAGGCTGGCCGTGCCGGACGGGTTCACCTCCGAGTCGACCGGCCCGACCGAGCAGACCCCCAGCGGCCAGTGCACGTGGCGTGACCCCGAGGACCGCTTCCTCAGCGTCCAGGTCGGCGAGACGGAGTCGCTCGCCGACCACGAGGACGAGCTGAAGCAGTACGAGGGCATCGGCGGCGACGACGAGGTCAGGAACGTCACCTACGACGCCCCGGTCGACGTCTTCGGCGACCTGGAGGGCGAGCGGCTCACCTGGTGGACCTACTCCGACGGCTCCCCGGCCGAGTGTGTGGACGTGCAGGCGAACGGCATCAGCCTGTTCTGGGAGAGCCCCGAAGACGTCGACCAGCGCCTCGACGACCTCGACCTCCTCCTCGACAGCGTCGAGCTCATCCGCTCCTGACCCGGCTCTCGACCGGCGCCGCAGCGGCTCGCCTGCCGCTCGCGACGATCAGCACGACGAGCATCACCGGCACGATCACCGTCCACGAGGTGGGGAGCAGCCCGGCGGCGCACCCGACCGTCGTGAGGACGAACCCCGGCCTCGGCCGGCTGGGCAGGAGCAGCGTCCCGGCCAGGACCAGCACCCCTCCTCCGACGAGCGTGCCGAACCAGAACAGCAGACCGCCGTCGCCGCTGCGTACGACCCGAACGGTCTCCGCCGCTCCCGCCGCGAGGAGCAGGCAGCCGAGGAACAGCCCGTACCACCAGATCCAGCCGCGCCGTTTCATCGTCGAACCTCCTCGCGCCACACGAGCCCGAGGAGAGCATCGGACGGGACGTCCCCGACGATCCGCAGACTCACCGTGTGCGCCTCCCCCGGCGTCAGGACGAGCCCCGGACCGCCGTCGCCGAGGATCAGCCCCGTCTCGGGCCGGCCGTCGACGTAGACCTGCACCTCCTGGCTGCCCGAGCCCGATGTGAACCAGTCCACCTCGACCGGGAGAGCCTTGGAGGAGTACGTCGAGGAGAGGACTCGAGAGCCCGGCATGGACTCCCCCCGCTGGACCAGACGGAACTCGCTTCCGCCGTCCATCTCGAGGGCCTGGACCTGGTGGCCGGCAACCGTGGCGGCGGGCTCGGGAAGCCGGTAGACGGCGGCGCCGATCTGTCCCTCGGCAGGTGGCGCCTTCTCGCGTCCGGACGTGCTGGTCAGCCAGAGCCGAAGCGTGTGCGTGCCCTCCTGCGGATACTCCGGCCCGAGCTGGAAGGAGATCCAGCGGCCCGAGAGGAGCGCCACGTCGCAGGGCAGCTGGCCGGGCTCGCCGTCGTCCAGCGACAGGTGCAGCGTGTAGCCACTGCCGACTCCTCGGCAGACCGCCCTCCACTCCGTGTTGCGGGAGGCCTCGGCGGTGAAGGAGAGCTCGCTCCTCCCGGCGGCGATCTCGGAGTCGATCAGGGTCCGTCCCGCGTACGTCCCCACGAACGGCCCGTTCGAGGGCACCGGTCTCACGACCGGTGCCGTCCGATCGAACGGGTTCGCGCCGAGCGAGGCCATCACCGCCACCGGAACCACGATCACCGCGACCGCAGCCACGACCAGCGCCCGGCGGAGCCGGATCGTCGCGGCCCTGCGACGGACGGCCGGGCCACGACCGCGGACCGTGTCGTCCTCGATCGCCGCGGCATGCGCCCGCAACGTCTCCTGAAGCTGTTCGATGCTCATCGGGCCACCTCCCCGTGGGTCTCCTCGGCCAACGCGCCGTCGAGGCGCAGCTTGGCCAACGCCTTCACCCGCTGGCTCTTCACGGTGCCGACCGAGCAGCCGAGCAGGCGAGCGGTCTCCGCCTCGCTGAGATCCTCCATGTATCGCAGCACGATCACCGCCCGCTGCCTCGCCGGAAGCCTCCCCAGCGCCGCCCACAGGTCGTGGGTCTCGGCACGGTCCTCGTCGTACCCGGCCTCCGGCAGCTCCGACGTCGGACGCTCGGCGTTCCACCGGCGCCGCCACCAGGTGGCGTAGGTGTTGACGAGGATCTTGTTCACGTACGCGACCGGGTCGCTCTCGATCCGCGACCAGGACAGCCACGCCTTGACCAGCGCCGTCTGCAGCAGGTCCTCGGCGCGCCCGCGGTCGTGGGTCAGCAGGTAGGCGGTCCGCAGCAGCCGCGTGGAGCAGGACGCCACGAAGTCGTCGAACTCCCGAGCCGCCCCGGCCCTGCTCCCCTTGCCCGAGACCTGGATCCCATCCACGTCCCCTCCCCGCTCGGCGCCTCCGACGAGGCGCCTCTGTCAAGGACGACCAGGTCGCCCCCGGGAAAGGTTGTCCAGCACCGAGCCTAGGACGTCGCCGGGCCGGAGCTCGACCCCGCCGACGTCACTTCTTGTCGCCGGAGGGCTGGGTGGTGGAGAGCGCGGCCACGAAGGCCTCCTGGGGGACCTCGACGCGGCCGACCATCTTCATCCGCTTCTTGCCCTCCTTCTGCTTCTCCAGCAGCTTGCGCTTACGCGAGATGTCGCCGCCGTAGCACTTGGCGAGGACGTCCTTGCGGATGGCGCGGATGGTCTCGCGGGCGATGACCCGGGCGCCGATGGCGGCCTGGATGGGCACCTCGAACTGCTGGCGCGGGATGAGCTCCTTGAGCTTGCCGGCCATCATCACGCCGTAGCCGTAGGCGGCCTCGCGGTGGACGATCGCGGAGAACGCGTCGACGGGCTCGCCCTGGAGCAGGATGTCGACCTTGACGAGGTCAGCCGCCTGGTCGCCGCTGAACTCGTAGTTCAGCGAGGCGTACCCCTTGGTCGAGGACTTGAGCTGGTCGAAGAAGTCGAAGGCGATCTCGCCCATGGGGAGGACGTAGCGCATCTCGACGCGGTCCTCGGAGAGGTAGTCCATGCCGCCGAGGGTGCCGCGCTTCTTCTGGCACAGCTCCATGATCGTGCCGATGTAGTCGGACGGCGAGAGGATCGTGGCGTTGACGACCGGCTCACGCACCTCGCGGATCTTGCCCTCGGGGAACTCCGAGGGGTTGGTGACGATGTGCTCGGAGCCGTCCTCCATGATCACGTCGTAGACCACGTTGGGAGCCGTCGAGATGAGGTCGAGGTTGAACTCGCGCTCGAGGCGGTCGCGGGTGATCTCCATGTGCAGCAGGCCGAGGAACCCGACGCGGAAGCCGAAGCCGAGCGCGCCCGACGTCTCCGGCTCGTAGGTCAGGGCCGCGTCGTTGAGCTGGAGCTTGTCGAGCGCCTCGCGCAGCACCGGGTACTGGTCGCCGTCGATCGGGTAGAGCCCCGCGAAGACCATCGGGTTGGGGTGGGAGTAGCCGCCGAGCATCTCCGTCGCAGGACGGTTGTTGCCGGTGACGGTGTCACCGACACGCGACTGACGTACGTCCTTCACACCGGTGATCAGGTAGCCGGTCTCGCCGACCCCGATGTGGTCGGCCTTGACCGGCTCCGGGCTGATCACGCCGAGCTCGAGCATCTCGTGGACCGCACCGGTCGACATCATCTTGATCTTGTCGCGGTGGGTCAGCTTGCCGTCGAAGACCCGGACGTAGGTCACCACGCCGCGGTAGGTGTCGTAGACGGAGTCGAAGATCAGCGCCCGCGCCGGGGCGTCCGGGTCGCCGACGGGCGGCGGCGTCTCGGAGACGATGTGGTTGAGCAGGTCCTCGACGCCGAGCCCGGTCTTGGCCGAGACCTTGAGCACGTCCTCCGGCTCGCAGCCGACCAGGTTGGCCAGCTCCAGGGCGTACTTCTCGACGTTGGCCGAGGGCAGGTCGATCTTGTTGAGCACCGGGATGATGTGCAGGTCGGCACCCATCGCCAGGTAGAGGTTGGCGAGGGTCTGCGCCTCGATGCCCTGCGCCGCGTCGACGAGCAGGATCGCCGCCTCGCACGCCTGCAGCGACCGCGACACCTCGTAGGTGAAGTCGACGTGCCCCGGGGTGTCGATCATGTTCAGCACGAACGTCTTGTCGGCATCCTCGCCCTCGGTGACCGTCCACGGCATCCGCACGGCCTGGGACTTGATCGTGATCCCACGCTCGCGCTCGATGTCCATCCGGTCGAGGTACTGCGCCCGCGCGGCACGCTCGTCGACCACACCGGTCAGCTGCAGCATCCGGTCGGCCAGCGTCGACTTGCCGTGGTCGATGTGGGCGATGATGCAGAAGTTGCGGATGATCGCCGGATCAGTGGAGCCGGGCTGTGGCGCGGAGTGAGTCACAGGCTGCTTTCGTGGGTGCTCAAGAACGAGGGCGGGTACGTCACCGCCTATTGTCCCACGCTCAGTACTGATGGAACCAAAGCGGCAGCTGCACCGACTCGCCCGGGCAGGTCACGTTGCGGTCGCGGCCGTCCTCGAGCCACTGCACCATCACTGCCGCACCGCCCTGGAACATCCACTCGCCACCGCACCGCTCCAGGGCTGCGGCCCGCGATGCCTCGCCCGCCGGGCGCCACTCGGGCAGCTGCAGCTGCAGGTCGCCGACGATCGGCGTCCACAGGCCCTCGATCGAGTAGACCCCGACCCGCTTCCCGGCGTCCTGATAGCCGGCCAGGGCGCCCTTGACCACCGCCTGGTTGGCCTCGATGTCGTCGGACCACTCCCAGACCGCGACCGGCTCGACGTCGACCCAGACCGAGGGCGACTCCAGACCGGCGCGCTCCATCTGCTCGAGATTCCACACCGCCTGCTGATAGCCGACGTTGGTCAGCCGGCCGATCTCCGTGTCCGGGTCGCCGGGCCCCTCACCGCCGTACTGACGGATCGTGGCGGCACGGGGGTAGGAGGTGACCGCGTAGGCCGAGGTCATCACCTTGTTCGTCTTCGCCCACTCGACCTGCGAGGCCAGGCACGGGTTGGGGGTGAACGCCGGCCCGTTGGTGAGGCCGATGACGACGTACTCCGCCGACTCGAGCGGCATCGGCAGCCCCAGCGTCCGACGCTCCTTGATGCCCATCCCCTCGGGGCACTGCGGCCAGCTCAGGTCCCCGCCCTCGACGATCCCGCGATCGTCGGCGGGTGGGACGGACGGGATCTCGAGCGACTCCGGCGCGCGTGGTGGCGGGCTCACCGACGTCTGGCTCTCCGGACTCGTGGGCAGCGACGGCGAGGCGGACCCCGCGTCGGCCGGAGGCTCGGCGGCGCAACCGAACAGCACCGGCGCCACCACGAGCAGCAGCGCAGCTGCGTACGTGTTCCTTCTTGCCCACATCACCGCAGATACTGCCACCCGCATCCCAGCGGGTCACACCTGTACGTGTTCACCGACACGACCCTCGGAACTCACCGGTCGTTCCGCCGGCATCGGCAGGTTTGGTCCATGACCCCACTCAACCGCCGCTCCGTCCTCGGCCTCGGTGCCGCCGCCGGTGCCGGACTCGTCATCCCCACGACCGCAGCAACCGCCCACGCCGCTCATGCCGCCCGCACCGCTCCGGCCTTCATCCGAGGAGATCGTCCGACCCTCACGCACGGCGTCCAGTCGGGCGACGTCGGCTCCCGGGGCGGCGTCCTGTGGAGCCGCGCGGACAAGACCTCGCGCCTGGTTGCGGAGATCTCGGCCGACGAGTCCTTCCGCCGCGCCCGTCCGGTCAACGGCCCGGTGGTGACCGCGAGGAGCGACTTCACCGGGGAGCTGAAGGTCAACGGCCTCGAGGCGGGGCGCGACTACTTCTACCGGATCCGGGCCGTCGACGCCGACGACCCGCGCCGCGGCAGCGCCTGGGAGCTGGGCCGGCTGCGTACCGCACCGGCACGCCGCCAGGACATCCGGTTCCTGTGGTCCGGCGACATCGCCGGCCAGGGCTGGGGCGCCAACCCCGACTTCGGTGGCTTCCGGATCGCGCCCGCGATGGCGGCGCGCGAGGCCGACTTCTTCCTGAGCTCCGGCGACAACGTCTACGCCGACGGCCCGCTCACCTCGACCGTGACCCTCCCCGACGGCCGGATCTGGAACAACATCGTCACCGAGGAGAAGGACAAGGTCGCCGAGACGCTGACCGAGTTCCGCGGGCAGTACGCCTACAACCTGCTCGCCGACAACTGGCGCGCCTTCCTCGCCCAGACGCCGATCGTGGCGCAGTGGGACGACCACGAGGTCACCAACAACTGGTACCCCGGCGAGATCCTCCCCGACGACGGCCGCTACACCGAGCGCCGCGTGGACGTCCTCGCGGCCCGCGCCAAGCAGGCCTTCCATGAGTACATC
Organism: Nocardioides sp. NPDC101246; assembly: GCF_044767415.1. NCBI lineage: Bacteria > Bacillati > Actinomycetota > Actinomycetes > Propionibacteriales > Nocardioidaceae > Nocardioides > Nocardioides sp. NPDC101246. Next base: position 142,948 of record NZ_JBIWNX010000006.1, read on the forward strand.
CCCGTCGGCGACGCCTCCCCCGACCCCGACGGCCGGATCTACCGCAAGCTCTCCTACGGCCCGCTGATGGACCTCTTCGTCCTCGACATGCGCACCCACAAGGACGCCAACACGACCGACACCGAGACGAGCGCGGACGGCGGTGTCCTCGGCGAGCGCCAGACCCGCTGGCTGCTGCGCGAGCTGGCCGCCTCCCGCGCCACCTGGAAGGTCATCGCGGCCGACCTGCCGATCGGCCTGGTCGTCCCCGACGGCACCCTGCAGGAGGGCCTCGCCCAGGGCGACGCCGGTGCCCCGCTCGGCCGCGAGCTCGACATCGCCAAGATCCTGACCGGGCTCAAGCGTCTCGGCATCCGCAACCACGTCTGGCTGACCGCCGACGTCCACTACACCGCGGCCCACTCCTACTCCCCCGACCGGGCGGCCTACCAGGACTTCGACCCGTTCTGGGAGTTCGTCTCCGGCCCGCTCAACGCCGGCGCCTTCGGCCCCAACAAGCTCGACCCCACCTTCGGTCCGGCCGCCGAGTTCGTGGCCGCTCCCCCGGCGGCCAACGCCTCACCCGCCGACGGCTTCCAGTTCTTCGGAGAGGTCGAGATCGACGCACGTACGCAGCAGCTCACCGTTACCCTCCGGGACATCGACGGCGGTGCTCTTTTTACGAAGACGCTGGACCCGAGTTTCCGTTAGGGTCTGCGGGCTAGGGCGTGTCTCTGCGTAGACACGCCCTAGCCGTCTCCCGTTCGGGCCCAGGAGGACCAGCAGACCATGAGCGAAATTCATGTCGTCCCCAAGGACATGAAGGCATCCATCGGCATCGCCACGGACGCCGAGAGTGCCGTACGCAAAGCCGATTCCGCCGGCCATCTGACCAAGGCGGGCGCTGCGGTCCCGGGGGCGGAGTCGGTCGGCTACATGACCGATCTCGGCACCCGCTGGACCGATGAGACCAAGGCCGCAGCCGACAGCTCGCAGAAGCTCGCCGCGGAGATGCAGAAGGCGCTCAACGAGTTCGAGGCCGCCGACGCCGCGGCCGGCCAGAAGGGCGGAAAGGTCATGGGCCCCAACTGATGGCGATCACGTTCGGCCAGGTCAAGACCTGGAAGGCGGCGCCGTTGGGCGACGCCGGCGACGGCCTCAAGGCCGACCTCCGCAAGCTGGAGACCAGCCGCGACGAGCTCGAGGCCAACGGCGTGGCCAAGTCCTGGACCGGCGCCGCCGCCGACGCGGCCAGGGGCCACCGGGACAGCCTGGTCACACAGCTGAGCGGCCACATCACCGGCAAGCAGCAGATGCAGAAGGCGCTCTATGCCGCCGAGCCCGAGGTCGAGGCCATCGAGCGTCTCGTCCAGGGCATCCTGGACCGGGCCAAGACCCAGGAGTTCACCGTCGGCGACGACGGCTCGGTGACCAGCACCGCCACGCCGCCCACCTTCCACAACCGCTACGAGGCCGAGGAATGGGGCAACAGCCGCCAGACCATCGCCCAAGAGCTCGCCGACGACATCACCGACGCCCTCGCCAAGGCGGCCGGCGTGGACCAGATCCTCACCGACGGCATCCCGACCGGCACCGACAAGGATCTCGATCACACCCGTGACGAGCGCGGCATGGCCTCCCCCGAGACCGCCGAGCGGTGGGCGCAGCTCACCGATGCCGAGCGCAAGGCGATCATCGACCAGAAGATCGAGGAGCTCGCCGAGGAGTACGGCGTCGATGTCGAGGACATCGTCTGGGACGCGCAGGGCAGCACCAACGGCTTCTGGAGCGAGGACGACCACACCGTGCACCTCAATCCGGGCAATGTGGACAATCCCGACATCCTGCACACCGTGGCTCACGAGATGCGCCATGCCCGGCAGTACGAGGCGATCGACGACAACAACGACTTCCAGTTCTGGTGGGAGGACGACCCCTTCGACATGCACGAGGAGGACGGCATCACCGAGAAGCAGGCCGAGGAGTGGGAAGACAACTTCGACGACTACAAGAGCACGGACAACGGCGACACCTACGAGGAGTACTACAACCAGCCCGTCGAGGCCGATGCCCGCAAGTCCGGCCGCGAATACCTCGACAACCTGACGCCCGCTGAGCTCGACCGCCTCCTGAAGGAGTCGAAATGACGACGTACGCCGACCTGGTCACCGCCTACCTCGACGACCCCGGTCCCGAGACGCTTGCCCCGCTGCGCCGCGCGGTCCGCAACTCCGCCAACTTCACCGTCGACCTCGACCTGCGTGCGGTCGACAAGCTGCTCGCCGAGGGCGCCTACGCCGAGGCCGCGACCGCGCTGCGCGCCCTCATGCCCGGCGCGATCTTCAGCCCGTCGGCCCACCTTCGGCTGGCGACCGCGCTGGAGCGCTCCGGTGAGGAGCGCTCCGCGGCCCGCGAGCGTCAGGTGGCCAGCGCCGCGCTGCGGAGCATCCGGGCGACCGGCGACGGCACCGAGGAGCACCCCTGGACGGTGCTGCGGATCAGCGACGAGTACGACCTGCTCCGCGCCCTCAACAAGGTGCCCGGCCGCCAGGATCTCCTGGAGGCCGACGGTCGGCGTATCGACCGCCACACCTGCACCGACGGGACCTTCGCTCACTTCGACGCGACCGCCCTCGTCTGATGGCGATCACGTTCGGCCAGGTCAAGACCTGGAAGGCCGCACCGCTCGGTGACGCCGGCGACGGGCTCAAGGCCGACCTCCGCAACCTGGAGACCAGCCGCGACGAGCTCGAGGCCAACGGTGTCGCCAAGTCCTGGACCGGAGCCGCCGCCGACGCCGCCCGAGGCCACCGCGACACTCTCGTCAAGGACCTCGGCACCCACATCACCGCCAAGCAGGAGATGCAGAAGGCGCTCTACACCGCCGAGCCCGAGGTCGAGGCCATCGAGCGCCTCGTCACCGGCATCCTCGACCGGGCCAAGACCCAGGAGTTCACCGTCGGCGACGACGGCTCGGTCACCAGCACCGCCACCCCACCGACGTTCAAGAGCCGTTTCGAGGCGGAGGAGTGGGGCAACAGCCGCCAGACCATCGCCCAGGAGCTCGCCGACGAGATCGAGAAGGCCCTCGCCAAGGCGGTCGGTGTCGACGCCATCCTCGCGCGCGGCCTGCCGACCGGGATCGACGAGCAGGGCGACGAGTACGGCAAGATCGACCCGGCCATCGCGGAGAAGTGGGAGACGCTCAGCATCGAGGAGCGCAAGGCCGTGCTGGAGGAGATGGTCAAGAAGATCGCCGCCGAGAGCGGCGTCGACATGCCCACCATCGACTGGAGCGACCTGGGCAACGACACCTGGGACGACGGCAGCATCACCTACGGCTACTGGAACGACGAAGAGCCCACGATGGCGCTCAACCCCAACGTGCTCGACGATCCCGGCCAGCTGATCAACACCGTGGCCCACGAGGTCCGTCACGGCCGCCAGCACGAGGCCATCGACGACAAGAACGACTGGCAGTTCTGGTGGGAGGACGACCCCTTCGACGAGCACAAGGCCGACGGGATCACCGAGCAACAGGCCGAGGAGTGGGAGGAGAACTTCGACGACTACAAGAGCACCGACAACGGCGCCACGTTCGACGAGTACTACAACCAGCCCGTCGAGAAGGACGCCCGCAACGCCGGCCGCGACTACCTGAACAACCTCAGCGAGGAGGAGTTCAACCGGATCCTGGAGGAGTCGCGATGACGACGTACGCCGATCTGGTCACCGCCTACCTCGACGATCCCGGCCCCGAGACGCTCGGACCGCTTCGCCGCGCGGTCCGCGGCTCGGCCGGCTTCACCCCCGACCTCGACCTCGACTCGGTCGACAGGCTGCTCGCCGAGGGGTCGTACGCCGCGGCCGCCGTCGAGCTGAAGCGGGCCATGCCGGGGGCGATCTTCAGCCCCTCGGCGCATCTGCGGATGGCCACCGCGCTGGCAGGATCCGGGGATGATCGGGCCGCGGCGCGCGAGCGCCAGGTCGCCCGGGCCGCGCTGCGCAGCATCCGCTCCACCGGCGACGGCAGCGAGCAACATCCGTGGTCGGTGCTGCGTATCAACGACGAGTACGACATGCTCCGAGCACTCGACAAGGTCCGCGACCGCCAGGACCTCGTCGAGACCGGAGGCCGTCGACTCGACCGCCTCACCTGCACCGACGGCACCGTCGTCCACTTCGACGTCACCTCGTTCGCCTGATCCCCAGAAGGACCGATGAAACCCCGAACGTACGTCCTCAGCGTCCCGATCGTCGGCGTGCTCGCCGCCGCGCTCCTGGCCGGATGCGCCGGCGACCCCGACCGGGACGGCTGCGACATCTCCTCGCTCGGGACGACCCCGATCAGCCTGGCCGCCGCGGTCATCCCGAGCCGGCTCGTGGCCGGCTCGCTGACCACCGACGGGCAGCAGATCGTCGCCAGCTGCACCGACGGCACCTGCCGCTGGGGTGCCGCCGGCGGTGCGTACGAGACGGTCTCCGAGACCGGCTATGCAGCCATCACCTCCGACCTCACGCTGGTCGCGAGGAAGGTCGGCTGCTCGGACATCGCGCTGGTCGAGGTCGACGGCGACGAGGAGGTCCAGCGGCTCGAGGGTCTGCCGAACCCGAAGGTCACCGACGCCAGCCCGGTCGGCGAGATCGCGTTCAGCCCCGACGGTCGGCTCGTGGCCGGCGCCGGGCTCGAGGGTGACCTGATCATCTGGTCGGTCGAGGACGGCGACGAGGTGGCGAGCACCGATCTCGACAACGGGATCGGATCGATCTCGTTCAGCCCCGACGGCGACCTGGTGGCGGTTGCCTCCGGCGACAGCGTCTCGGTCCTCGATGCCGACTCGGGCGACGAGGTCGGCACCGTCGCAGCCGCCGGCGGCGCCGACCCGGTCTGGAGCCCGGACGGGCGCTGGATCGCCGGGGTGACCACCAGCGGATCTCCCACCATCTGGGACGCCAAGACGTTCAAAGCGGTGGAGAGCCTCCCCGGTTTCGACGCCGCCGCGATCGCGTTCTCTCCGGACTCTCGTTCGCTCGCCGCTGCGAGCAACGGTGGCGACGGCCCGAACGTCGACGAGACCCGGCTGCAGCTCTGGGCGCCCCGAGCGCTCGGCGGTGCAGGCGGAACCCGTGACGTCACCCGGACGGCGCCGACAGGGTCGAACGTCATCTTCAGCCCCGACGGCACGACCCTCTACACCGCCTCGACCGAGGCCGGCGTGGCCGCCTGGGACGTCGCCACCGGCAAGGCCGCCGGGCAGTTCGACCAGCCGCCGATGTCTCAGTAGCGCATCCGGGGCGGCGTACACAAGGATGTTCGTCGTGACCGCGATCCCGACGAACATCCCACACGGGCAGACCGCCCGCCGCCTCGAGTGGGCCCACCTGCCGCCGTTCCTGCGGTCCGCGATCGAGAAGCGGCTCGGCGGTGGGCCGGTGGTGTCGGCGGAGTCGGACGGAGCCGGTTTCACCCCGGGGTTCGCCTCGTTGTTGACCTGCCAGGACGGCTCCCAGCACTTCGTCAAGGCGGCCTCCGCGAAGGCCCAGCGCGACTCCGCGGCGATCCACCGCGAGGAGGCCGCGAAGCTGAAGAAGCTCGCCGGCTGGGTCCCCGCCCCGAAGCTGAAGTGGTTCGACGACGGCGAGTGGGTCGTCCTGGCCTTCGAGCACGTCGAGGCGCGGCTGCCCTCGAGGCCGTGGACCGCCGCCGATCTCGAGCTCGTCTCGCAGGCGCTGGTCGAGACCGCCGCCGCGCTCACCCCGGCCCCGGGCATGGGCTGGCCGACCTTCGCCGAGGAGCACGCCGCCTATCCGGGACTGTGGGACCGGGTCGCCGGCTACCCGCATGCCGACCGGGCGGCCTCCCTCGCAGCGGGTTTCGCGGAGCACACCGCCGGCGAGACGCTGGTCCACCTGGACGTACGCGACGACACCATCCTCATCCGACCCGACGGTGGCGTCCTGCTGGTCGAGTGGACCTGGCCGGTCCTCGGCGCCGACTGGATCGACTCGCTCCTGCTGCTGGTCGGGCCGCGCGGCGACGGCCTCGACGCCGAGTCGTTCCTGGCCGCCCATCCGCTGCTGTCGCAGGCCGCACCGGAGGCGATCGACTCCGTCCTGGCCCTCTTCGCCGGCTACTTCCTGGCCGCCGCCGACCAGCCGGTCAAGACGACCTCGCCCCACCTCCGCAGGATGCAGCGGTGGCAGGGCGAGGTGTGTCTGGACTGGCTGGCGGAGCGCCGGGGCTGGGACCCGGAGGATCAGGACCCGGCGTAGAACGCGTCGATCCGCGCCTGCTCCTTCGCCTCGACGACGTTGCGCTTCACCTTCAGCGACGGGGTCAGCTCACCGCCCTCGACGGTCAGGTCGTGCTCGAGGATCTCCCACTTCTTGATGGTCTCCCAGCGGTTGAGGCTCGCGTTGAGCTCGTCGACGTAGCCGCCGATCAGCTCGCGCACCTGCGGCGAGGTGACGATCTCCTCGTAGGACTTCCCCTCCAGCCCGTTGGCCGCGCCCCAGGCGGTGATCGCCTCGGGGTCGAGCGCGATCAGCGCGCTGACGAAGTTGCGGTTGGCACCGAAGACGAGGAACTGGCTGGTGTAGGGGCACAGCGCGGCGAACTTCGACTCGATCGCCGGCGGCGCGACGTACTTGCCGCCCGAGGTCTTGAAGAGCTCCTTGATCCGGCCGGTGATGGTGATGTAACCCTCGTCGTCGATCGAGGCCTTGTCGCCGGTGTGGTACCAGCCCTCGGCGTCGAGCGCCTTGGCGGTCTCCTCGGGCAGGTTGTGGTAGCCCGGCATCACGTGCGGGCCGCGGATGAGCAGCTCGTCGTTCTCGCCGATCTTCACCTCGCTGCCCGGGAACGCCTTGCCGACGGTGCCGAGCTTGTTCTCCGTCAGGGTGCCGACGGCCGCGCCCGCGGCGTTCTCCGTCGAGCCGTAGCCCTCCATGATCAGGATCCCGGCGGCGCGGAACCACTCGGCGATGTCGCGGTTGAGCGGGGCGGAGCCAGAGATGAAGAAACGTACGCGCCCACCGAACCGGTCACGGACCTTGCCGAGCACGAGCTTGTCGAGCACCGCGTGCTTGAGAGCCATGGTGGTCGGCACGGACTTGCCCTCGCGCTGCAGCCGGTCGCGGGCGATGCCGTTGGCGAAGGCGGCGTCGAAGAGCTTCTTCTTCACGCCACCGTCGTTCTCGACCATCATCGTGATCTTGGCGTGAACCTTCTCGAAGATGCGCGGGGCCGCACCCATGAAGGTCGGCTTCACGATCGCCAGGTTGTCGACGATCTTGTCCATCCGGCCATCGATCGCGGTCGGGAAGCCGCAGGCGATCTGGATCGAGAGCAGCACCTTGCCGAACACGTGGGACATCGGCAGCCACAGGAACTGCAGGTCGTCGGGGCCGAGCACGTCGCCCTGGACCCGGACGGCCTCGCCCTCGTAGACCCACGCGCGGTGGAGCAGGCGCACGCCCTTGGGCCGGCCGGTGGTGCCCGAGGTGTAGACCAGCGTGGCCAGGTGATCCGCGGTGATCTTGGCGGCGGTCTCCTCGATCACGTCCGGGTGGTCGGCGAGGTACTTGTCGCCGATCGCGGCCAGGTCGTCCAGGCCGATGACCCGCTCACCGTCGGTCGCCCCGTCGAAGGTGATGACCTTGACGATCTCGGGCAGGTCGGCGGCCTTCTCGGCGATCTTGGCGAGCTGGCCGTCGTCCTCGGCGAAGACGAAGCGGCACCCGGCGTCGCCGAGGATGTAGGCGGTGTCCTCGACGTTGGTCGTCGGGTAGACCGTCGTGGTGGCGCCGCCGGCGAGCATCACCGCGAGGTCGGCGATGATCCACTCGTAGCGGGTCGTCGAGGCGATGCCGACCCGCTGCTCGAGCTCGAGGCCGAGCGAGACCAGGCCCGCGGCAAGGCGGCTGGCCAGGTCGCTGGCCTCCTTCCAGGTCAGCGACTTCCACTCCTCCCCGCCTGCCTCGGTCGTCGAGCCGACCACGGGATAGCGGAAAGCCTCCGCATTCGGGGTGGCCTTGACCCGGTTGAGGAAGTGAAGGGCGAAGTTCGCCGGCATCTCGTCGAGGAATGCGAGATCGGTCGCGGACTGGGTCGGCATGATTCTCCTGGCCTGCAGTGTGTGCGTGGGGGTGAACGGTGGGCGGTAAGCACGAGAGGGACCGCGCGGGGGACCCTAGACGCTGGAGCCGAGCCGCAACAGGGGGTTCCGCCGGAAATCTCGTGACCGAGATCACGACAGCCTACCCCGGAGTAGCTAGGTGAGGTACGGCGATTTGAGGCCAAACCACGCGAGTCTGTAATCTTGACCGCAAGCGTGTTCGCGTAGGCCTCTCCCCTCTCATTTCCCCGAGGGGCCGGATTGAGAGCTCGCACCACCACACGTCGAAGCACTGGAGATCATTCACCCATGGCGAACATCAAGTCGCAGATCAAGCGCAACAAGCAGAACGAGAAGGCGCACGAGCGCAACAAGGCCGTCAAGAGCGAGCTCAAGACCGTCATCCGCAAGTTCCACGCCGCCGCCGAGGCCGGCGAGAAGGACGCTGCGGTCGAGACCGCCAAGGTCGCCACCAAGAAGCTCGACAAGGCCGTCTCCAAGGGCGTCATCCACAAGAACCAGGCCGCCAACCGCAAGTCGGCGATCGCCAAGAAGGCTTCCTCGCTCTGAGGTAAGCCCCACCGAAGCCCCCGTCCTCCGCGACGGGGGCTTTCGCATTTGCCGAGAAGTCAGGTACGTCGGTCGAGACGTCACGTACGTCGGCCGAGTGGGCACTTCTGGCGAGCCGAATCTGTAGTTCTGGCGAGCCGAGCCTGCAGTTGTGGGCGACGAGTCCGCAGCTATGGGGGACGAAAGTCGAGTTTCGATCCCCACACCTACAGTTTCGATCCCCACACCTACAGATTCGGCACGCCACAACTGCAGATTCGGCAGCAAGCATCGGCCGAGGCGTCGCCCCCGTTGGTCGAGGCGTCGCTCGCGCTGGTCGAGACGTCACGTACGTCGGCCGAGAAGGCATCTCATTGCCATCTCGGCCGACCGGGGTGCCGTCTCGGCCGACCGGGGTGACGTCTCGGCCGACCGGGGTGACGTCTCGGCCGACCGGGGTGACGTCTCGGCCGACCGGGGTGACGTCTCGGCCGACCGGGGTGACGCCTCGGCGGGGTCAGCGCTGGCGGAGGGCGGCGATGGTGAGGACGAGACGCTCGAGCGTGTACGCCGGGTCGCTGGCGGCGCCCTTGAGGTCGGCATCGGCTCGGGCGACCGAGCGGAGGGCCTCGCCGATGGCTTCGCGGGACCAGCCGCGGGCCAGGCCGGCGATGGACTTCTGCTTCCAGGGCGGGGCGCCGCTGTCTCGGATGCCGGCGACGTGGTTGGCGACGGTGCGCAGCTGGCCGGCCACGGCGGAGAGGACGTAGACCGGGGAGGAGCCGGTGTCGAGGGCCCAGCGGATCTCCTCGAGGGCCTTGACCCGGTCTCCGGAGATGATCGCGTCGGCGATCACATAGTTCTTCACCTCGGCGCGGCCGCCGAAGTACTGCTTCACGTGCTCGAGGCTCAGTCGCTTCGCCTCGTTGTCGTTGGCGAGCTGGCTCGCCGCGGCGGACAGGGCGCGGAGATCCTGGCCGACGGCCTGGATCAGGAACTCGGCGCCCTCCTCGTCGAGGGTCGCTCCGTGCAGCCTCAGCTCGGCCTTCACGAAGCTGCCGAATTCGCGCCCCTTCAGCTCCACGGACTTGTGCTCGGTCACCTTCGGGAGCTTGCGGAGCTTGGCGAGGGTGCCGCTGCCCTTCTGCCCACCACCGTGGACGAGGACGAGCGCTACCTCCTCCGACGGCATCCCGGCATAGTCCACCAGGCCCGCGACCGACTCGTCTGGCAGGTTCTCCAGGTTGCGCACCACCACGCAGCGGATGCTCGAGAAGAGCGACGGTGCGCTCAGCTCGCCGAGCGTCGCCAGCGTCAGGTCGGCGGCGGTCGCCTCGGAGACCTCCGCCTCGGCGTCGTAGGCCTTGACCGCGGCCTTCGCCGACGCGACCGTACGCTCCCCCAGGAACTCCTCCTTGCCGGTCACGAGCGTCACCCGACCCATGACGTCGGCGGCAAACAGGTTGCCGGTGGGACTCGGGGCGGAGGCGGTGCGTGCCATGCTCAAACCCTCCCACACGGCACCGACAGTTATTGCGTCACCACGGCCACCTCACCTCCCGACTCGACGACCGCGACCGAGCCGTCGCGGTCGGTGCGGTAGACCTCGGTGCCGCTCTCCTCGAGCCCCTGGACCGTGGCCGTGGCGGGATGGCCGTAGTCGTTGCCGGCACCGACCGAAGTGAGCGCGACCTGCGCTCGCAGCGTACGCAGCCAGTCGAGATCCTGGTAGCGAGAGCCGTGGTGGGGCACCTTGAGCACGTCGATGTCGAGCTCGGCCAGGTCGTCGGCGAGCTGGTCCTGTCCCTCCGGCTCGATGTCGCCGGTCAGCAGCAGACGAAGGCCACGGGACTCGATGAGGAGGACCACGCTCGCGTCGTTGGCGGTGGAGCCGTCCCCGGGGCCGCGGGTGTCGGAATCGCTCGTCGGCCAGAGCACCTGGATCCGCACCTCGCCGATGGTGGTCGTGGCCGCGTAGGGAGCCGGGACCGGCACCACCCCGGCCGCACCAGCGGCCTCGCCGAGGACCCGCACCCCCTCGGGCGGGTCCTGGAGCCGCGAGGTCCACAGCTCACCGACCTGCCGCCCGGCGAAGACACCCTCGACGCCGTTGACGTGGTCGGCGTGGAAGTGGGTGATCACGGCGAGCGGAACCTCCTCGATCTCGAGGCGGTCGAGACAGTCGTCGACGAGGCCCGGGTCGGGGCCGGCGTCCACGACGACGGCGCTGCCCGCCCCGGTGCGCACCACCAGGGCGTCTCCTTGTCCCACGTCGCACATCACGAGCACCCACCCCGGCGGCGGCCAGCCCGGGCTCGGCAACCGCACCAGCGCGACCGCGAGCAGCACCAGGCATCCGGCCACCCCGGTGACCGGATGCCGCAGGATCCGAGGCGCCAGGAAAGCGATCGCGGCACAGATGACGATCAGCACCGCGAGGGCCTTCGGCCCGGTCGCCCAGCCGACCTCCGCGGTCGGCAGCCCGGCACCGAAGCGAGCCACCGCGATGATCCAGGCGACGCACCAGGTCGCGATCGTGCCGGCGACCATGCCGAGCGGATCCCAGACCAGCCCGAGCAGACCTCCCAGGAGCCCGAGCACCGTCGCGGGAGCGACAGCGGGCTCGACGAGCAGGTTGGCGAGCACTGCGACGAGGCTGACCTGGCCGGAGATGGCGGCGACCACCGGAGTGCATGCCAGCTGCGCCGCTGCCGGGACCGCGATCGCCTCCGCGCACCACTGCGGCATCCACCGTCTCAGGGCGTCGCGCCACGGCGGCCCGAAGAGCAGGATGCCGGCCGTGGCCAGGACCGAGAGGGTGAACCCGATCGACCTCGCCAGCCCCGGGTCGATCAGCAGCAGCCCGATCACCGCCGCGCCGAGCCCGCGCAGCGCTCGCTGGCGTCCGTTGTGCGTCATCGCCAGGAGTCCGACCGCACCCATCGCGGCGGCCCGCACCACGCTCGGCTCCGTACGGGCGAGCACGATGAACCCGAGGATGCCGAGCACGCCGACGGCGTACAGCCCTCTCCCCCGCACCCCGGCCCAGCGGGCCACGATGAGCAGAAACCCCACCACCAGGGTCAGGTTGGTGCCCGAGACCGCGAGCAGGTGGGTGAGTCCGGTCGTGCGGAAGTCGTCCGCGAGGTCGTCGGAGAGGCCGGTGTCGTCGCCGTCGACCAGCGCCGGGACCAGCGCTGCCTGGTCGGGCGGCCGGTGTGCCACCGCGTCCCGGATCGAACCGCGCAGCGTCTCCGAGGCTCGCCACCAGATCCCCGGACCGGAGACGACCCGCGGCTCACCGGCGATCAGCAGAGCAGACTCCTCGTGCGAGTCGCTACTCGCCAGGCGTCCGTTCGTCGACACCGTCGCCCCCAGCGGGATGTCCGCCCAGGCGTCGTCGCCGAGCACGACCACCGGCGTACGCAGCCGGTAGACCACCCCACGGCCCCTGATCTCCCGCACGCTGGCCCGCCGGAGCTGGTACGTCGCGTGCTGACCGCGCACCTCCTTCGGGTCGGTCGTGACCGTGGCGATCACCCGCACCTGCGCCTTGCGCTCGGCCAGGTCCGCCACCGGGTTGTCGCTGACCCGGGCGGCGTGCAGGCCAGCGACGACCGCGGTCCCGGCGATCATCAGCACCAACGCCAGCGCCGTCGGGCGGCGCTTCCGAACGGCCCACCCACCGCCGATGCCGACGACGACAGCCAGCACCACCAGCAGAACCACCCCGGACCGTCCGCCGGCCACCACGACCGGTCCGGCCAACGCCCCCGCCCACGCACCGGCCCCGAGAAACGGCAGCCGCAGGTCGTTCACAACGTCACCAGAGGTGCCAACGAGTCGTAGGTCTTCGGCCCGATCCCGTCGACCTCGAGCAGCTCGTCGACGGAGGTGAACGCGCCGTTGGTGGTGCGCCAGTCGATGATCGCCTGCGCCGTCACCGGCCCCACCCCGGGCAACGTCTCCAGCTCCTCCAAGGAGGCGGTGTTGAGGCTCACCCCAGCCCCGGGAGCACCAGCCGCCGAGGCACCGGAGCCGGGAACCGCGACACCTCCCCCGTTCGGCGCTCCCACGACGATCTGCTGACCGTCGCTGAGCAGGGCAGCGAGGTTGAGCCCGGCGAGGTGCTTGTGAGACGCCCCGCCGGCGGCCTCGACGGCATCCACCACCCGCGAGCCCATCGGCAGCACGACGATGCCGGGCTTGGGCACCTTGCCCTCCACGTCGACCGTCACCGTCCCGGCCGATGCTCCGCCCAACGGTGTCGCGGCCGCGCTCCCGGGCGCGGCCGAGCCGGTCGGCAGCGCGACCAGCGGGGAGGCCGAGGGCGAGGCGCGGGCGGCCGGCACCACCTCCGGGTCAGCGCGGATCATCCACCAGCACGCCACCGCCAGACCGACGACCAGCACCAGCGAGACGACGACGAGATGCCAGGGACCGAGGCTCACCCTCCCGCGCAGCGGCTCCGGCAGCACCGCGTCGGGCGAGATCACCACCTGACGCCGGGACGCGTGGCGCCCCGGTACCGGCACCAACGGATCCAGCTCCGCGCTGTCGGTCGCTCTCGGCCCGTCCCACCACGGCGGCTGCCAGTCCTCCTCGCCCTCGTCCTCCTCCCCCGGCGGGTCGATCTCGGCGCGCAGCTGCTCCAGCCGCCGGGCGACGGCATCGGCGTGATCAGAGGTCGGTCGGGTCCGCATGACGCCGAAGCTATGCGCCCGCGCCGACAGTTCCGAGCGCGTTCTCAGCGCCTGTGGAGAACCCGATCCTCAACCGCCCCTGTGGACGGCAACCGGCCCAGAATCAGGCCCGGAATCAGAGCCGAGGCCCGACGACGACCGCCACACACCCCGGCCCGACGTGCGCACCGAGCACCGCACCCAGCTCCCCGACACGTACGTCGCCGTTGATCTTGCCGTCCAGCTCACCACACAGCCCCGAGGCCATCGCTGCGGCCCGGTCCGGGCTGCCCAGATGGGCGACGACGACCTCGACCCCGTCGACGTCCTCGCCGGCCTCCACCCCGAGCGCCTGCAGCCGCGCGATCGCCCGCTCAGCGGTACGCACGCGCTCGTGCGGCACGACCCGCCCGTCCTCGATCGTGAGCAGCGGCTTGACCGCCAGCGCCGTCCCGAGCAGGGCCGCCGCGGCCCCGATCCGCCCGCCGCGGCGCAGATACTCGAGCGTGTCGACGTAGAAGTAGGACCGAGTCGCGGCAACGCGCGCCAGCGCGGCCTCCCGCGCCTCGGCAGCACTCCCGCCACGACCGGCGACCTCAGCAGCGGCCAGCACCGCGAACCCGACCCCGGGCCCGACCAGCCGCGTGTCGACCGTGACGACCGGCACCGAAACCTCCCGCGCCGCGAGCATCGAGGACTCACACGTCGCGCTCAGCTCCGCCGAGAGGTGGATGGAGACGATCTCGTCGAAGCCCTGCGCCGCGAGCTTCGCGTAGGCCTCCGCCAGCAGTGCCGGCGAGGGCCGTGAGGTCGTCACGGTCTTGTGCGCCGCCAACGCCGTCAGCAGCGCTTCGGGCGAGGTCTCCTCGACCCCGTCGTCGTACGACGTCCCATCCACGATCACCTGCAACGGCACCGATGTGATCAGCTCCGTGGCATCCCCGAGATCGGATGGAAGCATCGCGGTCGAGTCGGTCACGATCGCTACCCGGGCCATGTCAGAAGCCTACAGATCGAGCCATCGCGTCGACAGCGCGAGCCGAGCCGATCAGACGACGATGTTGACCAGCTTCGGCGCGCGGACGATGACCTTGCGTACGGTCTGACCCTCGATCGCGGCCGCGATCGTCGGGTCGGCCAGCGCAGCGGCCTCCAGGTCGGCCTCGGAGATCGAGGGCGAGACCTCCAGGCGCGCACGCACCTTGCCCTTGATCTGCACGACGGCGGTCACCACGTCCTCCACGAGCAGCTCGGGCAGAGGCGTCGGCCACGCGACCCGCGCGACCGTCGGCTCGTGCCCGAGACGCTCCCACATCTCCTCGGCGGTGTACGGCGCGACCAGCGAGAGCAGGATCGCGACCGTCTCCGCGGCCTCACGTACGGCAGGATCAGCCGGGCCACAACCCGAGTCGATCGCCTTCCGGGTCGCGTTGACCAGCTCCATCACGCGGGCCACGACCACGTTGAACCGGTAGGACTCGATCAGCTGCTCGGCCTCGGCGATGGTCTTGTGGGTCGTACGCCGCAGCGCGATGTCCCCACCAGACAGGTCCGCACCCGGCGCAGACGTCACGTCCCCGGCCAGGCGCCAGGCCCGCTGCAGGAACTTCACCGAACCCGCCGGCGAGACGTCGGCCCAGTCGATGTTGTCCTCCGGCGGGGAGGCGAAGACCAGGGTCAGCCGGGTCGCGTCGACGCCGAACTCCTCCAGCACGTCCGACAGGTTCACGCCGTTGCCCAGCGACTTCGACATCTTCTTGCCGCCGTTGATCACCTTGCCCTGCGACAGGTAGGCCGAGAACGGCTCGTCCCAGTCGATCAGGCCGATGTCGCGCAGCGCCTTGGTGAAGAAGCGGGCGTACATCAGGTGCAGCACGGCATGCTCGTCGCCGCCCAGGTAGAAGTCGACCGGACCCCACTCGCGGGCCAGCTCGGAGGAGAACGCCTGGGTCTCGTCCGTCGGCGACAGGTAGCGCAGGAAGTACCACGACGAGTCCACGAAGGTGTCCATCGTGTCCGAGTCGCGCGTGGCCGGACCGCCACACTTCGGGCACGACACGTTGACCCACTCCGAGGCCGCCGCCAGCGGCGAGACGCCCTTCGGCTTCAGGTCGGCACCGGCCAGATCGGGCAGCTGCACCGGCAGCTGGTCCTCCGGCACCGCCACCTCACCGTCGACCGGGCAGTGCACGATCGGGATCGGCGCGCCCCAATAGCGCTGCCGCGACAGCAGCCAGTCACGCAGCCGGTAGTTGATCGTGCCCTTGCCGTGGCCCTCGGCCTCCAGCTTCTCGATGATCTTGTGGATCCCGCTGGCCTTGTCGGCCACGCCCTCCAGTTGCGGGGAGTTCACGTACGCACCGTCACCCGCGGTCGCGACGTACGTCTCCTCGGGGTTGTCGGCGCCCGGCACGTCCACGACGCGGCGCACCGGCAGCGAGAACGCCTTGGCGAAGTCCAGGTCGCGCTGGTCGTGGGCCGGAACGGCCATCACCGCGCCGGTGCCGTAGTCGGCCAGCACGTAGTCGGCCGCCCACACCGGGATCTGCTCGCCGTTGACGGGGTTGGTCGCGGTGACGCCCAGGTCGACACCGGTCTTGGGACGGTCGGTCGCCAGCCGGTCGATGTCGGAGGCCTTGCGTACGTCCTCCAGGTAGCCCTCCAGCGCAGCGGCCTGCTCCGGGGCAACGATCTCCTTGGCCAGGTCGGCATCGGCGGCGACGACCATGAAGGTCGCGCCGTACAGGGTGTCGGGGCGGGTCGTGAAGACCGTCACCGTCCGCTTCTCGCCAGAGGTCAGCGAGATCTCGAAGTCGACGTGCGCGCCCTCGGACCGGCCGATCCAGTTGCGCTGCATGTTGACGACCTTGCCGATCCAGGTGTCCTGCAGCTGGTCCAGGCCGTTGTACAGCTCCTCCGCATAGGCAGTCGTGCGGAAGTACCACTGCGTCAGGTCACGCTTGGTGACCACCGCGCCGCAGCGCTCGCACTCGCCGTTGACGACCTGCTCGTTGGCCAGCACCGTCTGGTCGTTGGGGCACCAGTTGACCGGGGACTTCTTGCGGTAGGCCAGGCCGGCCTCGTACAGCTTCAGGAAGATCCACTGCGTCCACTTGTAGTACTCCGGGTCGGAGGTGTGCAGACGGCGCGACCAGTCGAAGGAGATGCCGTAGCGCTTGAACGACTCCGCCTGGGTCTCGATGTTGGCGTAGGTCCAGCCGGCGGGGTTCTCGTTGCGCTTGATCGCGGCGTTCTCGGCGGGCAGGCCGAAGGAGTCCCAGCCGATCGGGTTCAGGACGTCGTAGCCCTTCAGCCACCAGTAGCGGGCCAGCACGTCGTGCAGGGCGGTCACCTCGGCGTGACCCATGTGCAGGTCGCCGGAGGGGTAGGGGAACATCGTGAGCGCGTAGCGCTTCTCGGCCCCCTCTCGCTGGCCCGCCTTGAACGGCTCCAGCTTCTCCCAGATGGGGCGCCACTTGTCCTGCAGCTCGGTGACGTCGTACGTCGCCTGCTCGGCCTGCTCCTGCGTCATTGGTCTTTCGTCCTTGTCGAGTGTCGTGCGTCAAGACTGCTTCTGGAACAAAGCTCCGTAGAACTAAAAAGGCCCCTCACATGGAGGGGTAGCCGCGTGACCGGGGTGTGTCCCTCAGGGTCAGCGCGGCTGCCTAAGAAGCAGGACAGACATCTGCATGTGTCCAGGGTAGCCGACCACCGCCGCCATCGTCATTCGCAGTCCCGCCATACTCCTGGTCCCGGCGCCGATGACAGGGTCGAAGTCCTCTAGAAAAGCACTTTCGATACCTCATGAGTTCCGCCCTGCAGATCGACCGACAGAAAATACCGCCGGAGGGGCCTTCACCTATTGCGACGGCGCATCTGAGCGTGCCAAACTGGCGGCGCTCCGCTGCTCGTGATGTCGGTCGTGAATGAGGACCCCCCCATCTCATCCAAGGAACGCTCCGAGCAGCGGAGTCCAAACTTCGAAGCCCCTACGACCCGGTCGTAGGGGCTTTCGCATGCACGACGCCGAGCCGGCACACCACCCGGGACTCGTCCATTTGGGTCATGCGACATACCCTCCCCGGTAGCTACCGTCGTCCTCGTGCAGAGCGCCCCCGAGCAGCGCCAGGCCGCCCTCGTCGGCCGAGACCCGGAGCAGGTACGCCTGGCCAGACTGCTGAGCCGTACGCGGAACGGAAAGGGCGGGGCGATCGCCGTGCTCGGCGAACCGGGCATGGGCAAGTCCGCGCTGCTCGCCGCGACCACCGCGGACACGAGCCTCCGGGTGGTCAGGCTCGACGGCTACGAGTCCGAGTCCGACATGGCGTTCGCCGCGGTCCAGCGGCTGGTGACGTCGCTGCACGCCCAGTGCGAGCTGCTCCCGGAGCAGCAGCGCCGCGCCCTGCTCGTCGCCTCGGGCGAGGCGGACGGACCGCCGCCCGACCGCTACCTGGTCGGCCTCGGGGTCCTCGGGCTGCTGGCCGCGGCGAGCAACGGGCACGGCATCGTCTGCACGATCGACGACGCCCATCTGCTCGATCCGGAGAGCCTCGACGCGCTGGCGTTCGTGGCCCGCAGGATCGCGGTGGAGCGGGTCGCGGTCATGTTCGCCGGGCGCGACGAGGCCGGCCTGGCCGAGCATCTCGGTGGCGTGCCCCAGCTCGCGCTGACCGGCCTGGACACCGATGCCGCCGTGCGGCTGCTGAACCGGGCGGCGTCGGAACCGCTCCCGCCCTCGGTGGCCCTGGCGATCGCCCAGGCCACCGGCGGCAACCCGCTCGCCCTGATCGACCTCGCCGGCGAGTCGCTGGTCCACGAGCTGCCGGACCTGGGCATGGCCGGCGAGCCCGTCCCCGTCGGTCGCCATCTGGAGGCCCACTACGTACGCCGGGCTCGCCAGGCCGACCGGGCGGTCCAGACCTGGGCGCTGCTGGCTGCGGCGGACTCGACCGGCAACATCGACCTGCTCGCCGCCGCGGGCGCAGACCTCGGCCTCACCCTCGAGGACGCCGACCGCGCCGAGGTCGCCGGGCTCGTCCAGCTCACCCCGAGCGTACGGTTCCGCCATCCCCTGGTGCGCTCGGCGGTCTACAACGCGGCCTCGGGCGTCGAACGACGCCGGGTCCACCGTGCCCTCGCGCACGCGGCCGACCGGGCGAACCTGACCGAGGCGGAAGCCTGGCACGCGGCCCGCGCCGTCGTCGGGACCGACGAGGAGGTCGCCGCCCGGCTGGACCTGACCGCGGACCTGGCCGCCCGCCGCGGCGGCCTGGTCTCGTGTGCGCGTCTGCTGGCCCGTGCCGCTGAGCTGAGCCCGCCGGGAGAGGCACGTGCCGCGCGGCAGATCGGCGCCGCGGAGGCGGCCCTGGCGGTCGGCGCCACGCACCTCACGCAGCGGCTCGTCGACGACCTCGACGAGGAGTCCGCCGGCGCGGTCATCCGTGGCCGTGCGCTGGTCATCCGCAGCGCGCTGGCGCTGCTGCACGCCGAACGGGACGGGGTGATGAGCGGTGCGGCCGACCACCTGCGTGCCGCCGATCTCTTCCACGGAATCGACGACGTACGCGAGCAGGACGCCCTGCTCCGGGCCTTCGACCGATGTTCGAGCGCCGACCGGCTCATGACCGGCGTGACACAGGCCGAGCTGGGCCGGCGGATGCTCGCCGGCGCGGACCTGGACGGCCGGTGGTCGGTCGTGCTGCGCGGACTGGCCGCCTTGATCCTGGAGCCGTACGACACGGCGCACCCGAAGGTGCGCGCGGCGTTCGACGCGGTGCTCGCCCTGCCCGATGACGAGATCATGTACTTCGGCAGCGTGATCGCCGGCCTCGGCGGTTATTTGTGGGACGACGGGAGCCGAGCCGCCGGCCTCGACCGCGCCGCACGGGCCGCACGCGACCGAGGCGCCCTGCTCGTGCTCGACACGCTGCTGTGGATCATGGCCCTCTCCGAGGTCTACGGCGGCTCCCTGCACCGGGCGGGTCGCTGCGTGGAGATGCACCGAGAGGTACGCGGCGCGATGGGCTACGAGGAGGCGAACGTGCCGAACGTCGCGGTGATGGCCTGGACCGGCGAGCCACGCGAGCTGGTGGCGGCCGTGGCCGACGGCGCCGGTGCGATCGGGTTCGGTGGGGTCCGGTCCTCGGGGATCGAGGGGCTGGTCGCGCGTGACCTCGCGGACCGGCGCTACCAGGACGCCTACCAGCGCCACCGACCGCTGGTCGAGGACCCGTTCCTCCAGGTCACCCCGATCTGGTACGCCGACTTCGTCGAGTCTGCCGTACGCTCCGGCCACCCGGACGTGGCACAGCGGGTCGCCCAGGACCTGGCGAGCCGGGCGGCGGTGAACGGCATGCCCTGGTGCGAGGGAGTCGCCGAGCGGGCGCTCGCCCTGGTGAGCCCGGACGACGAGGCCGAGGCCCACTACCTCGCCTCGGTCGCGGCCCTGCACAAGACGCTGGCCGAGACCGAGCTCGGCCGGTCGTACCTGCTCTACGGCGAATGGCTCCGTCGCGTCCGGCGCCGTCGCGAGGCGGCCGAGCAGCTCCGTCTCGCACTGCAGCACCTGCGCCACAGCGGCGCCGAGATCTTCGTCCCGCGAGTGCTCGCCGAGCTCGAGGTCCTCGGCGCCCGGGCCGACGACGTGGACGCCGAGGCGAACCCACCGCTGGAGCTCACCACCCAGGAGCACACGATCGCGCGCCTGGCCGCCTCCGGGCGTACCAACGCCGAGATCGCGGCCAACCTGTTCATCAGCCCGAACACCGTCGACTACCACCTGCGGAAGGTCTTCCAGAAGCTCGGCATCTCCTCGCGCCGGCAGCTGGCCGACCGGCTGAACGCCTAGGGCGTGTCTCTCAAATCCACGCCCGCTACGCGGCGTTTCGCATCCGATCTGGCGGCGTTGTCGCCGCTCAACAGCCGTGAGGATGCCGTCGCGGCGGACGCCTTGCCAGATCGGCCCGAAACGCCGCTCGCGGCCACCGTGTCTTTAAGAGACACGCCCTAGACCGGCACCCGCAGCGGCACGCCCGGCGTCGGCCAGCGGAAGCGGTCTGCGATCCCGGGCGGAGCATCGGCCAGGTCGGCAAGGATCCGGCCCTTCCCCTGACGGAAGTGCGACCAGCCCTCGTAGTGCACCGGCACCACCGTGACCGGGTCGAGCAGCCCGCACAGCTCGACCGCGTCCCGCCCGCCCATCGTGTACGCGAGCGGGCCGGTCACCGGGAACCCGACACGTCCCAGGTGCAGGACCGCGGTCCCGACGTCGACCCGGGTCGCGACCTCGCGGAGACCGCCGTAGAGCACGGTGTCTCCCGAGATCCAGACGGCTCCGTGCTGCTGCCCCTCCCAGGTCAGCGAGAAGCCGATGACGTCGCCGACGATCGGTCGGCTGCCGAGGAAACCGTGACGCGCGGGAGTCGCGGTCACCGTGACCCTCGGACGGCCCGGCGCGTGCAGCTCCGTGCTCTGCCACGGCCGCAGACCCCTGACCGCCCGGACCAGGCGCGACCTGGAGAGCCTGACCGCGCCCGAGGCGGTGGTGGCCACGACCCCGGCACCTGGCAGCAGCGCCCGGCCGGCGTCGTCGAGGTTGTCGGCGTGATGGTCGTGGGTGAGCAGGACGGCGTCGACGGGGCCGATCTCGGAGGCGAGGACCGCAGGGCCCGCGGTCTTCCGGGAGGACGTACCCCAGCCGAACCTGTACGTCCGGCCGGGGGCGTCGAAGGTCGGGTCGGTCAGGATCCTCCACCCGGCGACCTCGAGGAGCGTCGTCGGTCCTCCGACGTGCGTGAGGGTGAGGTCCATCGCGCGGACTCAGGAGGCGCTGGGCTCGGTGGCGTCCTGCTGCCCGGTGTGGGAGAGCGCCCACTCCAGCGCGTGATCGGCGATCCCCTCCCACCCCGGACCGGCCACCATCAGATGCGGCCGGCCCTCGTACGTCTCGTGCTCGGTGACGGTTCCCTCGCCCTGGTAGTGCTTGACGTTCGAGGCCTGCACCGACGGCGGCATGATGTGGTCCTCGGACCCGGACAGGAACAGCAGCGGCGCGCGGTCGGCGTTCTTGAAGTCGACCCAGGCACCCTGGTGACCGGGCTGGAAGTTCGCCAGCACGGAGTCGAACAGGACCCGGCCCGAAGCCGGGATGTGGTAGCGCTCGTAGAAGGCCGCCGACTCCTCCTCGGTGTAGGTGTTCGTGAAGGCGTACCTCCACTGCTCGGCGTCGAACCCGACAGCGCGGTGGTGGTTGGCCGGGTTCTTGAGCACCGGGAAGACCGAGCGCAGCTGGCTCCACGGCGTGGCCCGGACGCCCTCGGTCGGAGCGGAGTTGAGGACGACTCCCGCGGCGCCGTAGCCGTGGTCCATCACGACCTGCGTGAACGCCCCGCCGGCCGAGTGGCCCATGAGGATCGGTGCGGTGTCGAGCGTGTCGAGGAAGGCCTCCAGGTGGGAGACGATCGCCTCCAGGGTGAGGTCCGCGATCGGGGTCGGGTCTTCGCGGAGGGCCTCGACCTCGACCTCGAAGCCGGGGTAGGCGGGGGTGTGCACGGTGAAGCCCTTGGCCTCGTACCGGGCCTTCCAGTGTTCCCACGACCGGGGTGTGACCCAGAAGCCGTGGACCAGAACGATGGTGTCCGGGGTGCTCATGTCAGGTTCCCTCTCTCATGCTGGGCTGGGACTCCGATCGTCCATCGAGGCGCGATGCGTCCGGACCACGTACGACGCGTAGTCCCGCGGGACTACGCGGTCCACGTGGTCCGCCGGGCCGGGGCGCTGCGTGAGGCTCGTCAGGACAGATCCCAACCGACCGTGGGAGGAAGCCGATGCCCTACATCACCGCCGACGACGGCGCCCAGATCTTCTACAAGGACTGGGGCGTCAGCGGAAGCCCCGTGCTGCTCAGCCATGGCTGGCCGCTCAACTCCGACGCCTGGGAGGCCACCGCGCTCTTCCTCGCGCAGCACGGCCACCGAGCCGTCGCCCACGACCGCCGGGGCCACGGCCGCTCCAGCCAGACCTGGTCCGGCAACGAGATGGACACCTACGCCGACGACCTCGCCTGCCTGATCGACGCGCTCGACCTGCGCGACCTCACCCTCGTCGGGCACTCGACGGGCGGCGGCGAGATCGTCAGGTACGTCGGGCGGCACGGCACCGGCCGCGTCACCGGGCTCGCCCTGGTCTCGGCGGTGCCGCCGCTCATGCTGCGGACCGAGGACAACCCCGAGGGGCTACCCGTCGAGGTCTTCGACGAGATCCGGGCCGGGGAGCTGGCCAACCGGGCCCAGCTCTACCGCGACCTGGCCGACGGACCGTTCTTCGGGCACAACCGGAACGGCGACGTCCCGCAGGGCTTCCGCGACGCCTTCTGGCTCCAGGGCATGGCCTCCGGGCACCGTGGCGCCTACGAGTGCATCGCCGCCTTCTCCGCCACCGACTTCCGGCCCGACCTGGCCAAGATCGACGTGCCGACGCTGGTCGTGCACGGCGACGACGACCAGATCGTGCCGATCGAGGTCGGGGGCCGCCGCTCGGTCGAGCTGATCGACGGCGCGGAGCTGAAGGTCTACGAGGGTTCCAGCCATGCCCTCCCCGACACCGATCGCGATCGCCTGCACGCCGACCTGCTGGCCTTCATCGACCGCTGAGCCGCCTACGGCACCCTCGCACGCCAGGCCGGGGTCCCGTGCTTGCTCTCGACCAGCGCCGCGGCCTCCTCGATCGTGGCCTGGTCGAGGCCGACGTACGCCGCGCCGAAGCTCTGCTCGAACTCCGCGAGCAGCGCGTCGATGACCTTCTCGCGGCTCAGCCCGGTCTGGGAACGGATCGGGTCGACCCGCTTGGCCGCGCTCCGGGTGCCCTTGTCGGACATCTTCTCCCGGCCGATTCGGAGCACCTCGAGCATCTTGTCGGCGTCGATGTCGTAGGCCATCGTGACGTGGTGCAGGACGCCGCCCGGGATCCGCTTCTGCGCGGCGCCGGCGATCTTGCCGACCGGGGAGGCGATGTCGTTCAGACCGGCGTAGGCGGCCTCGATGCCGACGCTGCGCAGGCCGCGCAGCACCCACTCGTCGAGGAAGGCGTACGACTCCTGGAAGGTCATGCCGGCCACGAGCGTGTCGGGCACGGCGAGGCTGTAGGTGATGGTGTTGCCCGGCTCGACGAACATCGCGCCGCCGCCGGAGATGCGGCGTACGACCTCGATGCCGTGCCGCTCGGCGGCGGCTTCGTCGACCTCGTTGGTGAGGGACTGGTAGCTGCCGATCACGACCGCGCTGCCGGCCCAGTCCCAGAACCTCAGATTGGGGGCGCGGCGGCCCTCGGCGACCTGGCGGACGATGATCTCGTCGAGCGCCATCTGCATCGTCGGCGACAGCGGGCCGGTCTCGACGATCTCGAGGTCGAGGTCGTCCCAGGTCGTGGCCCTGCCCAGCGCGCGCAGCACCGTCAGGGCGATGTCGCGGGTCCCGAAGCCGACCAGCTCGGCATCACGGGCCGCGGCGTCGAGGTCCGCGGTCAGCCGGTCGAGGGACACGTCGACCGATTGCCCCTCCAGCGCCGCGGTCAGCCACGCCAGCGCCTCGTCGGGTTCCAGGAAGAAGTCGCCCGAGAGGACCACATCGTCGATCGTGTCAGCGGAGACCGTCGCGTCGACGACGACCAGCTTGCCGCCGCGTACCTTCCGCTCGCCATGCACTCGTTCGCTCACATCTTCTCAACACCGTGAACGCGACGATTCATCCCGCCGAGACGTCGCTCCCGTCGGCCGAGACGTCACTCCCGTCGATCGAGACGTCACTCCCGTCGATCGAGACGTCACTCGCTGCCCACTCGGCCGACGCAGCTGACGCCTCGGCCGACCTACCTGACGCCTCGGCAGGGTTGCTTCAGACGGCGGCGCCGCAGGAGCCGGCGGTGTCGGCCAGACGGGTCAGTCCGGCAGGGCCGACGAGCAGGCGGGGGTCCTCGGCCAGCGTCCAGGCTCCGTCGGTGAGGACGTAGTCGCCCCGGACGTGACCGGCGAGCAGGGACCGTACGCCGGCCACCAGCCGGTCCACGTCGGCGAGCGAGGTGCCGATGCCGATGCTCGCGCGGACCGCGCCGGCGGTGAGCCCGAGGCGCTTGAGGAGCGGCTGGGCGCAGAAGCGGCCATCGCGTACGCCCAGGCCGTGCTCGGCGGAGAGGTAGGCCGCGACGTGGCCGGGCTCGATGCCGTCGACCGTGAAGGTGACGACCCCGACCGGCTCGTCGGAGTCGGGCCACAACCGGATCACCTCGACTCCGTCGAGCGCGGACAGGCCGGCCACGAGGCGCCCCCTCAGTGATGCCTCGTGGCGGTCCAGGTCGGCGGCCGCGAGACCGCCGAGAGTCGTACATGCCGCGGCCAGCGCGGCGGCGCCGATGACGTTGGGCGAGCCGCCCTCGTGGCGCGCGGGCGCGGGCTGCCACGTGGTCTCGCCCACCTCGACGTCGTCGACCGCCCCTCCCCCGGCGAGGTAGGGAGTGCCGACGTCGAGCCAGTCGCGACGCCCGACCAGGGCGCCGGCGCCGTAGGGCGCGTAGAGCTTGTGGCCGGAGAAGGCGACGTAGTCGGCACCGGTCGCGGCCAGCGAGAAGTGCCGGTGGGCCAGCAGCTGGGCACCGTCGACGAGGACCCGGGCACCGTGGGCGTGGGCCAGGGTGACGATCTCGCCGACCGGCAGCGCCTCGCCGGTGACGTTGGAGGCACCGGTGATCGCGACCAGGGCGAAGCTGTCGCGGGCCAGCTCGCCGGCGAGGGCGTCGATGGTGCCGGCGAGGGTGTCCCTGCCCGCGACCACGGTGACGCCGGCACCGACACGGCGCCACGGGAGCAGGTTGGCGTGGTGCTCGATGTCGAGGACGAGCACCCGGCCCGGTACGCAGCCCGCCAGCAGGTTCACCGCGTCGGTGGTGTTGCGGGTGATGACGGTGACGTCGTCCTCGCGCGCTCCGACGTAGGCGCCGATGGTCGCGCGCGACTCCTCGTAGAGCGCGGTCGAGACCTGGGACAGGTAGCCGGCGCCACGGTGGACCGAGGCGTACCAGGGCAGGACCTCGGCCACCCGGTCGGCCACGCTCTGCAGCGCCGGCGCCGACGCGGCCACATCGAGGTTGGCGTACGTCGTGGTCGTTCCGTCCAGCAGCGGGACCTGAGTCTTCGAGCCGACGAGAGGAAGCAGGGACATGGGGGCACCCTTCGGGGTCATGGCTCCCCCAGGGCTGCCCGGCGAAGCACGCGCTTGCCCGCGCCACCTCGGCGAGGGCCTGGTCGTCACCCGGAGCACCCCACCGCGTGGGAGGGTTGCCCGCCAGCAAGCCGGGGCTTAGCGCTGGCAGTCGTGACCTTCGCGAAGATCCTGCCCGAGACCGGACGCGCCCACCAACTCGTCATCTCGATCGGTGGGCACGCGTCTCAGATCACGGACGCCCCTCCCAGGGGTTTCCGTTGCCGTTGCCGTTCCCGTTGTCGCAGGTGCCGAAGAACTCCGAGACCGGGTCGCACTCCTCGCCGTCGTCCTCCTCCGGCGGTGCGGGCGGAGCCGGCGGAGCCGGCGGAGCGATCAGCTCCTCCTCGTGGCCGGACTCGGGATCCTGGCCGTCGACGTAGACGGGTTCGGGGAAGTTCTCGACCTCCTTGCCCTCCATGGCGTCCGCCATGATGGCCGCCCAGGTCTCGGTGGGATAGTCCGCGCCGAAGTAGGAGGGCATCCAGCCGCCGTCGAGCTTCCCCTCGCCGTTGCCGCGCGAGTAGCGCACGGCGGTGGCGATCTGCGGGGTGAACCCGACGAACCAGGACGAGCAGACGTACTGCGCGGTGGTGCAGGTGCCGGTGCCGGTCTTGCCGGCCACCGGCCGGCCGATGCTCTGCGCCTTCTGGCCGGAGCCGCTCTGCACCACGCCCTGCATCGCGTACGTCACGTCGGCGGCGACGTCCTCGGAGATCGCGTGGCGGGCGTTCTTGCGGCCGTTCCAGCTGTAGAGGACGTTGCCGGCGCGGTCGCGGACCTTCTTCACCACGTGCACGTCGTGGCGGTAGCCGCCGTCGGCGATCGTGGCGTAGGCGTTGGCCATGTTGATGGGGCTGACGTTGGCACGGCCGAGGGCGATCCGGTCGTCGGTCTTGTGGTCGAAGTCGGTGGTGGTGCTGGGGATCCCGGGGAACTTCGGGTTCGCCTTCGCCGGCGCGACCCCCGCGGCGACCGCGGTGTCGTAGATCGCCTTGCGGCCCTCCTCGGGGCCACCCATCGACTCGGTCATGTCGATGTAGGCCGTGTTCACCGACTGCTCCATCGCCTTGAGCATGGTGATGTGCTGGCCGTAGTCCATCCCGTCCGCGATCCCGGCCTGCTCACCCTCATTGACGACCTCCTGCCCGGTGTAGGTCGTGAACGGCGAGTCACCCGCCCAGGTCGACTTCAGCGAGTAGCCCTTCGAGATCGCCGCGGCGGTGGCGAAGGCCTTCATCGTCGACCCGGCGTGACCGCCGGTCGCGGCCCAGTTGTGCTGGCTGTCGAGGTAGTCCTGGCCACCGTAGAAGCCGAGCAGCGCACCGGACCCGACGTCGACCGAGGCGGTCGCCACGTGCAGGGCGTTCTTCTGGTCCGGGTCGCCCTTGACGTACGCCTTCCGGTTCTTCGGCTTCACGGTCTTGGCCGCCGAGGCCGACGCCTTCATCACCTTCGTCGACAGGGTGGAGGTGATCCGCAGACCACCGCTGTCGATCTCCTCCTCGGTGAACAGCGGCTTGCCGTCGGCGCCCTTCAGGCCGAGCAACTCGGCCTTGATCATGGTGAGCGCGTGGCCACGCTGGCCGCCGAGCCGGCTCGGCACGGTCTTCGTGGGGAACTTCGGCAGCTTCTCCTTCACCTTGTCGGCGTCGGCCTGCTTCAGGTAGCCGAGGTCGACCATGCCGGAGAGGACGTACTGGTAGCGGCCGAGCAGCTTCTCCTCACCGCGGAAGGTGCTGCTGGCCGGGTCGAAGCCGGCCGGGTTGTTGAGGATCGCCGCCAGCGCCGCGGTCTCCTGCAGGGAGAGGTCCTTGGTGGGCTTCGCGAAGTAGGCCTTCGCGGCCGCCTCGATGCCGTAGGCGCCGCGGTTGAAGTAGATCGTGTTGAGATAGTCGGTGAGGATCTGGTCCTTGCTCTTCTGCCGGGTCAGCTTCAGGGCGATGACCGCTTCCTTCAGCTTGCGCGAGTAGGAGTACTCGGAGCTGAGGTAGTAGTTCTTGACGTACTGCTGGGTGATCGTGGACGCACCGCCGGAGGTGCCCTCGGTGGTGTTGGTGAAGGCGGTCCGGACGATGCCCTTGAGGTCGACGCCGCTGTTCTCGTAGAACGTACGGTCCTCCGCGGCGACCACGGCGTGCTTGACCAGATCGGGGATCTCGTCGGAGTCGAGCTTGATCCGGTTCTGGTCACCATCTTGGTAGCGGCCGAGCTCGGTCTTGGCGTTGCTGTAGTAGACGAAGGACGACTCGACCTCGAAGGCGGCGTTCGGGTCCGGCACCGCGATCCGGTTGTAGGACACGATGGCCGCGACCGAGCCGATCAAGGCGATGGCCAAGAACCCGACCAGCACCACCTTCGCCGTGACCTTCCCCCAGCGGCGCCAGGTCGTGGCCGGTGGACGGCCGCCAGCACTCCTGGATCCGGTGCTCCCGGATCCGGCGCTCCGGTTGGCCCACTTCTCGGCCGCCCAGGCCTTGGCCGGCTCGAGCTTGGCGAGCCAGTCGCGGGCCACGGACGGCTTGGGATCCGCCCGACGCGCACCCGGTCGGCTGGGCACCGCGCGAGGCGGCTCGGGCATGATCCGAGGAGCCTGCGCGGCAGGCGGCGGAGGCGGTCGCCAGGACGGCGGCGGACCGGTCGGACCCTTCGGAGGCTCGGCGCTCCGGTGTTCCATTGCTCCACCTGACCTAGGCGACTGATTGCGGCGGCCGTTGATCCTACCCGGGTGGGTATGACAACGGAGGCCGACCCCTGGGGGAGCCGGCCTCCGTGTCAGGCGTACGGCCTTCAGATCACTTCTTCAGGTCGAAGCGGTCGTTGTCCATGACCTTGACCCATGCCTTGACGAAGTCGTTGACGAACTTCTCCTTGGCGTCGTCGGCACCGTAGACCTCCGCCAGAGCGCGGAGCTCGGAGTTGGCACCGAAGACCAGGTCGACGCGCGAACCGGTCCAGCCGTTGGAGCTGGTGTAGGTCGCCTCGTCGGCGGACGGGGTCCACTGCTGGTCGTAGTCGAGCAGGTTGACGAAGAAGTCGTTCGTCAGCACGCCCGGGGTCTTGGTGAAGACACCGAGGTCGGAGCCGTCCCAGTTGTTGCCGAGCACACGCAGACCGCCGACCAGGACCGTCGCCTCGGGGGCCGAGAGGCCGAGGAGGCTGGCGCGGTCGAGGAACAGGAACTCGGTCGGGAGGTTGAGGAACCCGGAGTCGTAGTTGCGGAAGCCGTCGGCGACCGGCTCGAGCCAGGCGAAGTTCTCGGCGTCGGTCTGCTCCTGGGTCGCGTCGACGCGGCCGGCGGAGAACGGGACCGTCACGTTCTGGCCCGCGGCCTTGGCGGCCAGCTCGATGCCCACGCCACCGGCGAGGACGAGCACGTCGGCGAAGGAGACACCGGTCGCGGCCGCGATCTCCTCGAACTTCGCGAGGACCGGCTCGAGCTCCTCGGGCTGGTTGACCTTCCACGAGACCTGCGGCTCGAGACGGATACGGCCGCCGTTGGCGCCACCGCGGTGGTCGGAGGTACGGTGCGTGGCCGCCGCCTTCCAGGCGGTCGAGACCAGCTGCTGCACGCTCAGACCGGACTCGGCGATCGCCGCCTTGGCAGCCGCGATCGCGGCCTCGTCGGTCGCGCCGCCCTCGGCCGGGAGCGGGTCCTGCCAGGGCAGGTCCTCGGCCGGGACCTCGGGGCCGACGTAGCGGCTCTTCGGACCCATGTCGCGGTGGGTCAGCTTGAACCAGGCACGGGCGTAGGCGTCGGAGAAGGCCTCCTGGTCGTCCTTGAACCGGCGGGAGATCTCGTCGAACTCCGGGTCCACGCGCAGCGCCAGGTCGGAGGTGAGCATGCGCGGCTCGCGCTTCCCCTCACCGTGCGCCTCGGGGACCATGTCGGAGCCCGCACCGTTCTTCGGACGCCACTGCTTGGCGCCGGCCGGCGACTCGAACAGCTCCCACTCGTAGGCGTAGAGGATGTGGAAGAACTCGTTGTCCCAACGGGTCGGGTGGTAGGTCCAGGTGACCTCGAGGCCCGAGGTGAGCGCGTCCGCGCCGGCACCGGTGCCGTGGCCGTTCTTCCAGCCCAGGCCCTGGTTCTCCAGCGGCGCGCCCTCGGGGTCAGCGCCCAGCATGTCGTCCGGGTGTGCACCGTGGGTCTTGCCGAAGGTGTGACCACCGGCGATCAGGGCGACGGTCTCCTCGGAGTTCATCCCCATCCGGCGGAAGGTCTCCTTGATGTCGACCGCGGAGGACATCGGGTCGCTGTTGCCGTTCGGGCCCTCGGGGTTGACATAGATCAGACCCATCTGGACCGCGGCGAGGGGGGCCTGGAGGTCCCGGTCACCGGTGTAGCGCTCGTCGTCGAGCCAGACCTTCTCCGGACCCCAGTAGATGTCGTCGTCGGACTCCCAGACGTCGGCGCGACCGCCGGAGAAGCCGAAGGTCTTGAAGCCGCCCTCCTCCATGCCCACGTTGCCGGCCAGGACCATCAGGTCGGCCCAGGAGAGGTTCTTGCCGTACTTCTTCTTGACCGGCCACAGCAGGCGGCGGGCCTTGTCGAGGGAGACGTTGTCGGGCCAGGAGTTGAGCGGCGCGAAGCGCTGCTGGCCACGGCCGGCGCCACCGCGACCGTCGTGGCTGCGGTAGGTGCCGGCGGCGTGCCACGCCATCCGGATGAAGAGCCCGGCGTAGCTACCGAAGTCAGCCGGCCACCAGTCCTTGGAGTCGGTCATGACCGCGGCGATGTCCGCCTTGACGGCAGGCAGGTCCAGGGACTCGAAAGCCTTCGCGTAGTCGAAGTCCTCGCCCATCGGGTCGCTCACAGGGGCGTCCTTGGCGAGAATCTTCAGGTTGAGCTTGTTCGGCCACCACTCCTGGTTGGCACTGCCGGCGGTGGGGTGAACGCGGCCTGCGTTCATCACCGGGCACTTGCTCACGGCCTCTTCAGACATGAGATTCCTATCCGTTTCTGATCGGACTGGCTGCTGCCAGACGCTGTGATTCACATGTGTTGCGCCGGCCGACGACGAGCTCGGCCGGCTCGGGCTCTACCTCTGGGACAGGCTGCAGTCCGCGCAGGTGCCCCAGTAGATGACCTCGGCCTCGTCGACCGTGAAGCCGTTGTCATCAGATGCCGTCAGGCAGGGCGCATGGCCGACGGCGCAGTCGACGTCGGCGATGGCCCCGCAGGAGCGGCAGACCACGTGGTGGTGGTTGTCCCCGACCCGGGTCTCATAACGAGCCACCGAGCCGGACGGCTGGATGCGGCGTACGATCCCGGCCGCCGAGAGGGCGGCGAGGGAGTCGTAGACGGCTTGGTGGGAGACATCCGGAAGCCGCTCGCGCACCGCGCCGAGGATGGTCTCGGTGTCGGCGTGCGCGTTCTCGGTGACGGCTCCCAGAACGGCCACTCGCGGACGAGTGACGCGCAGGGAGGCACCTCTCAGCAGCTGTTCGTAGTCGGCGTGCCCCACAACCCTGAGCCTACGCGAGATCTTGAATGAGTCAAGAAACGGAGGGAGATTCTTTTCCTTCGTACGTCGCCGCCGGCCGGGTCGCGAAGCGGCCGGCCATCAGCGGGATCAGGACCGAGATCGCCAGCGGGATGACGAACATCGAGCGCTCGCCGAAGACCTCGGCGACGGCGGCGATCAGGGAGGCGGCGGCGAGGTAGCCGGCGTAGTTGGCGAGGTTGACCCGGGCGATCGCGTCCTCGGCGTTGTCCGGGGAGATGTGGGCCGCGGCGACGAAGGACTGCGGCGGGACCATCGCCAGGCTGCCGCCGAGGACGGCGAAGCCGACGGCCGCGACGCTCCAGTGCGGGGCGACGACGATCAGCACCAGGGCGCCGACGCCGACGATGCCGCCCGTCCGGATCACCCGCTCAGGACCGAAGCGGGCGACGAGGCGGTCGCCGGGGAGACGTACGGCCAGGAGCACCAGCTGGTAGGCGGCATAGATCGCCGGCGCGACCGCTGCCGCGGCACCGAGTCCGTCGACGACGTAGATCCCGCCCCAGGCGGAGGCCGCCGAGTCGATGAACCACATCGCGAACGTCGGCACCGCGACCAGGAGGAGGGGCAGCCACGGCAGCGGGATCTTGGTCCGCTGCGTACTGCTCGTCCTCTTCTCGGCCGCATCGACCGCCTCCGGAGGCAGCAGGAACCGGAACGTGGCGAGGTTGGCGGCCAGGCCGATGACGGCGACGGGGATCATGTCCAGGCCCAGAGGTACGCCGAGAGCGATCGTCACGGTCGCATAGACCGCGCCGAGGACGGCCGCCGCGCTCCACATCGCGTGGAAGCCGTTCATCAACGGGCGGGCGTACGCGTCCTGGGTCGCCGTGCCCTGCATGTTCATCGAGGCGTCGACGCCGCCGAGGAAGAAGCCGTAGACGCCGTTGAGGACCAGCAGGGTCACCAACGTCGGCGCGAAGGCGGGGGCGACCGCGGTCAGCGAGGCCCCGCCGAGCATCAGCGAGAGCGTCGCGGCGCTGCCGATCCTGGTGGCGAGGTGACCTGCGACGACACTGCCGACCGCCCCGACCGCGGTGGTGATGCCGAGCACGACGAAGACGTCGCCGGCGCTGAGGTCGAGCTTCGTCGCGATCGACTCGAGTCTGGTGATCAGCGAGGCGAAGGTCAGTCCCTGGATCGCGAAGGCGACGAAGACCGCCATCCGGGCCTGCTGGAGTCGGGTCATCGGCATGTCCTTCGCGTTCGGGTTGCGCGAAGTCTGCACCTTCGGGGGTTGGTGCGCATCTGTTTCCGCTGGTCGAGTTTGTCGAGATTGGTGGGGACTGTGTTTTCGGGGTTGGGGTGGGCCGCCGACCCTTTCCTGGAGGGTCTTCTCGATCTGGGCCGGCGTCAAGGACGCCCTTCGGGCGCCGGCTTCGCCGGCCGCTTCGCGGTCCTGGACTCCGGACCAGATCGAGAAAAGATTTGGCTGGTTATCGGGGCGGCGGCCCGGGTGTGGCGCGGAGGGGTTCTTGTCGGGATTGGTGGGGCTTGCGGGGGCGGAGGGGTGGCCCTTCGGGCCACTTACCATCCACAGGGACGATGCTGTTCGCTCACCGCAAAAATGGGCTCTGAACTGCACCTATAGGTGGCTAGGTATCCCTCCTACGGCGTAGAATCAGACCCATCACGACATGCCTCTGAAGGGAGGGATCACGATGAGTCTCGAGCGCGACGTCGACCACTGGGGAAGCCATCCCGGTGATGCGATCGACACGGCTCTGAGAGCCATCGAATCCTCCCTCCAAGACCTGCTCGCCAGTGACCCCGCCTATTGGCGGACCTCGACCAAGAAGGACCTGCTGGCCCGGTTGGAGACCATCCAGACCCAGCAGGCCGCCCTGAAGCTCCGTGTCCTCGCGACATCTGGTGATATCGCCCAGGAGACCGGAGACAAGGACGCCTCCGCCTGGATGCGCGCCGAACTGCTCGTCGACAAAGCCGTGGCCCGGTCGCAGATCAAGCTCGCCAGCAGCGTCGCGAAGTACGACCTCCTCGACGCCGGCCTGACCGAAGGTGTCGTATCCCTGGACAAGGTCCGAGTGATCACGAAGGCCCTCGACAAGATCGAGGCCGACCCGGTCGCCAGCGCCGAAGACCTGGTCTTGGCTGAGAAGCTGCTCGTGGACTACGCAACCAAGCTGACCGCGAACGAACTGGCCATCGTCGGCCGGAAGATCCTGGCCGAGATCGACCCCGCCCGGTTCGAAGACGCCGAAGCCCAAGCCCTGCTCGCCGAGGAAGAACGCGCCCAGCAGAAGACAGCGTTGCGGGTGTGGGACAACCACGACGGCACCGTCGGGTTCGACGGTGTGCTGCCGGTCTCGATCGGGATGCGGTTCAAGCGGCTGGTCGAGGCCTACGCCCAACCCCGCAAACAACAACTCGTCGACAAGGGTGCCCCGTTGCCGCCCTGGGAACGACTGATGGGACAAGGCTTCGCCCGCCTGATGGAGACCCTCGACCCCGCCGCGCTGCCCCGCCACGGCGGGGATGCCACCACCGTGAACGTGGTGATCTCCCTCGAGGAGCTCCGCAAGGACCTCGGGGTCGCCACGTTGGGCTACGACGAGACCAACGGGGCCACCATCACCGCCGCCGAAGCCCGGCGGATAGCCTGCAACGCCACCATCATCCCCTGGGTGCTCGGCGGTGACGGTGAGGTCCTCGACGCCGGCCGAGCCAGCAGGTTCTTCCAACCCATCCAACGCAAAGCGCTGCGGCTGCGGGCCAAGTGCTGCCAAGCCGAGGGCTGTGACATGCCACCGGAATGGTGCGACGCCCACCATCTAGATCCGTGGGCTGCGGGAGGGAAGACCGACCTGAAGGACGGGGCGTTGTTGTGTCTTCATCATCACCGTCTGGCGCACGCCCCGGCGTATGTCCATGAGCGCCTGCCGGACGGCACGATCCGGTTTACCCGCCGCCCCTAACCGGCTGGATGAGGAATCACTCCACCGAGTCTCGGCTGTGAGGCTTGAGGACCCAACCGTCGGCCAGTCTCAGCTCTCGCTGAAGCAGCCCATCCCGGTGCCCAAACGAGCGTTCCGGCCACCATTCTCGACTCCACACTCGCCGCCTCCCTGAGGTGGGGACACTTCCCCACTGCGGTGAAGGCCCCACGCTCCGGAGGGGGAACCTCCGTGCCAGGGGAACTCTTCGAATCATTGGCAAGTTCGCGACCCGGCCAGCACTGAACCGGCTCAGCAATGCAACGGCTCGCTTGTGAACCATTCACAAGGTCACGCCCACTGCCGTAGGCACCCACGAGGCACCGGGCCTCCCCGCGCACGGCCAGCTCACGGCCCATGCCCGGATCAAACGGAATCTGCTGCGCCACACTCTCGCCGCCGACCCGATACAGGCGAAATCTTTCTCGATCGGGTGCCGGGTCAAGGATGGCCGCAGGCCACCGCGAAGCGGCGGGCGAAGCCCGTCCTTGACGCGGTGCGTGATCGAGAAACAATCGAACCAAGGGTCGGCGGCGAAACGCCGAAACGAAGAAACAGCCACCTCCGCCGCGGCGAACCGAGACCAAACCAAGACTCCACAAGGCCCGACGCGCCGTACGTGTCCGAGATCACGTTCCCAGATATACCCAAAACAAGAACACGTTCTAGGATTGAGCGTGAAACCCACGCATGGCCGCGTAACCACCTGGTGGAACGGATTCGGAGGGTTACACGACCCCCTTTAGGCTTGCCTTAGTACATCCACGGAAGGTTGAACTCCCTTATGCGTGACATCCGCGTTGCGATCGTCGGTGCCGGCCCGGCCGGCATCTACGCTGCCGACATCCTCACGAAGGAGCACCCTGGTGCGCGCGTCGACGTCATCGAGCGTCTGCCTGCTCCCTACGGCCTGGTTCGCTACGGCGTGGCTCCTGACCACCCGCGAATCAAGGAGATCATCAAGGCTCTGAAGCGCGTCCTGAACCAGGACAGCATCCGCTTCATCGGCAACGTCGACTTCGGCACCGACCTCAAGCTCGACGACCTGCACCGGTTCTACGACGCCGTCATCTTCGCCACCGGCGCGATGGCCGACCGCGAGCTCGACATTCCGGGGATCGACCTGCCCCAGTCCTATGGCGCGGCCGACTTCGTCAGCTGGTACGCCGGACACCCCGACGTCTCGCGGGAGTGGCCCCTCGACGCCGAGGAGGTCGCCGTCCTCGGCGCCGGTAACGTCGCGCTCGACGTCGCCCGCATGCTGGCCAAGCCGGCCGACGAGCAGCTGGTCACCGAGGTGTCCGACAACGTCTACCAGGGCCTGAAGAAGAACCCGGCCAAGACGATCCACGTCTACGCCCGCCGCGGCCCGGCGCACATCAAGTTCAGCCCGATGGAGCTGCGCGAGCTCTCGCACTCCCCCTCGGTCGACGTCGTCGTCGAGGAGGAGGGTTTCGAGATCGACGAGGCCGGCGAGAAGGCGATCCAGAGCCACAAGGCGACCAAGCTCGTGGCCGACATCCTCCTGAAGTACATGGAGGCGCCCGCCGGCGACAAGCCCCACAAGATCGTCATCCACATGATGCAGAACCCCGTCGAGATCCTCGGCGAGGACGGTCAGGTGGTCGCGCTGCGCAGCGAGAAGACCGAATACAACGGTGACGGCACCGTCACCGGCACCGGCGAGTTCACCGACACCCCGGTCCAGGCCGTCTACCGTGCCGTCGGCTACCTCTCCGAGGCCCTCCCCGACGTGCCCTTCGACGGCGAGAACGGGGTCATCCCCAACGCCGGCGGCCGGGTGCTCGACCTCAACGGCGAGCACATCAACGGGACGTACGTCACCGGGTGGGTCAAGCGTGGACCGGTCGGCCTCATCGGCCACACCAAGTCGGACGCCAAGGAGACCATCGACAACCTCCTCCACGACCTGGACAAGCTCACCCCCGCCGAGCACGGCTCGCCCGCGGCGGTCCTCGAGCACCTGTCCGGCAAGGGCGTCGAGTTCACCACCATCGAGGGCTGGGAGAAGCTCGACAACCACGAGCGCTCCCTCGGCGAGGCCCAGGGCCGTGAGCGGATCAAGGTCGTCCCCCGCGACGAGATGATCCAGATCTCCAACGACTGACGCACCACAGACGCAGGGCCGGTCATTCACACGGATGACCGGCCCTGCGTCTATTCCTGCCCGGAGAACGGGTTGAAGACATCGACCCCGGTCGAGGCGAAGTCCTTGGCGTTGCGCGTGGAGACCGTGAGGCCGTGCTCGAGAGCGGTCGCCGCAAGGAGCGAATCCACGGCCGGAAGCGGGCGCGCGGCGTTCAGCTCGCCCCAACGATCCGCCACATCCGCGGTCACCGGCAGAACCTGGTCGTCGTACTGCTCCACGAGCCCTTCGATCCAGACCGTTAGGGCCTGCGCAGCGACATCGTCGCCGCGCGCCGCGAGGCGAGCGGCGCCCGCACGCAGCTCACCGACCGTCAACACCGACAGGTGGACCTCGTCGGCACCAAGCCCGTTCACCCACTCGACGACAGCCGGGTCGGGGCGCTTCTTCCGAAGCTCGGAGACCACATTCGTATCGATCAGGTATCTCACGTCAGTCCCTCGAGGTCGACGTCGCGGAACTCCGAGCGGTCACGGTCGAGATCGAGTTCGTCACCCTGAGGCACGGCGAGCAGATACTCCGACAGGGGTCGCCGCGGCTGAGTGATCTTCCGGTAGTCGTCGATGCTCAGCACGACGGCGATCTCCTCACCGTGCTTGGTGATCACCTGCGGGGAACCAGCCGCCTCACGTACGACCTCGCTGAACCGCTGCTTGGCCTCTTGAAGTTGCCAGGACATCGCACCCACCTCCTGTCTAGACAGACTAGACAGATTCTCGCCGCAATTCCAGACCAGCGCGACACTCCATGCATGACCGAAGGATCGTCAACCGTCAGTTGACGCCGCGCCCGCGTCAACCTAGAGTTGACGCATGACGACTCCCCGCGATGCAGACCCTGCCCTCAAGGCCGTGCGCCTCGACACCCTGATCGACTCGATCAAGAAGGCTCGGCACGAGCCACTGGACCAGCTGGCCGATGCGATGGTGGTCGGCGAGCACCTGGGCGAGGTGGCCGACCATCTGATCGGGCACTTCGTGGACCAGGCCCGCCGCTCCGGCGCCTCCTGGACCGAGATCGGCACCCGGATGGGGGTGACGAAGCAGGCCGCCCAGAAGAAGTACGTCCCCAAGGCCGGGGACCAGTCGCTCGACCCGAACGCCGGGTTCGCGAAGTTCACCCCGCGTGCCCGGACCGTGGTCGTCGCCGCCCAGGCGGAGGCGCGGAAGGCGGCGAACGCGGAGACCGGGGTACCTCACCTGGTGCTCGGTCTCCTCGCCGAGCCGGAGGGCGTCGCGGGCCACGCGATCAGGGCCCAGGACGTGACGCTCGACGCCGTGCGCGCCGCCGCGACGGCCGCCACCCCGGCCCCTTACGGCGAGGTCGGCGAGATGATCCCGTTCACCGCCGACGCCAAGAAGGTGCTGGAGCTGACCTTCCGCGAGGCCCTGCGGCTCGAGCACTCCTACGTCGGCACCGAGCACATCCTGCTCGCCCTCCTCGAACACGAGGACGGCGCCGGGATCCTCCATGAGGCCGGGATCGAGAAGGCCAGCACCGAGCAGAGCATCACCTCCATCCTCGACTCGCTCAAGGTCGACTTCGACCCGGGTACCTGATCTGAGGGACCCCCGGCACGAGCGAGCCGCGCGTGCCGGGGGTTTCGATACCTTCCGAGGACCTGGAGGTACCCCATGCCACGCTGTATCGGCCGACTCGTCCTCGGCCTCGTCCTGGCCGTCGCCGTCCTCAACGTGCCTGCCGCGGTGACCGCGCCGCCGGCGGAGGCGGCCTGTCGGCCGACGCTCAAGTCGCTGACCCTCGCCAGGAGCACCGTCACCGGAGGCTCCTCGACCACCGCCACGATCCGGCTCAGCTGCCGGACTCCCAGGCGCGCCAAGGTGCAGCTGTGGGCCAGCACCGGCATCCGGGTCCCGGCGTACGTCTATGTCGCCGGCGGCCGGAGCACGCGCGCAGTCACCGTCCGGACCTCACCGACGACGGTGCGCAGCAGCGGCCGGATCAAGGCGGTCTACAAGCAGGTCGTACGCCGCGCGACACTCGTCCGCGCGGTCACCCCGTGCTACCCGACGCCGGTGCCGAGGACCGTGGCCCTGCCCGCCTACGTCCATGCCGGGCAGAAGGCCACCGGGACGGTCACGCTCGACTGCGTCGCCAAGACGTCCCTGGCGGTGAGCCTGACCTCGAGCTCGTCCTGGGTCACGGTCCCGGGCACGCTCACGATCGGGGCCGGGCGGCGTACGGCGTCCTTCACGGCGACCACGAAGGGGCCTGCCACCGGCACCCTGCCCGCGTTCAACGTGACGGTCAAGGCGACCCGGAACCGGAAGAGCGCCACCCGGGTGATGCAGGTCCGGCCGGAGATCCGATCGTTCCGTGCCGGGGACGGGTTCACGGCGAACGAGCCGATCCTGACGCCCGACGAGACCGAGGGGAACGAGGGCTGGTTCAAGGGCACCCTTCGGATCACCCTGGACCATCCGGCGCCACCGGGCGGGCTCGATGTGAAGGGCGTGGTCGTTCCCGAGGGCCAGACCTGGGCCGACGTACCGATCCAATTCGACTCGTATCCGCCCGACTCCCGGGTGACCGACCACCTCACGATCACGGACTCCGCCGGCAACGTCCTGCTCCGGGAGGACTTCACCTACATCGTCCATCGGGCCCCGTGAGGGGGTCCCTGACGTGCCCGGGCAACACCCCTGTGGCCGAAGCACGCCAGGGACGTTTCAGGCCCCCACGGGCGCGAGGACGATGTCGAACCGCACCTTCGACCAGGTGCCGTCGACGGCCCGTCCGTCCGGCGTCGGCGTCCCGGCGGGCTGCTGCTCGAACCGCTTGATCAGCGACTCCTTGACCCCGAAGACGGTGTCCTTCCAGCCGATCGGGTCACCCTCGGGGAAGATGTGGGTGACCAGCGTGCGGCAGCCCTCGTGGGTGACCATGAAGTGCAGGTGCGAGGCCCGCAGCGGCGAGCGCCCGACCGCGGCCAGCATCTTGCCGACGGGGCCGTCGTCGGGGATCGGGTACGGCGTCGGCGTCAGACCCCAAAACCGGTAGCCGCCCTCGGCGTCGGTGAACAGGTGCGCCCGGGCCGCCCTCGCGCCCGCATCGCGCTGGACGTCGTAGAGCCCGTCCTCGTCGGCCTCCCAGACCTCGATCTTCGCTCCGACCAGCGGCTTTCCGTCGGTGCCGGTGACCGTCCCGGTGACCCAGCACGGCTCACCCGGGGCCCCGAAGGCCATGTCCCCACCCTGCTCGATCCCCGGAGAGTCCTCCACGAAGAAGGGCCCGAAGACCGTGGCCTCGGTCGCGTCGGCGTACGCCTGGTTGTTGATGTTGATCGTCTGCATCGAGGCGCCGAGGGTGTCGGAGAGGAGGATGAACTCCTGGCGTACGTCGTCGGTGATGTGGCCGGCCGCGGTCAGGAACTCGATGGCCGCGCCCCACTCCTCCTCGGTGAGGCGTACGTCGCGGATGAAGGCGTGCAGGTGACGCGTCAGCGAGACCATGACCTCCTTCAGGCGCGGGTCGTCGCAGGCGTCGAAGGACGCGACCACGGTGTCGACCAGGGTCTGCTCGACCGCCTGCTGCTCCGGCGATACGCCGACTACGTCGCTCATCAGCTCTCCTCTCCCACCCACGCCGCGGTCAGCAGCGCGGTCAGGTTCTCCTCGGTGACCGGGGTCGGGTTGTTGTCGGGGATGGCGGCCATGATCGGGGCGACCGCCCTGGCGATGCCGTCCTCGGGCATGCCGTAGTCCTTGAGCGCCTTCGGCGCCGAGAGCGCCGTACGCAGCGCGTCGAGCCCGGCCACGGCGCTCGGCGCCCCGAAGGCGGCCGCTATCCGTGCCTCCGCCTCGGGCGCCGCCGGCGCGTTGAAGGCGAGCACGTGCGGGAGCACGACCGCGTGGGTCTGGGCGTGCGGCAGGTTGAACATGCCGCCGAGCACGTGGCAGATCTTGTGGTGCATTCCGGAGCCGGCGGACGTGAACGAGACCGCCGCCAGGTAGGCGCCGTAGAGGGTCTGCTCGATCCCCTCGATGCTCGCGGAGTCAGTGGCGACCAGCGGCAGTCCGGTGGCGAGCCCTCGGATGCCCTCGGCGGCGTTGACCCGGTCGATCGGGTCCACCCGCGGACCCCACATCGCGTCGACGCAGTGCGCGAGCGCGTTCAGGCCGCTGGCAACGGTCATCTCGCCGGGCAGCGTGGTCAGCAGCGAAGCGTCATAGACGACCGACCTCGGCAGCACGCGTGCGTCGATGCCGGTCGTCTTGGTCTCTCCCGAGGTCAGGCCCCAGACGTTGGTCGCCTCGGACCCGGCGTACGTCGTCGGGACCGCCACGATCGGCAGCCCCGTGGTGAGCGCCACGGCCTTGGCCAGGCCGGTGGTCGAGCCACCGCCGACGCACACCAGCGCGTCGACGGCGGACTCGGCCGCGCGCTCCCGAGCCCGCTCGGCGACCTCGACCGGCACGTGCATCACGACCTCGTCGTGGCGCAGCGCGACCGGGACGAGATCGGTCACCCGGGTGGCGAGCTCGGTCTCGCGCGCACTGGCGACGACCATCACCCGCCGAGCCCCGAGAACCTCGATCTCGGCTGCCACCGCAGCGGCCGCCTCGCCGGTGGCGAAGCGGACCCGCTGCGGCAGTGATTCATGCATGAACTTCATGAGATTCCCCCCGCTCAGCCGGAACGATCAGGCCTTGCCCAGCAGCGTCGCGACCGCCTCGCCCAGCACGGCGCCGGGGTCGTCGGGAAGCGACATGGAGCGCCAGGCGATGTGCTTGTCGGGACGGACCAGGAGCGCGCCCGACTCCTCGACCTCGCGGAGCTTGGCCCAGTCGAAGTAGAGGTCGGTCACCTCCCGGCCGGGACCGATGACGACGGTCTGGAGCGGGATCCCGAACTTCGTCCGGGCCGCCTCCGCCGCCTCCGACCACGCGTCGCCGGCGACGCCGGTGATCAGCGTCCACTGCGTGTAGGGGGCGAGGTCGAGCATCGCGTGCTTCTCGACGTTGTCGCCGACCCAGGCGTGCGGCAGGTGGGCGCCCGGCGAGGTGGACATCCGGTGGTAGAGGTCCTCGTCGTCGGTCGGCGCGGGCCGGGTGCCGTCGGAGACGATCGCGTCGGACTCGTAGAACTGGCCGAGCTCGACGCCGTGGGCGTTGAACTCGTAGTTCTTGCGCTCCATCGCGGTCACCAGAGCGGCCCGCTTGGCTGCACCCTCGGGGGTGTTCGCCTTGCGCTCTTCGATGGCGGCCGCCATCTCCTCGCCCTCGAGACCGACGACACCGAGCGCCTCGAAGAGCTCACCGAACTCGCGCGCGGACTGGTTGGCGCGGGTGACGATGCGCTTGGCGACCGGGGCACGCTCGGTGGAGTAGGACTCCAGGAGCGACGGCTCGGCGTAGCCCTGGACCACCGCGGCGAGCTTCCAGGCCAGGTTGTACGAGTCCTGGATGGACGTGTTGGAGCCGAGCCCGTTCGACGGCGGGTGCCGGTGGATGGCGTCGCCGGCGCAGAAGACGCGCCCCTTCTGGGCGTGGGTCGCGTACATCTCGTTCACACCCCACAGCGAGTAGCCGGTCACGTCCGGCTCCAGGTCGGGCATCCCGAGCAGGTCGCGGATGACCTTGACCGCGTACTCCTCGGTCAGCTCCGGCGGCGGCTGGTTGATGTCGTAGCCCCACACGATCAGCCACTCGTCCCACGGGCGGACCATCCGGACCAGGCCGGTGCCGATGCCACCGACGTTCGAGCCCGGCTGGATGACCCAGTAGAGGACCGAGGGACGGTGGTCGACGAGCTCGGAGAGGTCGGCCTTGAAGGTGATGTTCATCGACCCGGCGATGTCCATCGCGCCTTCGAGCGGCAGGTCGATGTCGGCGCCGACCTGGGTGCGGGCGCCGTCGGCGCCGATGAGGAACTTCGACCGGATCTTGTACTCGTGGCCGGTCAGCCGGTCGCGGGCGATCGTGGTGACGCCCTCGTCGTCCTGGGTGTGGCTGAGGTACTCGGTGGAGAACCGAGTCTGGGTGCCGCGCTCGGTCGCGTTGCGGACCAGGATCGGCTCGAGGTACGTCTGCGGGATGTCGACGGTCAGGCACGGCGAGGCGAGCTGGTAGTCGGCCTCGCGGTCGGGGCGGGTGCCCCAGGTGCGGATCCGGCCGATCTCCTCGCCGGCGATGCTCGTGCAGAAGACGGTGTCACCGACGAGGTCGTGCGGCGTCGCGTCGGCCAGCACCTGCTCCTCGATACCCAGGTCGCGGAAGATCTCCATCGCGCGCTGGTTGGTGATGTGCGCCCGCGGGGTGTTCGCGGTCCAGCGGTACTTCGTGATCATGATGTTGTCGACACCGAGCTCGCTCAGGAAGAGCGCGGCGGACGCGCCGGCCGGGCCGGATCCCACGACGAGGACGTCGGTGGTCACGACATCCTCGGTCTCGGGGACCTCGGTCTCTTTCTGGCCGTCGTCGAAGACTGGCATGTTCTCACCTTTCTGAGACCGCGGCGGGGTGTGGGATCGCAGTCTCGAAGGCGAGTCTTACCGGCCCGATCGGGCCGCTTCAAAGGTGGGGTCGCGGGTTGGCGGAAATGCGTACGCGACTCAGCGATCGAGCGGGAGCCACGCCGCGATCGCGGCGATCGTCGAGTCCGGCTTCCGGGCCCACTTGAAGTGGTCGATGCCGGGCTCGTCCAGGTGCACGCGGGCGACCTCGAGCCCCGGCATCCGGCGGTGGATCTCGTCGACCGTCTCGCTGGGCGCCAGCCAGTCGCCCTCGATGGAGACGATCAGCGCGGGCTTCTCCAGGGCGCGCATCAGCGGCGTGACGTCGCGGGCCGGGCTGCCGAGGCGGAGGCGGCCGGTGCGGGCGTACCTGGCCCATTCCCGCATCAGGGTGCGGGCCTCGCGGCCGGCGAACTTGAGCTGCTTGCCGGGGAAGTGGCCGACGACGCGACCGACCAGGCCCATCGCCTGGCTGGCGACCAGGAAGCCCGGGCCGTAGTTGCGCCAGTAGGGCGTCTGCGAGGCGACGTAGATCAGGCCGGTCACCCGGTCGGGGTGCAGGGCTGCGTAGGCGCTGGCGGCCTGGCCGCCGAGGCTGTGCCCGAGGACGTACGTCGCGCCGGCCGAGGCCGGGATCAGGTCGCCGAGGCGGTCGACGGCGGCGGCGATGTCGTCGACGAGGTCGGCGTAGCCGAAGTCG
Organism: Nocardioides sp. NPDC101246; assembly: GCF_044767415.1. Lineage (NCBI taxonomy): Bacteria > Bacillati > Actinomycetota > Actinomycetes > Propionibacteriales > Nocardioidaceae > Nocardioides > Nocardioides sp. NPDC101246. The sequence continues at coordinate 186,326 of NZ_JBIWNX010000006.1, forward strand.
TAGGACCAGCCGGCGATCCGGCCACCGGCCTCCTCGTGGCCGCGCTGCTCCATCCGACCGACGTTCATCCCGGCCTCCGCGAAGGCGACGATCAGCTTGTCGTAGTAGCCGGCCGACATGCCCATCGCGGGCACGACCAGCAGCGTCGGCGCTTCGGGGTCCGCCGCACGGACCACGGTCAGCGTGAAGCTGGTGCCCTCGGCGCGCTCGATGCCGTACGCCTCAGGGGTGGTCGTGGGGGACGAAGTCTCAGTCACCCAGGCAATGTTACCCGCCAGTAAGGCGAGGGCTTCACTCCGTCGAGATTCTGGACTTGTGGGTCCAAATTTCGCGGAGCATCCTGTTTGGACCAAGTAGTCCACACAGGAAAGGAATCTCATGGAGACCCTCGAGCGACTCGGCATCACCGAGGACGTACGCCGCCTGATGGCCCGCTACGTCCGCTACGCCGACCACCAGCGCTGGCAGGACCTGGCGAACCTGTTCACCGAGGACGGCACCTTCACCCCGCACAAGCCCGACGGATCGGTCTGGCTGCACATGAACGGCCGCGAGGAGATCACCGCGACGGTCGGCGCCAGCGGCGGCCCCGGCGTCACCCTGATCCATCACCTGTTCTCCGACGAGATCGACGTCGACTCCGAGACGAGCGCGCACGGCGTCTTCGCGATGGAGGACATCGTCACCCGGCCCGAGGACGCCGAGGTGTCCGAGGCCATCCCCTTCCGCCGCATGCACGGGTTCGGCCACTACCACGCCCGGTTCGTCAGGACCGACGGCTCATGGCGGATCGCCGAGCTGACCCAGACCCGCGTCCGGCTCGACTTCTTCAACTGACCTTCACCCAGAAAGCAGGAGACATCATGACCAAGCCCACCGAGCTCAGCCCCTTCAAGATCGACATCGCCCAGGACGCCCTGGACGATCTCCGGGACCGCCTGAGGCGGACCCGCTTCTTCGACGACCTCGACAACGAGGAGGGCTACTACGGGATCAGCACCGCGTACCTCAAGCCTCTCATCGAGTACTGGGCCGACGGCTTCGACTGGCGCGCCCAGGAGGAGCGGCTCAACACCTACGACCGCTATCAGGTCGAGATCGACGGCACTCCGGTGCACTTCGTCCACGTACGCGGCAAGGGACCGAACCCGGTCCCGCTGATCATCCACCACGGCTGGCCGTGGCCCGGCGAGTTCAGCTACCAGCTCATCGAGCCGTTGACCGACCCTGCCGCCCACGGCGGCGACCCCTCGCTGTCGTTCGACGTGATCATCCCGGACCTCCCCGGCTTCGGCTTCTCCACGCCCGTCGGCCGCGGCGATCTGAACTACTGGAAGATCGCCGACATCATGCACGAACTGATGACCGGGGTGCTCGGCTACGAGAAGTACGCGGTGGCCGGCTCCGACTACGGCGCCCTCGTCACGAGCGCGCTGGGCCACAAGTACGCCGAGAACATCATCGGCCTGCACTACGGCCACGATCTCGTCCCCGGCATGTTCGAGAACGAGCGGTTCTGGGACCTGACCGACGGCGCCAAGGTCCCCGAGGACGCCTCGGAGGAGTGGCGGGCCGGGTGGACGTACTTCGTCGACACGTACGCCTCGCACGTCGCCGCGCACATGCTGGACGGCTCGACGCTGACCCACGGTCTCAACGACTCCCCGATCGGGATGCTCGCCTGGCTGCTGAAGCGCTGGAAGTCCTGGAGCGACAAGCGGGGCGACTTCGAGGAGGCGTTCCCGCGTGACTTCATCCTCACCCAGGCGACCATCTTCTGGGTGACGCAGTCGATCGGCACCTCCATCCGGATGTACCGCAACGCGGAGCGCTACCGGTTCGTGCCCTCCCACGACCGTCAGCCGGTCGTGGAGCCGCCGGCCGGGTTCACGTTCCTGCTCGGCGACGCGTACCCGCCGGCCATCGACACCGTCGAGGACCGGATCGCCGCCTTCGAGAACGGTCCGACACGCGGGATGTTCAACGTGGTCAACGTCAACGCCCACCTGAAGGGTGGCCACTTCGTCCACTACGAGAACCCGGAGGCCTTCGCCGCCGACCTGCAGGAGACCTTCCGCCGGATCCTCGGCTGACCTGACAACGCGAGCCGCCCCGATCCGTGAGGATCGGGGCGGCTTCGTCGCGCGACTCAGAGGGAGTCGGCGTCCATCACGGCACGGGCGAACTCCATCGGCGCCTCCTGCGGCACGTTGTGCCCGATGCCGACCAACGGGCGGTGGTCGTAGGGGCCGGTGAAGTGGTCGCGGTAGCCGGCGCCGTCGCCGGCGGGCGTGAACGGGTCTTTCTCGCCGTCGAGGGTGATGGTCGGGACCGAGATCGACGGCCCGGCGGCGAGCCTGCGCTCGAGGGCGTCGTAGCGTCGGTCACCGTCGGCCAGACCCAGCCGCCAGCGGTAGTTGTGGAGCACGATGTCGGCGTAGTCCGGGTTGCCGAACGCCTGGGCCGAGCGCTGGAAGGTCGCCTCGTCGAAGGCCCAGGTGGGCGAGTTGAAGCGCCAGACCAGGCGGCCGAGGTCGACGCGGTACGTCTCGTCCGCGAGGCCCTGGGCGCCGCGCTCGGTCGCGAAGTAGTACTGGTACCACCACGCCCACTCCGCGGCCGGCGGAAGCGGCTTCTTCTGGGTCTCGCGGTTGGTGATGAGGTAGCCCGTCACGGAGACGAGCGCCTTGACCCGCTCCGGCCACAGCGCGGCGATGATGTCGGCCGTACGCGACCCCCAGTCGTAGCCGGCGAGCACCGCCTGCTCGATCCCGAGAGCGTCCATCAGGTCGAGGATGTCGAGGGCGACCCGGGACTGCTGGGCGTTGCGGAACGTCCGGGTCGAGAGGAAGGTCGTGCTGCCGTGCCCACGCAGGTGCGGCACGATCGCGCGGTAGCCCTGGGCGGCCAGGATCGGCGCCACGTCGGCGAAGCTGTGGATGTCGTACGGCCAGCCGTGCAGCAGGACGACCGGCTGGCCGTCGCGCGGGCCCAGGTCGACGTACCCGACGCTGAGCTCGCCGGCCTCTATCTGCAGGACGTCCTCGAACGAGGTGCTCTCCGGGGTGCGCGGACGCCTCCGGGGCGCCCGGCCGGCGGCCGGGCCTCCGCCGGCCGCGATCAGCGCCGTCGTGCCGGCGGCCAGACCGACCGCCTTGGTGAAGCTCCGTCGATCAAGCATGGAAGTCCCTCTCTGCGTGGACGGGGTTCGGGTACGGGAGCCACGGGCCGGCCCAGCCGAGCGCGGTGGTCGCGGCGAGCAGCAGGACGTCGGCCGCCCGGGCCAGTGCGTCGACCGACCCGGGCTGGGTGTCGCTCGAGGTCACTTGGCTCGCGCGATGATCTCGACCGGGACGTTGCCGGTGATGGCCTTCGAGTACGGGCAGGTCTGGTGGGCCCTCTCGGCGAGACGCTGGATGGTCTCCTCGTCGACCCCGCCGGCCACGACCTCGAGCTTCGCGGTGAGGAAGAAGCCCTTCGTCTCGTCGTGGTTGAGGGTGACGTCGGCGGTGATCTCGATGCCGTCCAGGCGGATCTTCTCGGCGCCCGCCGCGAGCCGGAGCGCGCCCATGAAGCAGCCCGACCAGCCGGCCGCGAAGAGCTGTTCGGGGTTGGTGCCGCCGCCGGCGCCGCCCAGCTCGGTGGGGGTCGCGAGGATCTGGTCGATGGCCCCGTCGTTCGACGCGATGTGGCCGCCGTTGCGTCCCTCGCCGGTGGTGGTGACGGTGCCGGTGTAGCTGAGTGCCATGGTGATGTTCTCCTGTGGTGAGGTGTCTTTCTCGACGCCCTGACTCTCTCGGGAGACCCACTGGCCGGGCACCAGGGAAGGACACTGGCCGACCCACGGGTCACCCACCGGTGTCCCGGGCCCACGCATCACCAGTGGCTCGACCGCGGGCGAGTCGTCCGTCCGATGGGCCACAGTGCCGACATGGACTACAGACTCGAGCTGCTCGTGCTTCCGGTCTCCGACGTCGACCGGGCCAAGGCCTTCTACCACCGGATCGGCTTCCGGGAGGAGGCCGACTACATCGACGACCACGACTTCCGCGTCGTTCAGCTGACCCCGCCGGGTTCCCCGACCTCGATCATCATCGGGCGCGGGATCACGGGTGCCGAGCCGGGCTCGGTGCAGAACCTCCACCTCTTCGTCACCGACATCGAGCGGGCCCGGCGCGACCTGCTCGGCCGCGGTGTCGAGGTGAGCGAGATCTTCCACGACGCCGGCGGGGTGTTCCCCCACGCCGGGACCGCACACCGGCTGGCCGGGCTGAGCCCCGGCCGGAGGTCGTACGCCTCGTTCGCCTCGTTCGCCGATCCGGACGGCAACGGCTTCCTCCTCCAGGAGGTGAGCGAACGCGCGTCATAATGGCAGACGATGAGCACGGAGAATTCCGCCCTGCGTGGGCGGCGTACGGAGCGGGACGCCCTTGATCGGATCGTGCGGGACATCGGCGGCGGACAGAGCCGGGTGCTCGTGGTCCGCGGCGAGGCCGGAGCCGGCAAGACCGCACTGCTCGACTACCTGAGCGATCGCGCCACGACGGGCCGGGTCATCCGGGCCGCGGGCGTCGAGCTCGAGTCGGAGATCGCGTACGCCGGTCTGCAGCAGCTCTGCGCGCCGCTGATGCCGCACCTCGACCGGTTGGCCGAGCCGCAGCGCGCCGCGCTCGCGACGGCGTTCGGCCTCAGCGCCGGCGAACCGCCCGAGGCGCTGATCGTCGGGCTGGCAGTGCTCGGTCTGATGGCGGAGTCGGCCTCCGAGAACCCGCTGGTCTGCGTCGTCGACGACGCCCAGTGGCTGGACCGGATGTCGGAGGTGATCCTGACCTTCGTCGCCCGACGCCTCGACTCCGAGTCGGTGGCCCTCGTCTTCGGTGCGCGCACGCCCGGCGACGAGCAGCTGCTCAGTGGTCTGCCCGAGCTGCGGGTCGCCGGTCTGGCGGACGCCGACGCGCGCATCCTGCTCGAGTCGGCGCTGCACGGCCCGGTGGACGCCCGGGTGCAGGACCGGATCATCGCCGAGACGCGAGGCAACCCGCTCGCCCTGCTCGAGCTGCCCCGCGGACTGACCCGGGCCGAGCTCGACTTCGGGTTCGGCGGGCAGAGCTCCACCCCGCTCACCAGCCGAATGGAGGACGGCTTCGCCCGGCGTATCGCCGCGCTGCCGGCCGCCACTCGGACGCTGGTGCTCGCGGCTGCGGTCGAGCCGGTGGGCGACCTCCCCCTGCTGCTGCGGACCCTCGAGCGGCTCGAGATCGGTCTGGACGCCGCTGCCCCGGCGGAGGACGCCGGCCTGCTGGAGATCGGGACGACTGTGCGCTTCCGGCATCCGCTGGTCCGCTCCGCGAGCCGTCGCGGGGCCGACGCCTCCGCGCTCCGCGCGGTGCATGCCGCGCTGGCGGCGGCGACCGACCCCGAGGTCGACCCGGACCGTCGCGCCTGGCACCGCGCGCATGCGGCGCTGGGCCCGGACCAGGAGGTGGCCGACGAGCTGGAGCGATCCGCCGACCGGGCCCTCGCGCGCGGAGGACGGGCGGCCGCCGCGGCGTTCCTCGAACGGGCGGCCGAGCTCACCCCGGACGCGTCCACGCGGGCGGGTCGGATGCTCGCCGCGGCCGAGGCGCTCTTCGCGTGCGGTGCGCTCACCGACGTGCCCGGCGCGCTCTCGGCGGCCGAGATCGGCCCGCTCGACCTGGTCCAGCGCGCCCGGGTGGAGCGGCTGCGGGCCAAGGTCACCTTCGCGGTCGACGCCGGCGTCGGCGCGGTGCCGGCGCTGCTCGAGGCCGCCCACCGGCTCGAGACCCTCGACCCGAGCGCCGCGCGCGAGACGTACCTCGCGGCGATCGCCGCCGGCGTGAACGCCGGCCGGTACGGCGCCGACGAGCTGCGCCGGGCGGCGGAGGCCGCCCGCGGCGTACCTGCGGGTGAGGAGCCGGCCGGACTGCTCCTCACCGCCCTCTCGACCTGGGTCCTCGACGGCCATGCCGCCTCGGTGCCGCTGGTCACCCGGGCCTTGGCTGCGGTCGGACCCGACAACGACGTCGACCTGGCCTGGTTGTGCGCGATCCTCGTGCACGAGGTGTGGGACGACGCCGACTACCAGGCCCGGACCGAGCGCACCCTCGCGTACGCCCGCGAGACCGGCATCCGCTCTCTGCTGCCCTATGCGCTGTCCTCCCGCGCGATGGCGCTGATCCACGCCGGTCGCTTCGCCGACGCCGCGGACCTGGTCGCCGAGGCCGAGGCCATCGGCGGGGCCGCCGGCTCCTCGCCGCGCTCGGCCACCGCCGTCATCCTCGCCGCGTCCCGCGGTCAGGAGGCGTCGGCGCTGGACCAGATCGACGCCCTCGGTCGTGAGGCCGAGGAGGGCAGTCTCGGCTGGCTGCTGGCCGTCACCGGGTTCAGCCGGGCGACCTTGCTCAACGGCCTCGGCCGTTATGCGGAGGCGCTCGAAGCGGCCGACCGAGCCGCCGAGCACAGTGATGTCGCGGTCCTGCAGTGGACGCTCCAGGAGCTGGTCGAGGCCGCGTCTCGTACGGGTGATCTCGCCCGGGCCACCAAGGCACGCGACCGGCTCGCCGAGCGGACCCGCTCCGTCGACGCCCCGTGGGCGCGGGGCGTCCAGGCCCTGGTCGACGCGTTGGTCGCTCCCGGTGCGGAGGCGGAGGCCCTCTACCTCGAGGCGATCGAGCAGCTCGACGGGTCGTGGATGACCTGGATCCTCGCCCGGGCTCGGCTGCTCTTCGGGGAGTGGCTGCGCCGGGAGAACCGCCCCGTCGACGCGCGGCAGGTGCTGCGTACGGCCTACGACGCCTTCACCGCTATGGGCGCGGAGGCCTTCGCCGACAGGGCGGAACGGGAGCTCGCCGCGGCCGGCGAGAGCCTGCCCCGGCGGACGGGAGTCGTCCAGGAGGGCCTCACCCCGCAGGAGTCCCAGATCGCTCGCGCGGCGGCCGCCGGGCGCACCAACCCGGAGATCGCGGCAGTGATGTTCCTCAGCCCGCGCACCGTGGAGTGGCACCTGCGCAAGATCTACACGAAGCTCGGGATCGCCTCCCGGCGCGAGCTGGCTGGAGCCTTAGGCGGTAGATGACTCACGCAGGTGGGTGATGAGGAGCGCCAGGATCGCCTCGAGGTGGTCGGTCCTGCCCGTCACCTGCAGCACCGAGACACCGCCCTGGATGCCGGCGATGATCGCCGCCGACGTACGTCGCGCGTCGAGCTCGGCGCTCACGGAGCCGTTCGCCTGCATCGTCTCGATGCCGATCCGCACGTGGTCCTGCCACTGGCGGATCAGCGTGGTCGAGACCTCGGCGGCCCCGGGGACGCTGCCCACCTGGTTCATCAGCGCCGCCAGCGGGCAGTTGGGACCCTGCGCCTTGTAGCGCGCGAGGACCGCCCTGCGCCAGCGGTCCCAGGCGGCCCACGAGTCGAGCTCACCGAGGTGCGGCTGCTGGTCGTCGATCACCCGGGCGGCCTCCAGACGGGCCACCTCGAGGAACAGCTCCTCCTTGCCACCCGGGAAGTAGTGGAAGATCTGGCTCTTGCTCGTCTGGGTGGCCGCGCGGATGTCGTCCAACGTCGCATTTCCGGGGTCGGTGCTGCGGAGGTAGGTCGACGCACCCTCGAGCAGCCGCTGGCGCGTGGCCATGCCCTTGGTCGTGAACGCCATCCGCCGAGCCTACCTCGAAACCAGGACCAGTCAGTCCAAAATCACTCGAAATCCACAGACTGGGCCACTTGTGGAGAACCCTGTGGATAAACCTGGTGACCGACCGGGAAGACCTCGTAGCGCCCCCGCGCCGCCAGCCCCCACAGCCCTTTCGGTGCGAGCAGCACCACGGCGATCGCGACCGCGCCGAGCGCGATGAGATACCAGGTGCCGTACGAGTCGAGCAGCTGCTGCAGCGCGAAGAAGATCACCGCTCCCAGGATCGGGCCCTCGATCGTCCCCAGCCCACCGATCACGACGATGAAGATCATGAAGGCGGTGTACTGGACCGAGAACATCGAGTCGGGCGAGACCCGCAGGCCGTTGACCGCGATCAGCGCGCCGGCCAGGCCGGCACCGCCGGACGCGGCGACGTAGACGAGGCGCTGCGAGCGCCGGACCGCGACGCCGAGGGAGGCCGCGGCCACCGAGTCGTCACGGATCGCGGTGAGGCCGAGGCCGACGCGCGAGCGCATCAGGGCGTACGTCGCGAGCACGACGAGCACGGCCAGCGCGAGCGCCAGGTAGTAGACGGTCGCGATCCGGGTCACCCGGTCGACGCCCTGGAAGGCGGTGAGCGAGAGGCCGGAGCCGCCGCCGAAGCCGGGGAGCTCCTGGGTGACCAGCTTGAAGACCTCGGCCACCACCCAGGTGCCGATCGCGAAATAGCCTCCGACCAGCCGGAACAGCAGGAACGATGTCGGGATCGCCAGCAGTGCGCAGACCACACCGGCGGCCACCACGGCCACCGGGATCGGCAACCCGACGACGTCGGCGAGCTTGATCACGCCGTAGCCGCCGGCGCCGATGTACGCCTGCTGTCCGATCGAGACCAGGCCGCCGTAGCCGGCCATCAGGTTCCAGGTCGTGCCGAGGATGATCAGCGCGAAGAGGGTGACCAGGTTGGTCACGTCGCCCGGGCTGAACACGAACCACGGCGCCGCGGCCAGGAACACCACGATCGCGGCGAGGACCCCGCCGCCGGCAAGCGAGGGCCAGCCGCCGCGTACGACCTTCAGGTCTTTCGTGGCGAGGTCTTGTCTGGCGAGGGATGTCGTGGAGCTCATGCGACGACCGCCTTCGGGAGCAGGCCCTGGGGCCGGAACAGGAGTACGACCAGGAAGACCAGGTGACCGGCGAGGACGCCGTAGGCCGGGTCGATCTGGGCGCCGACGGTCTGCGCGACGCCGAGCACGAGGCCGCCGAGGAGCGTGCCCCACAGCGAGCCGAGCCCACCGATGATGACCGCCTCGAAGGCGAAGATCAGGACCAGATCCCCGTACGTCGGGCTGAACTGCGTCGACATGCCGAGGAAGACGCCGGCCAGGGCGACGGTGCCGATGGCGATGGCGGTGGCGGTGGCGTACATGTGCCTCTCGTCGATCCCCATCAGCGTGGCCGCCTCGGGGTCGTCCTTCGTCGCGCGCATGGCGCGGCCGATGCGGGTGTGGGAGAGGTAGAGCTGCAGGCCGACGATGACGGCGACCGCCACCACGAGCGTGATCAGCGAGAAGACGCCGATGCGTAGGTCGCCCAGCTCCACCGACGAGGTCGACAGGTCGCCGATCGAGATCTTGCGGGAGTCGGCGGTGAAGATCTCCTGGAGCAGGTTGGCGCCGATGACCGCCAGGCCGAACGAGACCAGCAGCGGCGACAGCTCGCCATGGCGCAGCGCCCTGTTGAACAGGCCGCGCTGGATGGCGTAGCCGACCGCGGCGAGCACGGGGATCACGATGACGATGGTGAGGAACGACGGCATCCCGGTCTGCTGGACGAGCCAGAACGCGAGATAGGCAGAGGCGACCGCGAGGACGCCGTGGGCCAGGTTGACGATCCGCATCACGCCGAAGATGAGGCTCAGACCGCAGGCGAGGAGTGCGTACTGCCCGCCGAGCAGGAGTCCTTGGAGGACCGCGTTGATCCAGTCCATCAGCCGGCCTCCCTTCCTTCCGAGGCATCGACCCCGAAGTACGCCGCTTGGACCTGCTCCCGGGTGACGTCGGCCGCGGCGCCCTCGAGGACGGTCCGGCCCTCGAGGAGGCACTGCACCCGGTCGGCCACGGTGAGTGCCTGGGTGAGGTCCTGTTCGACCACGAGCACCGTCGTCCCCTTCTCCGCGATGGTGGGAAGCGCCCGGTAGATGTCGGCGATCACGACCGGGGCGAGGCCGAGCGAGACCTCGTCGAGCAGGAGCAGCTTCGGGTTGGACATCAGCGCCCGGCCGATGGCGGTCGCCTGCTGCTCGCCGCCGGAGAGGTGCGCTCCGCGGCGCGTTCTCAACTCCTCGAGCAGCGGGAACGCGTCGTAGACGGTCTGGAGGTTCCAGGGGCCGGGCCGGCGTCCGTGCGCGCCGACCTTAAGGTTCTCCTCGACGGTCAGCGAGGCGAAGATCCGGCGTCCTTCCGGCGTGAGCGCGATGCCCTCGCGTACCCGTCGGTGCGCGGGGGTGTGGGAGACGTTGTGGCCGTCGAAGCGGATCTGGCCGGCGCTCGGCCGGAGCAGGCCGGCGATGGTCTTCAGCAGCGTGGACTTGCCGGCGCCGTTGGCGCCGATCACGGCCAGTGTCTCGCCCTCGGCGACGGTCAGGGTGATGCCGTGCAGGGCACGGAAGTCGCCGTAGGCGACGTCGATCGCGTCGACCTCGAGCAGGGTGGTCATCGGCCTTCCTCGGATGCTGACCGAGGTAACTCGGTGAACGGGTGCTTGCTTCGTGGAGCTCCGCACGGGGAGTGGGCGCCGACCGAGGTAACTCGGTGAGCACTCACCAGGGCGCCCCGGGATGTTGACCGAGGTAACTCGGTGAACGCGTGCTTGCTTCGTGGAACTCCGCACGGGGAGTAACCGCCGACCGAGGTCACTCGGTGAGCACTCGCCGGGCTCACTGGTCCTCCAGGTCGGGGGAGCCGAGATAGACGGCGGCGACGGCGTCGGACGCCATCACCTCACGTGGGTCGCCGGTGGCGACGACGTCGCCCTGGGCCAGGCACATCAACCGGTCCACGACCTGCAGCAACGCGTGCACGATGTGCTCGATCCAGACGACCCCGGTGCCGTTGTCGCGGATCGCCGAGATGGTCTCGATCAGGGCGGGCAGCTCGTGCTCGGTGAGGCCGCCGGCGATCTCGTCGAGGAGCAGCAGCCGCGGCTGGGTGGCCAGCGCGCGGGCGAGCTCGAGCCGCTTGCGGTCGAGCAGCCGCAGCGAGCCGGCGGGGGTGTTGGCCAAGCGGGTCAGGTCGGCCGTCTCCAGCGCCTCCCACGCCTGCGCGTCGGCCTCTCGGCGACGCTTGCCCGCGCCGAAGGTGGACCCGACCAGGACGTTCTCGAAGACGGTGAGCCCCTCGAAGGGGCGGGGGATCTGGAACGTACGCCCGATCCCAAGGGCCGTGCGGCGGGCCGCCGGCATCCGGGTGACGTCGGTGCCGTCGAAGCGGATGGTGCCCGCGTCGACCGGGAGCGTGCCGGTCACGAGGTTGAGCAGCGTGGACTTGCCGGCGCCGTTGGGGCCGACGATGCCGAGTGCCTCGCCCGCGGCCACGTGGAAGGAGACCGAGCGGGCGGTGACGACCTGGCCAAACGCCTTGGCCAGGCCCTCGGCCTCCAGCAGCGCACCCGCGGGCGCGCTGCTGGAGGCGTCGAGCGTTGGTTGAACAGAGGTCACTTGAGCGCCTCGGGCTCGCCGCCGAGAGGTACGTCGGGAGCCAGCGAGTTCTGCACGACGACGAGCTCGAACGGGTGCTCCCCGCCCTCGACCTGGCGCCACTGACCGCCCGCGAGGGAGGTCTTGGCGACGTACGGCGGGACATTCGCGTCCTTGCCCCACGCGACGTCACCGACGACCGTGGAGACCTCGAGCCCGGAGAGGGCCTTGGTGATCGCGTCGGCGTCGGTCGAGCCGGCCTCGGTCACGGCCGCGGTCGCGACCTCGAAGAGCGCGTGCGCGAAGCCGAGCGGCTGGGTCCACTGCTTGCCGGTCTTCTCCTCGTACGCATCCGCCAGCTCCTGCGCGGACTGGCCGGTCAGCGAGGACTTGTAGGGAGCGGTCGGGGTCCACCAGACCTCGGTGGAGAGGTTGTGGGCGATTGGGCCCAGCGCCTCGACGGAGGACGGGAAGAGGAGCGCCTTGCCGATGGTCGCGACCTTCGGGTTGTAGCCCTGCTGCTTCGCCTGCTGCCAGAACGTGGTGAAGTCCGGCGGGATCGGGACGCCGACCAGGACGTCGTGCCCCTTGTAGGCGCTGATCTGGGCGGAGAAGTCCTTGGTGCCGTTGGGGTAGTTGCCCGGGTTGTCGATCTTGACGCCGGACGCCTCGGTGAGCGCCGGGAAGTTGGCGCCCCAGGCCTCGCCGTCGGGGTCCTTCGGGAACAGACCGCCGGCCTTCTTGTTGTTCTCGACCTTGCTCCAGATGTCGGCGTAGACCGTCGCGACGTCCTCCAGGCCCCAGAAGAAGTGGTAGCTGTACTTCAGGTCGGCCGGCTTGTCGCCGCTGCGGATCGCGAAGGGCTGCCACGGGGCGACCGTGGTGATGCACGGGATCGAGTTGGCCTCGCACTGCTCCGAGACCGGGTTGACGATGTCGGGCGTCGAGGAGGCGACGATGATGTCGGCGCCGTCCTTGTTGATCAGGTCGCCGGCCACCGCCCCGGCCTTCGTGGTGTCGCTCTGCGCGTCGCGTACGACGATCTCGACGTCCAACTCCTTGTCGCCTGCCTTGACCGGGTGGTCCTTGAAGTAGGCCTCCATCTCGTCGACGACGAAGCTGTTCGCCTCGCCGAAGGGCGCCGAGGAGCCCGTCTCGGTCGAGACGAACCCGATGGTGAGCGTGTCCTCGCCGCCACCGCCTTCGTCGTCGATGCCGCCCGACCCGCAGGCCGTCAAGGTCAGCGCCATCGCTGCGACACCGGCGGCGGCCATGCTCAGGCCGCGTCCGGTGGTGAGTCCGTTGCGCACGTACGTCTCCTTAGAGAGTGTGGGGTGTTCGAGAGTGTCGTCCGCCACCGCCCCTACAGGTGGGAAGCAGGGTCTGGTTGGCGGAAAATCGCATGGAAGACCTATCGGACTTTGGTGGACTTGTCACCCTTTCGCGCCGAGAAGTGAGCTGTGACGTACGAAACTCGGGTCAGGCGCGGGCGGCGCGGCGTACGTCTCCGGCGGCTACGCCGAAGCGCTTGCGGAAGGCCTGGGAGAAGTACGAGGCCGAGGTGAAGCCGCACTTCTCGGCGACGTCGACGGTGCGGACGGCCGGGTCCGAGCCGGTGGCGAGCATCGCGTAGGCGAGCTCGAGGCGGCGGCCGAGGATGTGGCGGGGGACGCTGGTGCCGGTGTCGGCGAAGAGCCGGGACAGGTGGCGCTCGGAGATGCCGGCGCCCGCGGCGACAGTCGTGGCGGAGAGGCCGGGGTCGGCGAGATGGTCCTCGATGAACGCCTTCGCCGCTGCTCGGTGGGCCGTGGCCAGCGAGACCTTCCCGGCGGTGGCGATCACCGAGATCAGGTCGAGCACGGCCTCCTCGTCGGCCGGCACCGGGTCGTGGGGGCGGAGCGCGCGGCCGACCATCTGCACGAGTGCTCGCCCGTGCGGATCCTGGTCACGGCCGGCGTCGAGGACGAGCGGCTCCGGCATCGACATGATTCCGGTGCGAGCCGCGAAGGCCTCCACCGGCACCTTGACCGCGAGCTCCTCGAGGCCGTGCCCGAAGCCCCGCAGGAAGGGCGCGTCGACGTCGCACACGATCAGCTGTCCGGGCCGGATGACCTTGCGACGGCCGGCGTACTCCAGGATCGCCTCGCCGCGGAGGCTGGCGTAGACGGCGATCGACCGTGCCGGGATCTCCTTGACGAGGCTGGCCGGTCGCTCGACGACGTGGCGGGTGGCCCGGACCCGCGCCAGATGGATCTCGTCGAGCTGCAGGTTGACCTCCTGCGCGTCGAACCCGTGGCCGTCGATGGGCCGGCAGGAGAGCGCGACCAGGGCGCTGGCGTTGTGGCGTTCCCAGGCCTCGACCTGCGCGTCCGTGTTCAGCCGGCTGGTCTCGAAGACCTCCGGGCGGCGAACCCGCGCGACGAGGGGGGCTGGGTCGTCTCCGGCTGGCGGCACGGCCCGACTCTACGGCGTGCCGCGAGCCACGGCGATGACTTAGGGAAGACTAACCTTTCTGGAATGGTTCAAGAAAAGGTGGCACAGTGGGTGTCACCAAGAAAGACCCACATCTATCCAGGGGGATACACCGAACATGGCTACGCAGACCGCCACGAGCAGCGCCACCCACACCTCGCACCCGGCGTTCGTCCCGAGCCCGGCGTTCGCGACGCAGATGCAGCGCCTGCTCGTCGATCTGACCGAGCTCAGCCTGCAGGGCAAGCAGCTGCACTGGAACGTCGTCGGCAAGAACTTCCGCGACATGCACCTGGTCCTCGACGAGGTCGTCGACGCCGCCCGTGACTTCACCGACGAGGTCGCCGAGCGCATGCGTGCGCTCTACATCCTCCCCGACGGCCGCACCGGCACCGTCTCCGAGGACACCACCCTCGCGCCGCTCCCGGCGACCGAGGTCGACACCGCGACGGCCGCCGACCTCGCCGCCGCCGCGCTCTACGCCACCTCGAAGACCGCTCGCGACATCCACGACGACATCGACTCCGAGGACCCGACCACCGCCGACCTGCTGCACGCGATCATCACCCGCGTCGAGCAGCTCGCCTGGTTCATCGACTCCGAGAACCGCGTCGCCAACCAGTCCAAGCCCGCTCAGCTGACCGTCTGAGATCTTTCCCCTAGGACGGCGTCCCGCGAGCTGCTCGCGGGGCGCCGTCCTTCGTTGTGCGCGCGCTGCGGTGGGGCATTTTCCCGCCATGGCGGGATTCTGGCCGGGCTCGAGCCGGCAGGAGGGCGCACTTCCCCGCCATGGCGGGGAAGTGCACCGCAGCCGAGTCAGCCCGTCCTCACCGCAGAACCCGTCGAGTCGGCTCGTTCGAACGCGCCGACTCGGCACGGATTTCGGTCAGGACGCGCCGACTCGGCACGGATCCCTGTCAGGACGAGCCGACTCGGCACGGATCTCGGCGACGAGCTCGCTACCGGCGCAGCAGGGTTCGGAGGCTCTTGGTCGGATCCGCAAGATCAGATGCACGTACGTCGGCAGTACGGTCGATCAGCCGGCGCGCTGCTTTCGCGGCAGCCGGGTCATCGACAGCGACTGCGCCGATGAGGCGCTCACCGTGGAGGGTGAACACCGCGAACGGCGGCTCGCCGAGAGTGCCGCGTACGACAGTCTCGTGCTCTGCGTCCGGCTCGTGCATCTCACCGACGACCTCGACATGCAGGTCGTAGCGGTCGGTCCAGAACCATGGGGCGGTCTCGGCATGGGCGTCGATGCCGAGGATCGTCGCCGCGGCCCGCTGGCCGTCGAGCAGCGCCGCCTCCCAGTGCTCTTCGCGGCGGTGGCCGCGGCGCCGGGCGCAGTCACCGACGGCGAGGACCTTCGGGTGCGACGTGACCTGTTGGTCGTCGACGACGACACCGTTGTCGACCTCCAGCCCAGCAGCTTTCGCCAAGGTGGTGTCGGGCACCATCCCCACCGCGAGCAGGACGGCATCGAAGGTACGGGGCGACGCCGCTCCAGCGATGTGCGCCACTACTCCGGCTCTCGTCGACTCGAGCTTCTCGACCGTGGATGTCACCGTCTCCACGCCGTGGACCGCGTGCAAGGAGTGCAGCCACTTGGCGACCTGGGTGCCGACCGCGGCCGCGATCGGCGGGTCGGCAGGATCGACGAGCACGACCTCGCACCCGAGCTTCCGAGCGGTCGAGGCGACCTCGGCGCCGATCAGCCCCGCACCGGCCACCAGCAGCCTGGCACCCGGGAGCAGCACGCCCCGCAGCGCATCGGCGTCCTCGGCACTCCGCAGCGTGTGGATCCCCGTGGTCGAGCGCGGGATTCCCATGCCTGCTGGTGGGCGGTCGAGGAGCTCCCGGACCACGCGTTCGACGTCCGGCCACAGCGACCCCCCACCCGTCGCCAGGACGATCCGATCGGCGGAGAGCTCTCGGCCGTCCGACAGCACCACCGTGCCGGCGTCCGGATCCAGCGCCTCCACCAACGCATCCGCGAGGAGGTCGATCCGCTGCTCGGCGTACCACTCCGGCGCCTGCAGCGCGATCGAGTCGAGGTCCTTCGCTCCCGACAGATACTCCTTGGACAGGGGCGGACGGTCGTACGGAAACGCGTCGGCGGAGAGGAGCGTCAGGTCACCGACGAACCCACGCTTCCGCAGCTCCGCGACGGTCGACACACCGGCGATCCCGCCACCGACGACGAGGACCGACGAGACCGTCACGGACGCTCGTTCGGGAACAGGTAGACCTCCCCGTCACGCACCTCGACCCGGTGCGGGACGGTGTCCCGGGTGGCCGGGAGGCCGTCGACCTTGCCGGTCTTGAGGTTGAACCGCGAGGAGTGCAGGGGGCACTCGACATCGCCGTCCTCGACCCAGCCCTCGGCCAGCGAGGCGGTCTCGTGGGTGCAGGTGTCGTTGAGGGCCCAGCAGGTGCCGTCGTCGTCGCGCAGGATGGCGATGTCGTCCTCGGTGCCGGTGATGTCGGAGGAGATCGCGATCCCCTCACCCTCCGGGATGTCCTCGACGGACGCGACGCGGATTCCTGTACTTCCGCCGTTTCCACTATTTGCGGTCATGCCCCCATCTTCCAACGTGGGGGCAGAAGACCCGGCGACCTCCCCCTACCCGGGGCGCGCGCCTCAGGCCTGGTGGGTCTGGTGGAGGTCGTCGCCGATGCGCACTGCCGTACGCACCAGGTCGGGCACCGTGTCGAGAAGGTCGAGCACCGGAGCCTGCCCTCCGGTGCGCGTCGAGACGTTGAGCCCGGCGACGACGCGCCCGGTCCGGTCGCGGATCGGTGTCGCGACCGCGCTGAGCCCGGCCTCGAGAACCTCCGAGACGTGGCACCAGCCACGGGCGCGGATGTCGGCCAACTCCTTGCGCAGGTCATCGGTGGACAGCCCGGTGCGTTTCGACTGCTCATGGAAGCCGTCGGAGGCGAGAAAGGCAGCTAGCTCCTCATCGGGGAGTCCGGACAGGACGACGCGGCCGATGGCCGGGAGAGACGCCGGCAGCCTGCTGCCTACGTGGATCGAGACCGCAACCAGACGGGGCGCACCGACCCTGAGCAGGTAGACGATGCTGTCGCCGTCGAGCCGCCCAAGCGACACCGTCCGTCCCAGCCGGTGCGAGAGCTCCTCGCAATGCGGTAGCGCCACCTCGGCGAGCGAGAGGCGTGACTGGCTCGCGTAGCCGAGGTCGAGCAACCGCGACGTGAGGCGGTAGTGGCGGCCGTCGTACACCGCCAGTCCCGCGGTCATGAGGGTGCGCAGCAACCGCCGGGTGGCCGACCGACTGAAGCCAGTGCGCTCGGCCGCCTCATCCAGCGAGAGTCCCGGATGAGTGCCATCGAAGGCCCGCACGACGGCCAGCCCGCGCATCAACGACTGGACGACGTCACGGTCGGAGATCCGCCGCTCATCACCCGCAAAGATCGGTTCCGCCATGCGCACACCCTAACGAAGATCGGGCAGATTTTCCCGTCCTTCACTTGACCTGGGATCTCCATCATGCGACCGTGTGTCGGCGATCACAATGCACAGTTGTACGCATAGCGGAACGAGGATCTATGAACAGCGACACGGTCGACGTCGTCAGCACCCGGGAGCAGACCTCCCCGGTGCTGTGGATGTCGCTGTTCGTGTGCATGGGCATCGGTCCGCTGTTCCTCTACACGCTCACCGCGATCTCCCCGCTCGTGATCGCCGATCTCGACCTGAGCCCGGCCGAGTACGGCGCGATCTCGACCGTGACCTTCGGCTCAGCAGCGCTCTCGGCACTCCTCCTGGGCGGGCCGTCGAGCCGTTTCGGTGCGCGCACCGTGATGGTCGCGGTCGCCGTAGGCTCGATCGCCGGCCTCGCAGTGCTGGCCCTCGCCGAGTCGTACGCTGTCGTGCTGGTCGCGGGCGTGCTGAGCGGTGCCGCCCAGGCGCTCTCCAACCCAGCCACCAACCGGACGGTTGCCGGGCTGCCGGTCCAGCAGCGGGGCGCCCTCGTCGGCTGGAAGCAGTCCGGGGTCCAAGCCGCGCAGCTCGTCGCCGGTCTCACCGCCCCGCTGATCGCGGCCGCCGCCGGGTGGCGCTGGGCCGTCGCTGCCGGCGTCGTCCTCGGCCTCGTCGGCGTGGTCAGCGCGCTAGCGACCCACGCCGAGGCAACCCCCAAGCAGACATCGGGCAGGACCAAGGAATCCACCGGCCCCGTCTCGGTCGCGAGGCTGACGGCGTACACGTTCTTCATCGGATTCGGTCTCCAGGCGACCAACGCCCATCTCCCCCTCTTCGCCCACGTGAACCTCGGTCTGGGCCTGCGCCCCGCGGGTCTGATCGCCGCGCTGGTCGGGCTGGTCGGACTGTTGAGCCGCATCTGGTGGGGCCGTCGCGCGGACGCAGAGTCTCGGCAGGCGTCCACGCTCCTCAGCCTGGCCGCCGGCGCGGCGCTCGGCGTCGTGCTCGTGATGGCCTCGAGTCTGGTCGGCAGTTGGCTGGTGTGGGTCGGCGCCGCCGTGTTCGGTGCGGCTGCACTCGCATCCAACGCCGTGACCATGGTGGTCCTGATCCGCACGGTTCCCGTCGCCTCTCTCGGCACCGCGACAGCGTTCCTGGCCACCGGCATGTACCTCGGATTCGGCTCCGGACCGCTCGTGTTCGGGCTCACCCTCGACCTCGGCGCCGGCTTCGGCGTCGCCTGGCTGGTCCCGCTGGCCGCCTTCGTAGCGGCAGCACTCATCAGCCTTCCCCACCGCATCACCCCTCTGAAAGGCAACCTGCATGCTCACCCGTGAACAGAACGACCTGCTGACCCAGACCGGTCCGGGCACCCCCATGGGCAACCTGTTCCGTCGTTACTGGATCCCCGCGCTCCTCTCCGAGGAGATCGAGGGCACCGACTGCGACCCGGTGCGGGTGCAGCTCCTCGGCGAGAAGCTGATCGCGTTCCGGGACTCCGAGGGCCGCATCGGCCTCATCGACGAGTTCTGCAGCCATCGCACGGCGTCCCTCTACTTCGGACGCAACGAGGAGGGCGGACTGCGCTGCGCCTACCACGGCTGGAAGTACGACATCGACGGCAACTGCGTCGACATGCCGTCCGAGCCCGAGGGCAGCAAGTTCTGCTCCAAGATCAAGCAGCGGGCGTACAAGGCCGTCGAGGCGGGCGGTCTCATCTGGGCCTACATGGGCGACCCGGACAACGAACCGCCGCTGCCGGACCTGGAGTGGATGGGTCTCACCCCGGAGAAGCGGTTCATCTCGAAGCGTCGCCAGTTCTCCAACTACCTGCAGGCGATGGAGGGCGGGATCGACTCCAGCCACGTCTCCTTCGCACACCGGTTCAACCTCGACGACGACCCGCTGCACTCCGGCACCGAGGGCAACAAGTACCTCAAGTCGGACACCCGCCCGAAGTTCGAGGTGGCCGAGTCCGACGGCGGTCTCCTGATCGGTGCCCGTCGCAACGCCGATGAGGAGAACTACTACTGGCGAATCACGCAGTGGATGATGCCGTGGTACACGATCATCCCGCCGTTCGGTGACCACAACCCGATGGGCGGTCACGCCTGGGTTCCCATCGACGACGAGACCTGCTGGGCCTGGAGCTGGAACTACCACCCGACCACGGACTTCGGCGAGCGCGAGATCAACGCTCTGAACGGTGGCGACGGCATCCACGTGAAGTACAAGCCGGGGACGTACGATCCGCTGGCCTCCGCCGAGAACGACTACCTCATGGATCGCGGCGCCCAACGCCGCAAGGAGACCTTCTCCGGCATCGCGGGCATCGCCGCTCAGGACTTCTCGTTGCAGGAGTCGATGGGCATCGTCGCCGATCGAACCAAGGAGCGCCTCGGCACCTCCGACGCCGCCATCATCCTGGCCCGTCGCCGCCTGCTCGCCGCGCTCGACGAGGTCGATTCCGGTGAGCTGCCCGGCCTCGACCCCGCACACACGCGCGTACGTTCCACCTCGATCCTGCTTCCCCGCGACGTGCCCTTCCAGGAGGGCGCGAAGGACGTCCTCGTGGTCAAGCCCGGCGAGAACTTCCACTCGATCTGATCGGCTGACTCATGCGTACACACTTCAAGCGCTCGCGCGCGGTCGCGGCCGTCATGGCCGCCACCGTGGGAGCGATGACCATGGCAGGCTGCGGCACCGGCGCCTCGGGCGCGACGTCCTGCGTCGGCGTCGAGGTCGAAGCCGGCATCACCAACAGCCTCTCGGATGCGCTGCTCTTCATCGCCCAGGACAAGGGGTACTTCGCCGACGAGGGCCTCGAGGTGAAGCTCCGCCCGTTCAAGTCGGCCGGCGAGATGGTGCCTTATCTGGCGGCCGGGCACCTGGCCGTCGGCGCCGGCGCTCCGTCGGCCGGCTTCTACAACGGCATCGCCCGCGACATCGACATCAAGATCGTCGCGGACAAGGGTCAGCTGGTCACGAACCACGACTACATGCCGCTGCTGGTGCGCAAGGAGCTCGTGGACTCGGGCAAGGTCTCCAGCGTCAAGGACCTCGAGGGTCTCAAGGTGGCCGAGCCGGCTCCGGGCACGGCAACCTCGTCGACGCTGGCCGCCCTGCTGGAGCACGAGGGACTGACGTACGACGACGTGACGCACAGCTTCCTCGGCTTTCCTGATCACGTCGCCGCACTGCAGAACGGCTCGATCGATGCCGCGCTCACCACCGAGCCGGCCGCGACCAAGGCTCAGGAGAGCGGAGCGGCGGTGAAGCTCGCGGACTCAACCACGGTCTACAACAACCAGCAGCTCGCCGTGCTCCTCTACAGCGGCGACTTTCCCAAGGAGCAGGGCGAGGCGGCCCAGTGCTTCATGAACGCCTACACGCAGGCCGCGCACGACTACAGCGCTGCCGTCGAGGGCGGCACGTGGACCGGCGAGGACGCCGACGAGATCGCCACGATCATCGCCGACAACATCAAGTCCGATCCCGAGGCGGTCAAGCAGACCGTCCCCAGCTTCGTGAACCCCGACGCATCTCTCAACGTCGAGAGCCTGAAGAAGGACTACGACTTCTTCGTCAGGCAGGGCCTCTTCACGGGCACTTCGCAGATCGAATTCGACTCGCTGGTCGACACCAGCTTCGTCGACGAGGCGGCACAGACCGCGAGCAAGGAATGAGTGCCATGACCAATGTTGCAGAAGCGGCCGTCACCACGAGAGCAGCGGTTGCTGCCCGTCAGGTGAAGCAGCGCCGTACCTTGAGCAAGGGTGCCCTGCGCGCCATCTCGATCCTCAGCCCGATCGTCGTTCTGGTCGCCTGGGACGCGCTGTCCCGCGGTGGCGTGCTCGACGACCGCTTCTTCCCCGCACCGACGCTGATCTTCCAGGCGCTGTGGACCGAGGCAGCCAGCGGCGAGCTGTGGACCCAGTCCCAGCACAGCCTGACCCGCTTGGTCCTCGGCTTCCTGGTCGGGGCGATACCCGCTGTCATCATCGGTGTCGCGATGGGTCTCAACAAGGTCGTGAACGCGGCCGTACGTCCCATCATCTCCGCCCTCTACCCCGTCCCGAAGAGCGCGGTGCTGCCACTGTTCCTGCTCTTCTTCGGCCTGGGCGAGGACACGATCTGGTACTTCGTGGCGATGGGGGTCTTCTTCCCCGTCGTCATCAACACCTACACCGGCGTCTCGAACGTCTCGGCGATCTTCTACGACGTCGCCGAGAACTTCGGCGCCAAGCGGTTCACGGTCTTCCGCACCGTCGCGCTCCCCGGCGCGATGCCCAATGTCATCACCGGCCTCGAGCTCGGCGCCGGCATGGGCCTGATCATGCTCGCCATCGCCGAGATGATGGGCGGCCAGGGCAACGGCTGGGGCTTCATGGTCTGGAACTCCTTCCAGCTCTTCACCATCGAGTCGATGTACGCCTACCTGCTGGTCTTCGCGCTCGTCGGCCTCCTGCTCGCCCTCATCGTCGGATTCGTGGGGCACAAGCTCACCCCGTGGATCACCCGCCACTGACGGCGCTCTACTAGAGGAACGGACCACACATCATGTCCAACACCACTGCACCGGCCTCCGCCGAGGCAGGGTCGGCCACGGCCGACCCGAAGATCCGGATCCGCGGGCTCAGCAAGCGCTTCACGGTCCCCGGCGGCCACGTCGTCACCGCGCTCGACTCCGTCGACCTCGACGTGCCTCAGGGCCAGTTCCTGACGATCGTCGGCCCTTCAGGATGCGGCAAGACCACGCTCCTGCGCATGCTCGCCGGCCTGGAGTCGCCCTCGGAGGGCACCATCGAGGTCGTCGGCGGCACCGCCGGACGCCCGGAGAACTCCATGGTCTTCCAGGGCGACTCGATCTTCCCGTGGATGAGCGTCCGGGACAACGCAGCGTATGGCCTGACCGTACGGGGCGCCCCGAAGTCGGAGATCAAGGACACCGTCGGGCACTACTTGGACGCGACCGGCCTGACGAAGTTCGCCGACGCCTACCCCCACCAGCTCTCCGGCGGCATGCGGCAGCGCGTCTCGATCGCGCGTGCGTTCGCCAACGACCCCGAGATCCTGCTGATGGACGAGCCCTTCTCAGCTCTCGACGAGCAGAACAAGACGCTCCTGCAGGCCGAGCTGCTCCGCATCTGGGACGAGACCCGCAAGACGGTCGTCTTCATCACGCACTCCGTCGACGAGGCCGTGACAATGAGCGACCGGATCATGGTGATGAGCGCCCAGCCGGGCCGGGCCAAGGCGTTCATCGACGTGCCGTTCGAGCGGCCGCGCGACGTCCTGCAGCTGCGCCACGAGCAGGAGTACGGCGAGATCGTCTACGGCATCTGGAGCCAGCTGAAGGAAGAGGTCGAGAAGGCCAAGAAGCAGGCCGACGCCCGCGTCGCCCCGAAGAAGCGGGGGCTCTTCCGGCGATGAACGATCTGCTGGTTCGCGCCGCCGTCAGCGACGGGGCCGGCGGCACCGAGGTTCGGGAGCTTGTGCTCCCGGCCTCGGCAAGCAGGCTGCGCGTCGAGTCCTCCGCCGTGTGCGGCACCGATGTGATGCTCCACCAGCGGGGGCTCAAGGCTCCCGCGGTGCTCGGCCACCACACGATCGGCCGGATCGAGTACTTGACCTCCGAGGACTCCGAGACGCTCGGTCTCGGGGTCGGCACCCGCGTCGCCGTCGAGGAGTACGTCGGCTGCGGCGTGTGCGCCGAGTGCTCGGCCGGCCGCTACCGGCTGTGCGCGTCCGTCGACCTGTGGACCGGTGGTGAGCGGGTCGGGATGATCCCGGCCTCCCGCGCCTCTGGGCTGCACGGCGGCAATGCGGAGTTCATGGAGCTCTCCTCCCGCCACGTACTGCACCCGCTGCCCGAGCACCTCAGCGTCGACCAAGCCGCCTGGACACTGCCGTTGGCCAACGCCGTCGACTGGACGCTCGACGCCGGGGGCGTCTGCCCGGGGTCCAAGGTCGCCATCATCGGCCCCGGCTACCACGGGCTCTCCTGCGTGGCCGCCGCCGTCGCGGGTGGCGCCGAGACCGTCGTCGCGCTCGGCCGGCGGTCCAGCGCAGGCCGTCTCGAGCTCGCCCGCCGGCTCGGCGCAGCCGGCGAGCTCAACGACGACACCGTCGTCGATGTAGTACATGAGAAGTACGGCCCGCTCGATGCGGTCATCGACACCATCGGCACCCCGCAGACGATGGCGACCGCCATCCGGCTGCTGGGCCGCTTCGGCGTGTTGGTGATCGCCGGTCTCAGCGGCGGCGACGCCGCACTCGATCCGACCGCGATCGTCCGCAACCTGGTGACCGTTCGCGGCGTACGCGGCCGGTCACCGCAGGCCGTCACCCGTGCCATCGAGCTGCTCTCCTCCGGCCGGACCGGCCTGGAGCGGATCCCGACGCACAACGTTCCCCTGGAGCAGGTCGGACAGAGCCTGCGCGACATGGACCAGGGCAAGGCTCCGGTCACCCCTCATGTCGTGATCGACCCGTGGCTGCGGGCCGACTCCACCCCCTTCGAGTCTGTGAAGGAGACCCGATGAACCCCCTGCGCAGGTCCTACGAGGCCCGTGTTCTCGTCGTGCCGCTCGGTCCCGGCAGCGCCCAGCTCGTCGACGAGCTGCAGACCCTCGGGGTCGAGGGCGTCCAGATCCTGATCGGGCCGGACCCCGTCGAGGCGCTGACCAAGCCGCTGGGTGAGGGCGCCTGGGTGCCGCCGGCGTCGGCCGGCACCGGCGCCGTCGCCGAGTCGGCCGACATGGTGGTCCTCGTCGGCACCGACCTCACCGAGGTCCCCGAACCGGTGGTACGCGAGGTGTGCACCGCGGCGCGCGAGGGTGGCGACCTGATCGCTGCCGTCCTCGTCGCCCCCGAGCACTGGCAGGAGCCGACCGGCGCCTCGGCCATGATCACCCTGCGTCAGGAGGTCGACATGCTGGTGTCCGTACGCGGCCCCAAGTTGCTCGCCGCGCTGCTCGACGTCCTGCGCGGCGGTGCCCGTGCGGAGGCCTGTTCGGAGGTGTCGGCATGACCGGCGAGGAGCAGGACTTCTTCGAGGTCACCGTACGGCAGGCGAAGCTGGAGGCCGACGGTGTGATCTCTCTCGAGCTGGTGCCCGACAGCGGTCTGCTGCCGGCATACGAACCCGGGTCGCATCTCGACATCGAGCTGCCCTCGGGCCTGGTCCGGCAGTACAGCTTGTGCAGCCCGCCTGCCGACCTGAGCTTCTACCGGATCGCGGTGCTCCGCGAGCCCGAGGGCCGCGGCGGCTCCGAGGAGGCCCACGAGACGGCACTCGTCGGGAAGCGAGTCCGCATCCGCGGCCCCCGCAACCACTTCCCGCTGGAACCGTCCCCGCACTACCTGTTCATCGCCGGCGGGATCGGCATCACGCCGATGCTGGCGATGGTCATCCGCGCCGAGCGCGAGAAGTCGCCGTACGACCTGGTCTATGTCGGCCGCCATCTCGAGTCGATGGCCTTCCGTGAGAAGCTCGCGACAGGTCCGAACGTCAAGGTAGTGGTCACCTCATCGACCGGTCGTCCCGATCTTGCCTCGCTCGTCGACGGTGCAGGAGATGACACCCTCATCTACGCCTGCGGCCCGATCTCGATGCTCAAGGAGCTCGAAGAGGTGTGTGAGAAGGCGGGCCGGTCCGCTCAGCTCCGACTGGAGAAGTTCGCCTCCGACGGCGAAGCGCTCGCCGAGGCGTCGACCGGTGACTCCTTCGAGGTGGAGCTGCGCAGGTCGGGAACCGTGCTCGCCGTCAGCTCCGACCAGGGTCTCCTCGAGGTGATCGAGGGTCACTGCGACATCATGACCTCCTGCGAGGACGGCTTCTGTGGCACCTGCGAGACGACGGTCCTCGAGGGCGTCCCGGAGCACCACGACACGATCCTCAACGAGAAGGAACGGGCCTCCGGCAAGACCATGATGGTCTGCGTCGGGCGCTCGAAGAGCCCCCGGCTGGTGCTCGACCTGTGAGCAGAGAGCGCCACGGCGTCATGAGACGGCCAGCTCCGCCTCGATGGCGCGCGTGGTGACGAGCAGCTCGGGCAGGATCTCCTCGCGCATCTGCTCGACCGAGGTGCGGTTGACATGGGTGGCGACGTTCACGGCGGCGATGGCGCGACCGTCGGGACCGCGTACGGGCGCAGCGATCGAGCGCAGCGTCGGGTCGATCTCCTGGTCCGTGATGACGTAGCCGTCCTTACGTGCCTGGGCGATCCTGCGGGCGAGCTCGTCGGGGGCGACCGCGGTGCGTCCGGTGAGGGGCTCGGCATGCAGATGCTCGAGATAGTCGCGCAGTGCCTCCGGGGCGAGGTCGGCAAGCAGGACGCGCCCGCTGGACATCGCGTACGCCGGCATCCGGGTGCCCACCGCGATGTTGACCGTCATCATCCGATCCGCTTTCACCCGGTCGACGTAGACGACCGTGTCACCGTCCAAGACGGTCAGCGAGCAGGTGTCACGCACCCGCTCGGCGAGCGAGGTCAGATGAGGATGAAGCCGCGGGAGCCCCAGCCCCTCGAGGTACGCGTCGCCGAGCTCCATCACCTTGGGGCGCAGCTGGAAGGTGCGCCCGTCAGTGCGTACATACCCGACCCGTTCCAAGGTCAGCAGCAGCCGCCGCGCGGTGGCCCGGGAGGTGTCGGCGAGGGTCGCCACCTCGGCCAGTGACAGCGGCTGTTCGGCCTCGCTGAGGATGCCGATCACGTCCAGGCCGCGCAGCAGCGATCCGACGATCTCCTCACCCTTCGGGCTCGTCGTGGGCATGATCCGACCCTATCGGAGCAGTCGCAACCACCGCTGTTGCTCAACGCGGACATCGACGAGACGCTGAGCACAACGGAACCGGCCACCTCCCCCCGAGGTGACCGGTTCCGTACGCCCGAACCGGGTGGATCAGTCCGGGCAGGTGTTGCGGTAGTCGGACAGGTTGACCGAGGACGGCGCCGGGCAGAGGAACTGCGAGTAGCGGGTGTCGTCGTCGACGTACCTCTTCAGCCAGGTGACGAACAGGCGCCCTTGCCAGTCGTCGTCGGTGTTGGCGATGAGGTGGTCGCCGTTGTTGATCTCGCCGTACGCCTTCTCTCGCGCCCCGGTGGCCGAGGTGTAGAACGGGATCGAGTGCGACGACACCGGGGCGATCGTGTCCAGCTCCGCGCCGATGATCATGGTCGGGACCTGGATGCCGGGCCAGGTCTTGTCGGTGTGCCAGGGCTGCAGCGCGACCGCGGCCTTGACCGAGGAGTCCTGGTTGGCCGCGGCGAGGGTGCCGCCGCCGCCCATCGAGTGGCCCGAGACCGCGATCCGGGTCTCGTCCAGACGCGAGGCGACGGCCGAGGAGGCGTCCTCCTTCAGGTAGTCGACCGCGGCCAGGATCTGCGAGCCGCGGCTGTCGGGCTGGTCGTAGATGGTGTCGGTGTCGATCGCGAAGACCACGAACCCGTGCGAGGCGACCCGGCGGGCGACGGAGGCGTACATCGAGGACGACGCGGTGAAGCCGGGCGCGAGCACGACGCCGCCGTACGTCCCTTCGCTGGTCGAGGTGGGGTAGTAGATCGTCCCGCCGCCGAAGCCGAGCACCAGAGAGGAGACCGAGGTCGTGGCGAGAGAGAACGTGCCGTTGTCCAGAACGCTGGCCGAGGTGGGGTTCGGGCCGCGCTCGTAGGGGCTCTCCGCGTCGGCCGGCGCGACCAGGCCGAACAGGGGGAGAGTGACGGCCGCGGCGACCGCGGCGATTCGGAGAGAGAGTGACCTGAGGGGGTGTGATTCGAGCACCGAGCATGCTCCTTCGTCCATCCGGCCCCGGGCTGTCCGGGGTTCCGGTTGCTACTCGACGGTAGGGGCGCGCCCGGGCGGCGGGCACCGGCACAGGAACAGAACCTGTTTGGGCGGTTGTCACAAAACAGAAACAAGCGGCGTACGCAGGTGGGGCTGCGTACGCCGCTGTTTCTGTGCGGGGTGACGGGTGTGTCAGCAGTGCCTATCGCTTCGGGCTCCGCTTCAGCAGTACAGATTCCCACCCGGGTCGACCCCGAGCAGCGAGGTCACCTCGGTGTAGTTGTCGACGCGGCTCTGCACCTGGGCCGGGTTGCCGCCGTTGCACTCGATGGACCCGTTGATCGACCGGATGGTCTCGCCGAAGCCGGCGCCGTTGACCATCGCCGCGTGCGCGGTCATGGTGCCCGGGCCGTTCTGGGTGTTCCAGTACCAGAGCCCGGTCTTCCAGGCGACCGCCGGATCGGTGGCGACCAGGTTGGGGTTGTTGAGCAGGTCGATCCCGAGCGCGTCCCCGGCGGCCTTGTAGTTGAAGTTCCAGCTCAGCTGGACAGGACCGCGGCCGTAGTACTGGTCGTTGCCCGCGGGGCAGCCGTAGGACTGGTTGGGGTCGCAGTAGTGCGGGTAGTTGGCCTCGTTCTGCTCGACGACGTAGAGCAGGTCACCGGTCTCGTGGGCGACGTTGGCGATGAACGCCGCGGCCTCCCGCTTCTGGGTCGCCTCGTCCCCGGCATTGGTGAACTCCGGGTAGGCGCTGAGAGCCTCGACGAGCCCTGCGTACGTGTAGAAGGGGTTGCGGTTGGGGAAGAGCTGGTTGAACTGCGCCTCGCTGACCGGGAACTCACCGGCCACCGGGGCCGGCGACTCCGGGTCGGTGGCGGTGCCACCGATGTTCACGTCGATGCAGGCGTAGAACGCGTTCGTCGTGTCGGCGACGTTCCACACCGCGAGCACCTTCTGCCGGCCGGTGAACGACCCGAAGTCGACCTGGTGCTCGACGGTGGCCGGCGGCTGCGCGCCACCGTCGTCGAACTCGGCGATCTTGGTGCCGCCGATGAAGTACTGCCAGGTGCTGGTGCTGTGTCGGGCGCTCAGTGACCAGGTGAACGTCTGGTTGCGGCCGACCGGCGTGGCCTGCCAGTTCTTCGAGTCGTCGTCGAGCTCGGCGAACCGCGAGTTGCCGCCGGAGCAGCTGGTCAGGCCCTTCGGGCCCTCGACGCTCTGCGGTTCGTACTTGATGTCCCCGCACTCGACGGTGCCGGCAGCACACTGGGCCTGCCTGCTCGGGGGGTTCGAGATGTAGCCGTGCGCACTTGCGGGGCTCGTCGGCAACATGGCCAGGACGGGCGCCAGCAAGATCCCGCCGAGAACGGCGATCTTTGTCTTAGTACGCATTCCAAGCTCCTTGAGGGGGTTGAGATGGATGGCGATCGAGCCCTCACTGTAAGGTGCCTTTACAGTTACCGTCTAGACCCTGCGTGGACAAACACCGGCATAAGCCCTTCAGTTGTTAAGTTGCATTCCGTACGCCAGCCCGACCCTCGAAAGGAGCGCCGCCGATGTCGAGACCACCCCGGACACACCTGATCCGCGACACCAACGACCGCGCGGCGCTCGACCTGATGCTCTCGACCGGGCCGGTGACGAAGACCCGGCTCGGCGAGCTCGTCGGCCTCTCCAAGGTGACCGCGGGACAGCTGCTGATCCGGCTGGGCGAGCGCGGCCTGGTCGAGGTCGTCGGCACCCAGCAGGGCGGTCGCGGCCCCAACGCCGCGCTCTACGGCGTGGTCCCGTCGGCGGGCTATGTCGCAGCCCTCCACATCGGCCCCGACCAGATCACCGCGTCGGTCGCCGACATCACCGGCACCGAGCTGGCCACCGGTGCGCTCGACCCCCACGAGGCTTCCGACCCGGTCGAGGCGGTGCGGGCCACGGTCGCCGACGCCACCCGCAGCGCCGGCATCACCATGCCGCAGCTCAGCTGCCTCTCGATCGGTACGCCGGGCATGATCGACCCGCGCACCGGTGACATCCGCTTCGCCAACGACCTGCCGGACTGGCGCGCCGGAGTCCTCGCCGACCTCCGCCACAGCTTCCAGCGGCCGATACTGATCGAGAACGACGTCAACCTGGCCGGGCTCGCCGAGCAGTCCGCCGGAGCCTCCCACGGCGTCAAGGACTCGGTGCTCGCCTGGATCGACCGCGGCCTGGGGCTCGCGGTGATCGTCGACGGCCGCCTCCACCGCGGCGCCGGCGGCGGTGCCGGAGAGATCGGCTACCTGGCGGTTCCGGGCGCCTCCACGCCTCACGGCACCGACAGCCCGCAGCACGCGGCCTTCCAGTCGCTGGTCAGCGTCGAGGCGATGGACACCCTCGCCCGCGCTTTCGGCCTGAAGGGCAGCGGCGTGGAGTGCGTACGAGCGGCCGCCGCGGGCGACCCCGACGCCGAGCCGTTCCTGGAGGAGCTGGCCAGGCGGCTCGCTCTCGGCCTGGCGGGCATCTGCGTGGTGCTCGACCCCGAGCTGTGCGTGCTGGCCGGCGAGGTCGGGTGCGCCGGCGGGCCGGTCCTGGCCGCACGCGTGCAGAAGGCGATCGCCGCCCTCGGCCCCAACGTCCCCACCGTCGTCCCCACCGAGATCTCCGGCGACGCCGTGCTCCGCGGCGCCCTCCAGATCGGTCTCGACACGGCCCGCGACGAGGTCTTCACCCACCAGGGCTGACCCCGACGAGGATCCGCCGGCGGTCAGGGGAACACCCGATGCCATAGGTATCTCGGCTACATATCGTCGTGGTGTGACCACACAGATACGCGAGCGCCGACCACGCATCAGCCTCTTCTGCTTCCGAGCCGTCGCGGCCGTGACCGCGCTCTTCGCGATCGGGCAGCCGATCTTCATCGGCTCCTACTTCGCCGGCACCTTCGAGGCGTTGGGCCTCCACTCCGCGGGCGCGGCCGCGCTGCAGGGCCTCGGCCTGCTGCTGCCGATCGCCGCGGGCGCCGTCGTCGCGATGCGCGGGCGCTGGTGGTTCCTCATCTGGTCGGTCGCGCTCTTCTTCCTCATCCACGTCCAGGCGATCCTCGGCTACACCCGGGTCCTCCAGCTGCACGTCCCGGTCGGCGTCCTCACCGTCGGCGTGGCGGTGGCCGTGGCCATCGCCTCCCTGCGCCGCGGTGCCGGCAGCCCGCGGGAGGTGCGGCGATGAGGATCGGGCGACGCACCCTCCTCGGCGCCGGACTGGCCGCCCCGGTCGCCGGATCACTGGTCGCGTGCGGCGAGGCCCCCGGGCAGACCGGACGGATCCTGCGCAGCGCGGCACGGCTACCGAAGGCGTACGCGACCCCGCTGCCGTTGCCGCCGGTCAAGCGGCCCTCGGGCGGGATGATCGAGATCACCCAGCGCACCGCCTCGGTGGAGATCCTGCCCGGGCTACGGACCGAGATGATGACGTACGACGGGGTCTTCCCCGGGCCGACGCTGGAGACCCGCCGCGGCGAGGCAGTGACCGTACGCCACACCAACTCCCTCACCCTGCCCACCGCGACGCATCTCCACGGCGGGCACACCCCGGCGGAGAGCGACGGCTGGCCGACGGACCTGCTGCTGCCGCCCGGGTTCGAGGCGCACCAGGCCCACCACTCCGGCCATGGGAGCGGTCACGGGGCCGGGCACGAGGGCGGGCACGAGGCGATGACCGACCCGAAGGCGCAGGTCAGAACCGGGAAGCGCGACTACCGCTATCCGCTCGACCAGCCGGCGACGACGCTCTGGTACCACGACCACCGGATGGACTTCACCGCCCCGCAGGTGTGGCGCGGGCTGGCCGGCTTCCACATCGTCCGCGACGACGTGGAGGACGCGCTCTCGTTGCCGCGGGGAGAGCGGGAACTGCCGCTGATGATCGCCGACCGGGCCTTCGACGAGGACGGCGCGCTGCGCTACCCGGCGCTCGACCCGGAACTGCTCGGCGAGCCCGGCGTCGAGGACCGCTACATGGCCGGCGTGCTCGGCGACGTCATCCTCGTCAACGGCGCCCCGTGGCCCGAGGCCGAGGTCGAGGCGGCGCAGTATCGGCTGCGGCTGCTCAACGCCTCCAACGCGCGCCGCTACGCACTGAGCCTGCGGACCTCGGACGGGCAGCCCGTGAAGCTCACCCAGATCGGCTCCGACGGCGGCCTGCTCGGCGGACCCGTCGAGCACAGCGAGATCACGATGGCCCCGGGCGAACGGTTCGACGTCGTCGCCGACCTCCGCTCGCTCACGCCGGGGACGACTGTCGAGATGCGCAACGGCCTCGGCACCGGCCGGACCGCTGAGGTGATGCGGTTCCGGATCGCCCGCCGCACGACCGACGACGTCCGGATCCCGGCAAGGCTCGCCGACGTACCCGAGGCCGAGAAGCCCGACGGTGCGGTCGTGCGCCGATGGCACTTCCGCCAGGCGAGCGTGCACGGCCGGCGCGGCTGGGGGATCAACGGCAAGCCCTTCGACCCGGCGGTCCCGCAGGCCCGGGTGCCGCTGGGTTCGACCGAGATCTGGGAGTTCTTCACCGACGCGCACCACCCCGTCCACGTGCACCTCTCGCCCTTCCAGGTCCTGCGCCGCGGCAACCGCGGCCCGGGCCCGATGGACCTCGGCTGGAAGGACACCGTCGACGTACGTCCCTACGAGGCCGTCCGGGTCAAAGTGAGGTTCGAGAAGTACGCCGGCCGGTTCCTCATCCACTGCCACAACCTCGAGCACGAGGACATGGCGATGATGGCCGGCTTCGAGACGGTCTGACCGGCCCCGGGATCAGCTCATGTCGAGGCGCTTCTCCATGTCGTCGAGGATCGACTCGACCCTCCGGTAGGTGTGGGAGCTGTAGGCGCCGATGCTGCGCTCGGTCGCGAGCGCCTCGCGCATCGCATCGAGGTAGCGCATCTGCAGGATCATCGTCTGCTCCAACACCGCCGGACGGAGTCTCGGTGCCTCCTGCACGCCCGCGAGCACCCGCGGGAGGATGCGGTCCTTGAGCTTGGTCACCAGCTTCGGGTCGATCGGCTCGCCCTCGATGGTCTGCGACTCCAGCGGCCCGAGGGTGTCGACGGCCGACTCACCGACCTGACGCAACAGGGCGCGGAACGCGTCGTGCCTGTCCTTGGCGCTCTCCGGGGAGAAACGTAACCGGCGGATCACGGTCGGGAGGGTGAGGCCGAAGAACACGAGGGTGATGAGTGCGACCAGGAACGCGGCGAGCACGACGGTCGCCCGATGCGAGGTGCCGGCCGGGATGGTCTGGGCCGCCGCGACCGTGACGACGCCGCGCATCCCGGCCCAGCCGATCGTCAGGAAGCCGCGCCGGGTGATCGGCTCCCGCTCCTCGAAGTCGATGTCCGCCCGACCCCGTGCCAGCCGGTGCCGCGCCGCAGAGATCCGCGCGTCCTCCCGGTCGTCCGCGGGGGTCAGCGAGTCGAGCTTCTCCTCGAACTGGTCCAGACGGCTGCGTACCTCGTCCTGGCTCTCCTCCCGGTCTCGGAGCGCGGGGCCGGCGAGGCCGGCGAACCGGAGCACGACCAGCAGGCCCACGATGACCAGGACGAGCGCGGCCATCTCGCCGGGCGTGGTCTCGCCCTGGGCGGCATCGACGAAGTCCGGCAGCTGGTAGCCCATCGCCAGGAAGACGCCGCTCTCCAAGATGAAGCTGAAGGTCGTCCAGGTGGTGGCCTGGGTCTCGCGGTCGCGGGCGCTGAACCGGTGGCTGCCGAGACCGCCCGTCACCAGCCCGGCGATGACGACCGCGAGCACACCGGACGCGTTCAGCTCTTCGGCCGGGAAGTAGGCGAGGAACGGCACCGCCAACGAGATCGTCGTGTTGAGCACCGGATCGTCGAGGCGCTGGCGGAGCAGCACGGTGACCCAGCCGACCACGCCGCCGATCACGACCGCACCCAGCACCGCCCAGCCGAACTCGAGCGTCGTACGCCACAGCGAGAAGGAGCCGGCCACCGCGATCCCCGCGACGGCCGTCCGCAGGACGACGAGGGCGGAGGCGTCGTTGACCAGGCTCTCGCCCTCCAGCACCGTCATCACCCGCGGCGGCAGCCCGGCCCGGCGCCCGATCGCCGTCGCCGCCACCGCGTCGGTGGGGCTGACGACCGCACCGAGCGCGACCGCGAGCGGGAACGAGATCTCCGGGAACAGCCAGTGCACGACCGCGCCGATCACCAGGGCCGACACGATCACCATCACGACCGAGAGCCAGCTGATCAGCCGGAGGTTCCGCCGGAAGTCGATCACCGGCAGGTTGACCGCGGCGGAGTAGAGCAACGGCGGCAGTACGCCGGCCAGGATCAGCTCCGGGTCGAGCTCGATCTCCGGCACCCCGGGCAGATAGCTCGCCCCGATCCCGAGTCCCACGAGGAGCAGCGGCGCCGCCACCCCCGTACGCCGCGCGAACACCGACGCCGCGATCATGATCGCCAGCGCCGCCCCGACGATGAGCATCACCCGATGGTCCATGCTCAGGAGCCTAAGCCGGGGCGGCACCGGGATCAGCGGAAGCGGCGCAGCCGGAGGCTGTTGCTCACCACGAACACCGACGAGAAGGCCATCGCGGCACCGGCCAGCATCGGGTTGAGCAGTCCGGCCACGGCCAGCGGGATGGCGGCGACGTTGTAGGCGAACGCCCAGAACAGGTTGCCCTTGATCGTGGCCAGGGTGCGCCGCGAGAGCCGGATCGCGTCGGCGGCGACCCGCAGGTCACCGCGGACCAGGGTCAGGTCGCTGGCCTGGATCGCGACGTCGGTGCCGGTGCCCATCGCGAGGCCGAGGTCGGCCTGGGCCAGCGCCGGGGCGTCGTTGACGCCGTCGCCGACCATCGCGACCACACGCCCCTCGTCCTGCAGCCGGCGGACCACCGCGACCTTGTCCTCGGGGAGCACCTCGGCGATGACGGTGTCCGCGGAGACCGGGATCCCGACCTCGGCGGCAACGCTCCGGGCCACGGTCTCGTTGTCGCCGGTGAGCAGGACGGGGGTCAGGCCGAGGCGCTGGAACTCCGCGATCGCGGCGGCCGAGGTCGGCTTGATCACGTCGTTGACGACCAGGACGCCGCGCGCCTGCCCGTCCCAGCCGACGGCGACGGCCGTGCGGCCCTCGCTCTCGGCCTCGGCCATCGCGGACGCGAGGTCCTCGGGCAGGTACTGGCTCCATTCCTCGAGCAGCCGGACCCGGCCCACGAGGACGGCGTGGCCCTCGACGATGCCCTGCACCCCCAGGCCCGGCACGTTGGCGAAGTCCTCGGCCACGGGCAGGGGGCCGACGCGGGCCTCGGCCCCGGACGCGATCGCGCGGGCGATCGGGTGCTCGGAGGCGTGCTCCAGGGCACCGGCCAGCCGGGCGATCTCGTCGACGTCCTCGCCGGGAGCGGCGATCACGTCGGTCAGGGTCATGGTGCCGCTGGTGACGGTGCCGGTCTTGTCGAGCACGATCGTGTCGATCCGACGGGTGCTCTCGAGCACCTCCGGTCCCTTGATCAGGATGCCGAGCTGGGCGCCGCGTCCGGTGCCGACCATCAGGGCCGTGGGCGTGGCCAGGCCGAGCGCGCATGGGCAGGCGATGATCAGCACCGCGACGGCCGCGGTGAACGCGGTGGCGGCACCCGCGCCCGCCCCCAGCCAGAACCCGAGGGTGATGGCCGAGAGGGCGAGCACGATGGGTACGAAGATCCCCGAGATCCGGTCGGCGAGCCGTTGCGCCGCGGCCTTGCCGGTCTGCGCCTCCTCGACCAGCCGCGCCATCTGGGCGAGCTGGGTATCGGCGCCGACCCGGGTCGCCCGGACGACGATGCGCCCGCCGGCGTTCACGGTGGCCCCGGTGACGCCGTCGCCGGGTGCGACCTCGACCGGCACGGACTCGCCGGTCAGCATCGCCGCGTCGATGGCGGAGGACCCGTCCTCGACGACGCCGTCGGTGGCGACCTTCTCCCCAGGACGTACGACGAACAGGTCGCCGACGGCGAGCTCGTCGACCGGGATCCGGGCCTCGGACCCGTCGCGGAGGACGGCGACCTCCTTGGCGCCGAGCTCGAGGAGCGCGGTGAGGGCGGCGCCGGCGCGGCGCTTCGAGCGGGCCTCGAAGTAGCGGCCGGCGAGGATGAACGTCGTGACGCCGGCCGCCGCCTCCAGGTAGATGTTGCCGAGGCCGTCGGTGCGCTCGATGGCGAAGCTGAACGCGTGGGTCATGCCGGGCTCGCCGGCAGTGCCGAGGAAGAGGGCGTACAGGGACCAGCCGAAGGCTGCCAGGGTGCCGATGGAGACCAGCGTGTCCATGGTCGCGGCGCCGTGGCGGGCGTTGGTCCACGCCGCCCGGTGGAACGGCGCCGCACCCCAGACGACGACCGGGGCGGCGAGCGTGAGCGAGAGCCACTGCCAGCTCTCGAACTGCAGGGCCGGCACCATCGCCAGGAGCACCACCGGGACGGTGAGCAGCGCCGAGATCAGCAACCGGCGCCTGAGGAGGGCAACCGGGTCCGTGGGGTCTCCGTCGGGGGTGGAAGCGCTCGACGGAGCCGTCTCGCGGCGAGGCTCCTTCGCGCCGTACCCGGCGCTCTCGACGGTCGCGATCAGCACGCCCGCGTCGATGTCGGTCGTGTCCGCGGCGACGGAGATCTTCGCCTTCTCGGTCGCGTAGTTCACGGTGGCGGCCACACCGTCGAGCTTGTTGAGCTTGCGCTCGATGCGGTTCGCGCACGACGCGCAGGTCATCCCGTCGATCTCGAGCTCGAAGTCGGTCGTGGGGGCAGAGGTTCCGGAGACGGTCATCACTGGTGTCCTTCGGGTGGGTGGATCGAACTGCGCGTCGGCTCCCCGCGGGGGGGGGGGGAGCCGACGCGGATGGCTCAGCCGGCCAGCTGGTAGCCGGCCTCCTCGACCGCGCGCTGAACCAGCGCGGGGTCGAGCTCGTTCTCGGAGGTGACGGTCACCTGGCCGGTGGCCAGGTCGACGTCGACGGAGGAGACGCCCGCGATCTGGGTGACCTCCTCCTTGACGGAGCCGACGCAGTGGCCGCAGGTCATCCCGGACAGGGTGTAGGTGGTGCTGCACATGGTGCTTTCCTCTCTCTGTGGTGGACCCTGCTCGAGCAGGGGGTCAGTGGGCCTCGGCGGTGAAGGCAGCGGTCCGGACCTCGCCGGCGTGCTGGAAGTCGAGGAACAGGCGGTACGTCCCGGCCGATGGCACCTCGGCGGAGAAGGTGATCTCCGGGCCGGGCTCGGTGCGCCCGTCGCCGGGGGCTCCTTCGGGGTGGACGTGGAGGTAGGCCAGGTCGCCGTCGCGGAGCGCGACCAGGTGGCCGTACGCCTCGAGGTAGGGCTCCAGGTCGGTGACCGGTTCGCCGTCCTTCGTCACGGTCAGGGTCAGACGCGAGGTCTTCCCGGCGACGAGATGGCCGTCCAGGTCCACCTGGTAGGGGCTGACCGTGCTGGTGGTGGCGACCGGAGGCAGCGGCTGCGGCTCGTGGGGGCCGCCGACGAAGAGGTCCTGCCCCAGGGTCAGGCCCTCGTCCTCGGCTGCCGGCCGGAAGTCGGCGAAGACGCGGTAGGTCCCGGCCTCGGCCAGGTCGGCGTCGACCGACCAGGTGCCATCGGCAGCCATCACCGGGTGCACGTGCTGGAAGGTGGCGAGGTCGCGGCGTACGACGATCAGGTGGAGCTTCTTGCCGTGGGCGGTCTCGAACCGGGTCACCGGCTCGTGCTCGGCGCCGAGGATCCGGAACCGCAGCGTGGCGTCGGCCGTGCGCTGGTAGCGGTCCTCGACGAGGTCGAGCGTGTAGCCGGCCTGGCTGACGTTGAGCCCGGTGGCCCCGGGCGCCTTCGTCGCGCCGTGCCCGGCGTGACCGCCGTGGCCACCGCTCGCAGCCTCGTGCTTCTGATGATCGGGGCGCTCCGGCTCGCCGAGCGGACCGACGGAGGCGCCCACGGCGGAACCCAGGCCGCCGAGGGCAACGACGGCTCCGGCGAACGCACCGACCTTGGCAATGGCGTTCATGTGATCTCTCCTGGCTCGAATCTCGATGACTCTCGTTGACGTGCCAGAGGCTGCTCCCGCGATCTGTCTGCGTACTGTCCCGGCGTTGTCGCGGTCAGGACAGATATCCGGTCGGCGCCCGAGCCGGGCCTGACTACGATTTCGCTGTGCTGCCGACCCCGACCTCGCGTGACATCCGATTCGGGCTGCTCGGCGCCTTCGAGGCGACCGTCGACGGTGACGCCGTCAAGGTCCCCGGGTCGGCGGAGCAGGCCCTGCTCGCGGTGCTGCTCCTGGCGCGCGGCCGGATCGTTCCGGCCTCGGCGCTGATCGACCGGCTGTGGGCCGACTCGTCGCTGCCGGCCGACCCGCTGAACGCGCTCCAGCTCCGTGTCTCCAAGCTGCGGCGCGCGTTCAAGGCCGTCGGGCTCGACCTGGTGCAGCGCGACGGTGGCGGCTATCGGGCGGCGGTCGACCCCGGCAGCATCGATGCCGAGGCCTTCGAGCGACGGATCCGCGAGGTCCGCGCATCGGTCGCCGGGTCCGGGAGCCCCACCGAGGAGGATCTGGCCACCTATGACGCGGCGCTCGGGCTCTGGCGCGGCGAGGCGCTCGCCGACTTCGCCACCGAGCCGTGGGCGGTGCCCGAGTCGGTGCGGCTGGAGGACCTCCGCAGGACGGCGTACGCCGAACGGGCTCAGATCGCACTGTCCCTGGGCCGGCACGCGGAGGTCGTCACCGATCTCGAGCCGCTGCTGCGTACCGACCCCACCCATGAGGCCATGGCCGGTCTGCTGATGGTCGCGCTCTACCGTGCCGGCCGGCAGGCCGACGCCCTCGAGGTCTTCACCCGCACCCGGAAGACGCTGGACGCCGACCTCGGCCTCGAGCCGTCGGCATCGCTGCGGTCGCTCCACGAGCGAGTGCTTCGGCAGGACCCCTCGCTCGGCTCGTCCGGGGAGGTCACCCTGTCCACCCCGGCGACCGCTCCCCACCGCGCCAGGTCAGCAGCGCAGCTCTCCAACCTCCCGGCCGACCTCACCCCGCTCGTCGGGCGGGACGAGCTGCTCGCCGCCTTGAGCGACCGGGTCGGCACCTCCAGGCTCACCACCCTCGTCGGCCCCGGCGGCTCCGGGAAGACCGCACTCGGCCTGCGCGCAGCCCACGAGCTCGCCGACCGCTTCCCGGACGGCACGTTCCTCGTCCGCCTCGCCTCGATCCGGAGCGGCGAGCACATCGTGCCGGCCGTCGCCGCGGCGGTGGCGATGCCGCAGGACGGGTCGGCCATCGAACTCCAGACGCGGCTGGTCGACTTCCTCACCGACAAGCACCTGCTCCTGGTCATCGACAACTGCGAGCACCTCATCGACCCCGTCGCGACGCTGGTCGAGCAGCTGCTGGCTCACTGTCCGCAGCTCACCGTCATCGCCACCAGCCGAGAACCCCTCGCCGTGCCGAGCGAGGTGCAGACCCCCGTCGGGCCGCTCCCCACGCCGTTCGAGGACGACGACGCCGAGACGATCGCGTCGACGGCCTCCGTGCAGCTCCTGGTCCGCCGGATCACGACCGTCGTGCCCGGGATCGAGACCGACCCGGAGGCGTACGTCGCGCTCGGCCGTATCGCCCGCGCGCTCGACGGCATGCCGCTGGCGCTGGAGCTGGCCGCGGCTCGGGCGTCCTCGCTGTCCCCCAGCGACCTCGCCGACCGGCTCGACCAGCGGTTCACCCTGCTCACCTCGGGACCACGCACCGCGGAGGAGCGTCAGCGCACGCTCCGCGCGACCGTCGACTGGAGCTACGACCTGCTCGACGACCTCGAGAAGCGCGTCTTCGAAGGCCTCGCCGTGTTCCACGGCGGCTGGACCCTGACCGCCGCCGAGCAGGTCCTCGCCGACGACGAGACCGACCCCAGCCAGGTCATCCACGCAGTGGGCCGACTGGTCGAGCAGTCCCTGATCGTCGCCGAACGCGGCCCGGTCACCCGCTACCGCATGCTCGAGACGCTGCGTGAGTACGCCGCCGACCGGCTGGCGCGGTCCGGCCGGAGCGACGCCCTGGCCACCCGGCACGCGCGCTACTTCGCCCAGGTCGCCGAGCGGTCGGCGCAGGCGATGCGCGGTCAGGGCGACGCCCGGGCCAGACACCTCCTCGTCGACGAACAGGCCAACGTACGCTCGGCCATCGCCTGGCTGGAAGGCCCGGCCGGCGACATCGACGCCGCGCTCCGCCTGGCCGGTCATCTGGGTCTGTTCTGGCATCAGGGCCGCCATCTCGAGGGACGCCGGATCCTGCGTCGGCTCCTCGAGCAGGGCCGCGGCTCGGCCGCGGCGAGGGCGGCTGCCCTCCAGGCGGTGGCGCTGGTCGAGCGTCCCCGGGCCTGCGTCGTCCACCCCCACCCACGCTGCGCCGAGGCGGCCCGCGAGAGCCTCGCGATCTTCCTCGCGGACGGTGACGCCGACGGGGCCGCGGTCTCGCGGGTGCTGCTCGCCGTCGAAGGGGTCAACGGAGCGGACCCGGAGGCCGCCGCGCTCTTGGACGACGCCGAGACGTGGTTCCGCGAGCGAGGGGACCGGTGGGGGCTCGCCGTCGCCGGCTTCGTCCGGCTCGAGACCGCACTCAAGGCCAGGGACGAGTCGGCGGCGATACGCCTCGGGCGGGCCACCGCGGCCGAGTTCGGTCACCTCGACGACCCGTGGGGCCAGAGTGCGGTCCTCTACCACCTCGGCTACGGCCTGCGGCACTTCGGACGTCTGCGGGAGTCGGCCCGGACGCTCGAGCAGGCGATCGACGTTGCCGCCTCCGCTGGCATCCACAACACCGTGCAGTGGGCCCTCGCCGACCTCGGGATCACCCATCTCGACCTGGGGGACGAGGACTCGGCCCGGGACGCCTTCCGTCGCGCAGAGCTGGCGTCCCGTCACGTCGGCGACCGCGCCGGGTCGGTCCTCGCGGCGTACGGACGGGGCCGGCTCGCCGAGCGCCGGCAGGACTGGGCGAGCGCCATTTCGCTGCTGATGACGGCGATCCAGGGTTTCGAGACGCTGGAGACGCCCGCGATGACGGCGAAGGCGACGCTCGCGCTGGCCCGGTGCCACGAGCAGATGTCCGAGACGGAAGCGGCGGCGGAGCGCTACGAGGAGGCTCGGACCCTCGGCCTCGCCACCGGCGAGGTCGCCCTCGCGGACCAGGCGGACGTGGCGCTGGCCCGGCTCGGAGACGCCAGGACGGACGGCGGCCGGACAGACCAGGGACAGTGACGCCGGACAGGTTCTCCTCACGCGGTCGGAAGGCCGCCCTGACGAAGAGAGAGAACCATGTCTTCCACAGCATCCCCGGCGGCGGGTGCCAACAGCCGCCGCTGGCTCGCCCTCGGCCTCATCGCCGCCGCCCAGTTCATGGTCATCATGGACACCTCCATCATCGGAGTCGCGCTCCCCGAGATCCAGCGTGATCTCGGGTTCGCCCCGCAGGACCTCAGCTGGGTGTTCAACGCCTACGTGGTCGCCTTCGGCGGCCTCCTCCTGCTGGGCGGCCGGCTCTCCGACCTGCTCGGCGCCCGACGGATCTTCGCCATCGGCTGGCTGGTCCTCGGAGTCGGCTCGCTCGTCGCCGGCCTCGCTGACGGTGTCGCCGTCGAGATCGCCGGCCGCGCCGTCCAGGGTGCCGGATCCGCGCTCATCGCACCGTCGGCGCTGACGCTCCTGTTCATGAACTTCGGGGCGAACCCGAAGGAGCTGACCAAGGCCCTCGCGCTCTACGGCGCCGCCGCCCCAGCCGGTGGAACGGCCGGGGTGTTCCTCGGCGGCGTGCTCACCGAGTACCTCTCCTGGCCCTGGGTCTTCTTCATCAACCTGCCGATCGCCCTCGTCGTCCTCGTCCTGACGCCGGGCACGATGCCGGCAGGGACCGCGCAGCGCGGTCGCATCGACCTGCTCGGCGCGCTCACCGTCACCCTGGGCCTCGCCGCGGTGGTCTTCGCGGTCGTACGCGTCCCCGAAGAGGGCTGGGGGTCGTCGAGCACGCTCATCGCCGGTGCCGTCGGCATCGCCCTGCTCGTCGCGTTCGTCGCCCTGCAGGCCGGCTCCTCGGCCCCGCTCATGCGTCTGGGCATCTTCAAGGCACCGAACCTGGCCGCCGCGAACATCGCCCAGCTGCTGCTCGGCGCGGCCTGGATCCCGATGTTCTTCTTCATCAACCTCTACCTCCAGCAGGTGCTCGGGCTCGGCGCCTTCGAG
The DNA here is from genome assembly GCF_044767415.1 of Nocardioides sp. NPDC101246. Taxonomy (NCBI): domain Bacteria; kingdom Bacillati; phylum Actinomycetota; class Actinomycetes; order Propionibacteriales; family Nocardioidaceae; genus Nocardioides; species Nocardioides sp. NPDC101246. The sequence continues at coordinate 227,621 of NZ_JBIWNX010000006.1, forward strand.
TCCGGAGCGGCCCTGCTGCCGATGACCGTGACGATCATGATCGGCATGGTCGCGGTCGCGCCCCGCCTCACCGCGGCGTTCGGGCCGAAGGCGATGACCGTCGGCGGCCTCGTCGTCCTCGGGATCGGGCTGGTCTGGCTCTCCCGGATCGACGCCGACGGCAGCTTCGCCGTCGACGTGCTCCCGGCGACGCTGGTCACCGCAGCAGGCATGGCACTGGCGTTCATCCCGTCGCTGAGCACGGCGCTCGGCGCGGCCGCTCCCGAAGAGGGCGGTCTCGCAGCCGGGATCGTCAACACCAGCTACCAGGTCGGCTCCGCGCTCGGGCTGGCGGCGATGACCGTCGTCGCCTCCACGTACGGCTCCGACCAGGTCGGCGACCTGGCCGCCATGACCGACGGCTTCTCGGCCGGCTTCCTCGGCGCGGCCGGCATCGCCCTCGCCGGTGCCGTCGTCACCGGGATCGGCTGGAAGCCGGCGCGCACCGCGACCGCCCCCGAGTCGGTTCCCGCCGGCCGCTAGCAGTCCAACCCTCCTCGTGGCCCCGGATGCCTCCGGGGCCACGAAGGCACCAGGAGACCGCCATGCAGACCATCCAGCTGTACGTCGAGGGCATGCGCTGCCCTCGCTGCGTCCGTGAGGCCACCGCCCGGCTCCGGGATCTCCCCGGGGTCGCCACCCTCACCGCCGACCGCGGCACCGGACAGATCACCGTCACCGGTGACGTCTCCACCACCGATCTGCTCGAGGCGCTGGCCGGCAGCAGCTTCACGGCCGAGGTGCGTTCCGTGACGCCCGTGCGTTGAGGCCGTCGCCACTCGCCTCATTCCACCGCCAGTGGGTAGAAGATGCTCCTGCACCGCCACGACACTCACGTCGCCTTCGAACACACTGTCGGTGCTGTCCTCGACAATGGACTGGTGACCTTTCGAGCCGCAAGCGATCTCAACCGTTGCCTGCGCGGTCACGTTTTCGTCGATGAGACAAAGACCAGGGACTACGTCGTCGCGGCGGCCACGTTGCCAGCAGGCAAGGTCACCCAAGCCCGCAAGGCGCTGCGTGGACTACTCCTATCCCGACAGGACCGCATCCACTTCGCCAAGGAGAAGGACGCCTATCGTGACCGGGTTCTTCAGGTGATGTGTGGGCTCGAAGTCCAGGTCACGCTCTACATCGCGAAGACAAAAGATCAACGCGCTGGACGTGCCGCCTGCCTGACCGCCGTGGTCGAAGACGTGATCAAGGATCAAGCTGCCCACCTGGTCATCGAGCGTGACGAGAGCTTGATGCGCTCGGATCGCGAGCTGATCTCCGACCTGCTCTACCCGGTGACCGACAAGCCGGCGTACCGGCTCGACGTACCTCGCAGCGAGCCACTCCTGTGGATCAGCGACGCCGTGTGCTGGTGCTACCAACGCGGCGGCCGCTGGATCGACGCGGCTCAGCCGCTGGTCGTCGATGTCCGCCACCTCGTGGTCTGACCCTCCGGGTTGGCGAATCGCAACGGCCCCAGAAATGGCGCGAGCCCGGCTCATCCACCGTCCGGAAGACTGCCGGGCTTACTTCGCGGGCCTACAAGGCCGTTGCGATCACCACGTTACAGGTTCAGCCTGCAAAGGAGTAGAGCCCGAGCGCTGCCAGCACCCGCAGCCAGCGCGGACCCGGCAGCACGCCCTCGCGCGTGTGCAGCCCGAGCTCGTGGAACGCCTCGGGGCATCGGCAGGTGTGGGTCACGGTCTTCATCGATCGTCAGCCTCCTCGTGGGGTCACTTGGTGCTCAGGGAGCCCGACACGGTGCGGGTGGGGCGGGCCGCGGCGGAGCAGTCGGCGCACCAGCGGCGGACGTCCTCGGACCGCAGCTGCCAGAACGCGTGCCACCCCTGGGCGGGCGCACCGCAGATGGTCGTGGGCGCGCCGATCCGCTTGAGGTGCGCCTCACCCCAGGGGGCAGGAGCCGCTGTCCGCGCAGGTTGGCGGTGGCGGGCGACGATGACCCAGCTCTGGCCGATCGTCCTGGGATCGACGCCGGTGGCGGGCACGGCCATCTCACCCCTCCGCCGCTGCGATCAGGGCCATGACGCTGGGGTCGCTGAGCGTGGTGGTGTCACCGACGTCCCTGCCCTCGGCGACATCGCGCAGGAGGCGGCGCATGATCTTCCCGGACCGCGTCTTGGGCAGCTCCGGGACGATCGTGATCTGCCGCGGCTTCGCGATGGCCCCGATCTCCTTGGCCACATGGCCGCGGAGCTCCTGGACCAGCGCCTCGCCGGCGTTGCCGTCGCCGGAGCGCAGGATCACGTACGCGAAGACCGCCTGGCCGGTGGTCTCGTCGGCGGCGCCGACGACGGCTGCTTCGGCGACCCGCGGGTGGGAGACCAGGGCGGACTCGATCTCGCTCGTGGAGAGGCGGTGGCCGGACACGTTCATCACGTCGTCGACGCGGCCCAGGATCCAGATGTCGCCGTCCTCGTCCTTCTTGGCCCCGTCGCCGGCGAAGTAGTAGCCGAGGTCCGCGAAGCGGGTCCAGTACGTCTCGACGAAGCGGTCGTCGTCCTGCCACAACGTGCGCAGCATGGCGGGCCACGGCTTGGTGAGGACCAGATAGCCGCGCGACCCGTTCGGCACCGAGCGACCCTCCTCGTCGACCACGTCGGCACCGATGCCGGGCAGCGGCCGCATCGCCGAGCCGGGCTTGCCGGCGGTGACCCCGGGGAGGGGACTGATCATCATCTGACCGGTCTCCGTCTGCCACCAGGTGTCGACGACGGGGCAGCGGTCGCCGCCGATGACGTTGCGGTACCAGAGGTACGCCTCGGGGTTGATCGGCTCGCCGACCGACCCGAGGAGCCGCAGCGAGGTGAGGTCGTACCGGTCCGGGATCTCGCGGCCCCACTTCATGAACGTCCGGATCGCCGTCGGGGCGGTGTAGAGGAGGGTCACGCCGTACTGCTCGACGATCTCCCACCAGCGACCCCGGTGCGGGCTGTCGGGTGTGCCCTCGTAGAGCACCTGGGTGGCACCGTTGGCGAGCGGGCCGTAGACGATGTAGCTGTGCCCGGTGACCCAGCCGATGTCGGCGGTGCACCAGTAGACGTCCGTGTCGGGCTCGAGGTCGAACACCGCGTGGTGGGTGTAGGCCGCGCCCGTCAGGTAGCCCCCGGTGGTGTGCAGGATGCCCTTGGGCTTCCCGGTCGTGCCCGAGGAGTACATGACGTACAGCGGGTGCTCGGCGTCGAACGCCTCGGGCGTGTGCTCGGGGGAAGCGGCATCGACGACGTCGTGCCACCACAGGTCCGTGGCGTCGTCGAAGGGGACGTACTCCCCCGTGCGGCGCACGACCAGGACGTGGTCGACCGGACTCTGGCCGCCCAGCCGGGCCAGGGCGGCGTCGACGGCCGGCTTCAGCGGCGAGGGCGTCCCGCGGCGGTAGCCGCCGTCGGAGGTGATGACCAGCTTGGCCCGGCAGTCCTCGATCCTGGAGGCGAGGGCCTCGGCCGAGAACCCACCGAAGACCACGGTGTGGGTCGCCCCGATGCGGGCGCAGGCCAGCATCGCGACGACGGCCTCGGGGATCATCGGCAGGTAGATCGCGACCAGATCTCCGCTGCCGACTCCGAGGTCGGTCAGCGCGTTGGCGGCTCGGGACACCTCGTCCTTGAGATCGGCGTAGGTGATGTCCCGGGTGTCACCGGGCTCGCCGACGAAGTGGAAGGCGACCTTGTCGCCGCGACCGGCCTCGACGTGACGGTCGACGCAGTTGTACGCCGCGTTGAGCTTCCCGTCCGCGAACCACCGCGCGTGGGGTGCGTCGGACCAGTCCAGCACCTCGGTGAACGGCTCGGCCCAGGTCAGACGCTCGGCCTGCTCGGCCCAGAAGCCCTCGATGTCGGACTCGGCCCGGGCGTACGCCTCTTCGGTGACGTTCGCGGCAGCGGCCAGGGCGGCGGGCGGCTCGAAGCGGATCGGATGGTCAGTGCTGAGCAGTTTCTCGGTCAAGGCTCTGTGCCTCCTCGTCGGTGAACAGTCGCGATCGGATCAGGAACCGCACGCCCTCGGGCGCCTCCAGGGAGAAGCCGGCGCCGCGTCCGGGGACGACGTCGATGGTGATGTGGGTGTGCGACCAGTACTCGAACTGCGCACGCGACATCCAGACGGGCACCTGGTGGTCCAGCCCGATGTCCAGGTCGCCCAGGTGGATGTCGGCGTCACCGAGCAGGAAGTCACCGTCCGGGTAGCACATCGGGGCCGAGCCGTCGCAGCATCCACCGGACTGGTGGAACATGACCGGCCCGTGGATACCGACGAGGCGGCGGAGCAGAGCCGCCGCCTCGTCGGTCACGGCGACCCGCGCCGGAAGGGAGGAGGCGTGGGTCGCGCTCATCAGAAGAACCCGAGTGCGTCGGGGCTGTAGCTGACGAGCAGGTTCTTGGTCTGCTGGTAGTGGTCCAGCATCATCTTGTGGGTCTCGCGACCGATGCCGGACTGCTTGTAGCCGCCGAAGGCCGCGTGGGCCGGGTAGGCGTGGTAGCAGTTCGTCCAGACCCGGCCGGCCTTGATCTCCTTGCCGGCCCGGAAGGCCTGCGACCCGTCGCGCGACCAGACGCCGGCGCCGAGGCCGTACAGGGTGTCGTTGGCGACCTTGAGGGCGTCGGCCTCGTCGTCGAAACCGGTCAGCGAGACGACCGGTCCGAAGATCTCCTCCTGGAAGATCCGCATCGAGTTGTCGCCCTCGAAGACGGTCGGCTGCACGTAGTAGCCCTCGGCGAGGTCGCCCTCGAGGATGGTCCGCTCGCCACCGGTGAGGACCTTGGCGCCCTCGTCCTTGCCGATCTCGATGTAGGACAGGATCTTCTCGAGCTGGTCGTTGCTCGCCTGGGCACCGATCATCGTGGTGTCGTCGAGCGGGTTGCCCTGCTTGATCTTCTCGACCCGGGCGATCGCGTCGCCGACGAAGTCGGAGTACATCGAGCGCTGGACGAGCGCACGCGACGGGCAGGTGCAGACCTCGCCCTGGTTGAGGGCGAACATCGTGAAGCCCTCGAGCGCCTTGTCGTAGAAGGCGTCCTTCTCCGCGGCGACGGAGTCGAAGAAGATGTTCGGGCTCTTGCCGCCGAGCTCGAGGGTCACCGGAATGATGTTCTGGCTGGCGTACTGCATGATCAGGCGGCCGGTGGTGGTCTCGCCGGTGAAGGCGACCTTGGCGACGCGCGGCGAGGAGGCGAGCGGCTTGCCGGCCTCGACGCCGAAGCCGTTGACGACGTTGAGTACGCCGGCGGGCAGCAGGTCGCCGACCAGCTCGACGAGCTTGAGGATCGACCAGGGCGTCTGCTCGGCCGGCTTCAGGACCACGCAGTTGCCCGCGGCGAGCGCCGGGGCGAGCTTCCAGACCGCCATCAGGATCGGGAAGTTCCACGGGATGATCTGGCCGACCACGCCCAGCGGCTCGTGGAAGTGGTACGCCACGGTGTTCTCGTCGATCTCGCCGATCGTCCCCTCCTGCGCCCGCAGCACGCCGGCGAAGTAGCGGAAGTGGTCGATCGCGAGCGGGATGTCGGCGGCGAGCGTCTCGCGGACCGGCTTGCCGTTCTCCCAGGTCTCGGCGACGGCGATCGCGGTGAGGTTCTCCTCCATCACGTCGGCGATCTTGAGAAGGATGTTGGCCCGCTCCGTCGTCGAGGTCTTCCCCCACGACGGAGCGGCAGCATGTGCGGCGTCCAGGGCGGCCTCGATGTCCTCGGCCGTGCCCCGGGCGATCTCGGTGAACGGCTTGCCGTTCACCGGCGAGATGTTCTCGAAGTAGGCACCCTTGACCGGGTCGACCCAGGCACCACCGATGTAGTGGCCGTAGCGGCCTTGGACGGTGACCAGTGAGTCGGGCTGGCCGGGAGCTGTGTATACGGTCATCGGGAGTTCTCCTCAGGCAAAGTCAGGCATTGGGGCGTGATCGTGGTCACAGACGCTAGAAACGCCGAGGTTGCAGCCACGTTGCGAGACCGATGCAACGTGAATGCAACCTTCAAATGTGACCCTCGTCACTTGAGGAGGTCCGGATGAACGATACGAAGCAGAGCCCCTCCATGCGTGCGGCCGTGGCGGACTCGTGGCACCGATCCGCCGCCGCCGGGGTGACCGCGGACGACACGTCCGCGCCGATCACCCTGCCCGAGGACCAGCTCCGGGACATCCGCGCGGCCCACCCGCTGGCTCGCGTGTTCCCGCTCCTCGACGACGTGCTCGGGCAGGCGGCGCGCGACTGCGACGCGATCATGGCCGTCTCGGACGAGGCCGGTCAGCTGCTCTGGGTGTGCGGTGCTCCGGCGGCGCTCCGGCGCGCGGAGCGGATCGGCTTCGTCGCGGGGAGCAACTGGGACGAGCGCCTGGCCGGTACGAACGCGCCCGGGCTCGCGCTCCGGCTCGACCGTCCGACCAGCGTCGTCGCCGCCGAGCACTTCCGGCGCTCGGTGCAGCAGTGGAGCTGCGCCGCGACCCCGATCCACGACCCGGGCGACTCACGTCTGCTCGGCGTCCTCGACATCACCGGCGGAGACTCCATCGTCGTACCCCAGACGATGGCGATGGTCCGCGCCGCCGCGAGGCTCGCGGAGTCCGAGCTCGCCCGCGAGCAGCTGCTGCCGAGGCAGCCCGAGACCCGCCCGGGCTGGGCGCGCATCGCCGTGGAGACCCTCGGCCGGCAGGACCTGCTGCTCTCGATCGACGACGGCCGCGGGCACCGCGCGCAACTGCGGCTCTCCCCACGCCACAGCGAGATCTTCCTGCTCCTCGCCAGCGCCCCGCGCGGCCTCTCGGGCGACGAGCTCGCGGTCCTGCTGTACGAGGACGACGGCGGCTCCTCGACGCTCCGCGCCGAGCTGAACCGGCTGCGCAACCTGCTCGGGGAGGAGTTCCTCGCCTCCCGGCCCTACCGGCTCACGACCGAGGTGACCGGCGACTGGCTGGGCGTGGAGGCCCGGCTCGCGGTGGGTGACGTCGCGGGCGCGCTCCGCTGCTATCGCGGCCCGATCCTGCCGCGCTCGGTCGCGCCCGGCGTGGTCCGGCTCCGCGAGACGCTGGCCCAGCAGCTGCGCGCTGCGGTGCTGCAGTCGGGTCAGCCCGACCTGGTCTCGACCTGGACGCGGTCGGCGTGGGGTGCCGACGACTACGAGATGTGGCTCCGGCTCCAGGCCCTGCTGCCGTCCGGCTCCCCGTTGCTGGCGCTCGCCGACGGCCAGATCGCCCGGCTGGACCGCGAGATCGGTCTCTGAGATGACCGCTGGAGCGGCGCCGACGACGGCGGTGATGGCACGCACCTGGGAGGCGGTCCCTCGGCACGAGCAGGTCCCGCCGGCCGCTGCTCCGTTGGGCCAGGTGGTGAAGTTCCAGGCTCCCGAGGTGGTCTTCGGGCACAACTCGCTCGAGGAGGCGGGCTACGCCGCCTCCCGGCTGGGAGCCCGGCGACCGTTCGTCGTCACCGACCCCGGCATCGTCGAGGCCGGCTGGGTCGACGAGCTGCTCCGGCTGCTCCGGGCCGAGTGCCTCACCCCCGTCCTGTGGACAGACGTCACGCCGAACCCCAAGGACCACGAGGTGCGCCGCGCCTACGAGAGGTACGTCGAGGCCGAGGCCGACGTCATCGTGGCCATCGGCGGCGGCTCCTGCATGGATGCGGCCAAGGGTGTCGCGGTGCTCTCGGGCAACGGCGGCGACATCCTCGACTATGCCGGGATCGACCAGATCGCCCGTCCGATCCCGCCGATGCTGATGATCCCGAGCACCTCGGGGACCGGAGCCGACGTCTCCCAGTTCTGCATCGTCACCGACACCGACCGCCGGGTGAAGATCACGATCATGGGTCGCGCCCTGGTGCCCGATGTCTCGATCACCGACCCCCGGCTGCTGACCACCATGCCGGAGGCGCTCAACGCCGCGACCGGTCTGGACGCGCTGACCCACGGCATCGAGTCGTACGTCTCGCTGGCGCACAACCCGCTGGCCGACGGGCACGCGATGAGCTCGGTCGCGCTCGTCTGCCGGCACCTGCGCTCGACCGTCACCGACCCGACCGCGATGGAGCACCGCGCGATGATGGCGCAGGCCAGCCTGCAGGCGGGGCTGGCCTTCACCAACGCGATCCTCGGCGCGACCCACGCGATGAGCCATCAGGTCGGCGGGCTGCTCGACGCCCCGCACGGCGTGGTCAACGGCATCCTGCTCCCGCATGTCATCCGCTACAACGCGCGCTCGGTCCCCGAGCGGTTCGTCGGCCTGGCCCGGGCGGCCGGGCTCCCGGTCGACGGCGTCCCCGGTGACGTCGCGGCCGAGATGCTGGCCGACCACGTCAGGCGCCTGGCCGACGACGTCGGCGTACCCCGGCGGCTGCGGGACCTCGGGGTGACCGACACCGATCTCGACACCCTGTCGGTGACCACCCTCGACGACGCCTGCCTGACGACGAATCCGCGGCCGGCGAGCCGCGCCGAGATCCACGCGCTCTTCCGGGAAGCGCTGTGACAGGCCGATGAGCGCCCCAGATCTGGCGGCACTGACCGGCGTACGTTCCGGCAAGCGTTCCTACTACCGCGCCTTCCTGCGCTCCGACGAGCGGATGCAGCAGGCCGTACGCGCCATGGACTCGATCTCGCGGGCGCTGGTGCGCACGGTCGAGGGTCCGCGGGCGCTCCTGGAGGAGGTCGCCCGCGCCGCCGCGGTGCACCTCGCAGCGGAGTGGACGATCCTGGCGCTGGCCGACGGCCATCTGCCCGGAGCCAGGCCGAGGTTCATCGTCGTCGGCCACGACGGGCGGGTGGTCGGCGACGAGGAGGAGCTCCCCGGAGTCGTACGCCGCGAGCTCGGCGCGATCCGGGCCGGACATGCGACCGGGGCGCCCGGTCCCGCTCGCTGGGTGCGGGTGCCGATGACGCTGGAGAGCGTCATGATCGGCAGCCTGGTCGGTCTCCACGGGCTCGCCGACGACCCGGAGCCCGGGGACCTGTCGGTGCTGCGGATCCTGGCCAACGAGGCCGCGGTGGCGCTGCACACCTCCGAGCAGTACCAGGCCGGGCTCGCCCAGCACCGCCGCGCCCAGCGGCTCTACGACGAGGTCGGCGCCCGGGAGCGGGACCTCGAGCAGCGGACCCGCGAGCTGCGCCAGGCCGAGGAGCGGCTGCTGGTGGCGCGCCAGCGCGAGCTGGTCGACCACGAGCGCCACCGCATCGCGCGGGAGCTCCACGACAGCGTCACCCAGTTCGTGCTCTCGGCGGGGATGTCGGTCGAGGTCGCCCGGGGTGAGACGGAGGATCTGGGGCCGGCCGGCGAGCGGATCGGCGAGCTCCTCAACACCGCCAAGCAGCTCACCCAGGACGCCGTCGAACAGCTCCGCCGGGCGATCTACGCCCTGCACCAACCGCATCGCGACACGGTGTCCTCGCTTCCCGAGCTGCTGCACGAGGTCGCCGAGCACCACCGCCCCCACCTGGACGTGTCGGTGCGGGTGGAGGGCGAGGTGTGCCCGATGCCCGCGGAGGCCAAGCACGACATCGCCCGCGCGGTCGGCGAGGCACTCTTCAACGTGGCGATCCACGCCGAGGCCTCCCAGGCGGTGCTCAGGCTCCGCTACCGCAAGCACGAGCTCTACGTCGGGGTCGCCGACGACGGCCGTGGCGATCCGGGACTGCTCGCCCGGAAGCTGCGGCTCGAGCGCGGCGCCTCGATCGACGGCAGGCACCGTGGCCTGGCGAACATCGAGACCCGGATCGGCGAGCTCGGCGGCACCGTCGCGTTCCGGCGCTCGCACCTCGGCGGCGTGCGGGTCGAGCTCCGGGTGCCGCTGCCGGTCGTAGACCGCGGCCGAGGAACGATCTGCGGGCTCATCGAGGACCCGCAGTAGCCGCTTCGAGGAGGAACCGATGAACACGCTCAGCCCGCCGCAGGCGGTCCCCGACCAGGCCACGGCCGGCATCGACGTACTGCTGGTCGATGATCACGCGATCGTCCGTCAGGGCCTGCGCTCGATCCTCGAGCGCGAGCCCGGCCTACGGGTCGTCGCGGAGGCGGCGACGGCGGCCGAGGCACTGGCGCGGGTCAACAGCGCTCGCCCCGACATCGTGCTGCTCGACCTGAAGCTCTCCTCGTCCTCGGACGCCGAGGGGCTCGAGCTGTGCGCCGCGCTGACCCAGCGGCACCCGGAGGCGCTGATCCTCGTGCTGACGACGTTCCTCGACGAGCAGCTGGTGATGCAGGCGATCCGCGCCGGCGCCCGCGGCTACGTCGTCAAGGACGTCGACACCACCGGGCTGGTCCGCGCGATCCGGGACGTCGCGAGCGGCGGGAGCGCCTTCGACGCGCGCTCCGCGGCGGCGATGATCCGTGGCGTGAACATGCCGGTGACCAGCGACGACTCCGAGCTCACCGCCCGCGAGCTCGAGGTGCTGGAGCTGCTCGCGCACGGGCTGTCGAACCGTGCGATCGGCCACCGGCTCTACATCTCCGACACCACCGCCAAGTTCCACGTGGGCAACATCCTGCGGAAGCTGGGCGTCAGCCGCCGGGCCGAGGCGGTGTACGAGGCGTCCAAGCTCGGCCTCCTCTGACCCGGCGGCCGGCGACATCACGGCACCGGCAGGACCGTGCGGTCCCAGGTCGTGTTCACGATGATCGCGGCGGAGGCGTAGAGCGCCACCAGGGCATCGAGGATCAGCACGTAGCCGGCGGTCCGGCCGAGCGCGGCGCTGCCGAGGAACGACCCGAACGCCGCGAGATAGAAGACCCCGGCCAGGAGCACGAAGATCACGATCGTGGTGGTGTTGGTGCGGAGCGCCGCCAGCAGCATGTACGTCGTGAACACCGCCCACGCCAGCAGGAACATCCCCGTGATCGCGGCCCCGCCCGCGGTCACCATCGGGCCGTAGAACTGCACGAGCAGGGCGTAGGAGAGCCAGAACCCGGCGTACGCGGTGAACACCAGGGCCGGGAACGTCTCACCTCGCCGGAAGTGGACCAGGCCGGCCACGAGCTCGGTCGCGAAGCCCAGCGCCAGCGCGAGGGGCAGGACTGCCGGCAGCGCGGCCGCGTCCACGATCCCCGACATCACTGTGGCCAGGACGAGCGCCGAGATCCCGAAGCTGGCCAGACCGAGCGGGAACGGGTCGCCCCACGTCGCCGGCGCGACGGCTCGAGTGGTCGGTACCTCTGCATCGATGGGTGTGTTCGTCATCAGTTCCTCCAAGGATTCAACCGTCGTCCGGCTGGGCCACGGTTCTCACAAGGTAGTGACGTACGACACACCCACGGACCCGCCGAGTGGGCGGTCGCGCACCTGCCCTCGGGTAGGCCTCCAGTGCCGTCGCGTGCGACCGATGGACAGGTCGGACCGGGCTCTGACCAGGCCTGACGCGGCGGCAGGAGAGCGGCTGCGCCGCCGCGTCACCGACGGACAGGTCGACCGGTGAGGAACGATCAGCGGTCGGTGTCGATGACGAGCCAGCCGCCGTGGTGCTCGACGACCCGGTGCGGATGTCCCGAGGCCGCGCCCCAGGCAGCCAGGTCGTCCAACGAGACCGTCCGGACGTGTCCCCAGGTCTCGTCGGGCTCGTCCTCGAGCGGGACGGCGATCACCACCCGGCGTCGCGCCACCCGGACGGCCTCGGCGACCGCCCGGTCCCCGAGGCCCGGCTCGATGTGCTCGAGGAGGTGGATCAGCAGCACGTTGTCGGCCGCCCCGTCCGACCACGGCAGCCGGGTGGCGTCGGCTGCTCGCGTGTTCAGCGGCACCTCCAGCCGGGCCGCCGCAGCACTGAGCAGCGCGACCGTGCCGGCGGAGAGGTCGGAGGCGGTCACGTCCCGTCCCGCGGAGGCGAGCCGCAGCGAGAGGAACCCGAAGCAGCAGCCGACCTCGAGGACCGAGCCGGGTGCCAGCTGCTGCTCGACGAAGCGGTAGACGGGGGCGTACTCGGCGACGGTTCCGTGAGCGGGGGCGGCAGGGCCGGGCCGGTGCAGCGCCTGCTCGACGCGGCGCAGCGTGTTGCGGTAGAACGCCGCCCAGGCCTGCTCCGGGTCCGGAGCGCTGCTGACCACGATCCCGGTGAAGAGCCGCTCGAAGAGGTCCGGGCCGCGCAGCCAACCGGGCTGGAACAGCTCCTCGGCCAGCAGAGCGGAGAGGTCGTCGTCGATCTGGTCCGTACGCAGGCAGTGGATCAGATGGACCCGGTGACCCTCGCGGTGTACGTCGAAGTGGCGGGTGCGGATGGTCCCGAGATGGCGTCGCGGGCGGGGACCCTGCCAGGCCCGGACGCTGACGACCTCGTCGTGGTAGGCCCCGGCCTCGGGGCCGGGGCGGAGCGCGTCGATGACCGCCAGCTCCGCGGGCGTCGTCGTCATCGGCCGACCGACATCGCCTGGGTGACGTTGTCCAGCCCGCGCAGGTTCCGGACGACCTGGACCTTGTCGCACCACTCCGCGTACTCCGGCAGGTCACAGCCACCGAGCGCCCACGAGTAGCGCGGCTCGGGCGTGAGCCAGATCGTCGACCGGGCGCGCCGGGTGAGCTCCTCGAAGGCGGCGAAGCCGGGGTCCTTGCCGTTGCCGCGGCCGTCGCCGAGGATGACCAGCGTGGTCCGCCGGTTCACCGCCGAGCCGAACTGCTCGAGGAACTGCTCGAACGAGGAGCCGTAGTCCGAGTCCGCGTCCACGTCGAGCACGCCTCCGGCCGGCAGGCCCGCCAGCACCAGGGACAGCGCGTCCTCGATCCGGTGCTCGGCGAACAGGTCGGTGATCTCCACCAGATCCTTCACGAACGCGAAGGACCGGACGGACGTGGCCACCGACTGCAGGCTGTGCAGCAGGTGCAGCGTGAAGCGGGCGGTGGAGCGTACCGACAGGGAGACGTCGCAGAGCACGAGCAGCCGAGGCCGGTCGTGCGCCTTGGCGACGGTCACCGGCCGGAACGGCACGCCGTCGTACTTCATGTTGGTGCGCATCGTCCGCCGGCCGTCGACGACACCGCGGGCGGCGACCGTACGCCGCGGGCGCGGCGCTCCGTGGAGCTTCCTGAGCAGCCTCCGCAGCGACTCCTCCAGCGCGGCGCGGTCGTGCTCGGCCACGGTCTCGGCCTGCGCGACCTGGATCTCCCGGGACTCGATCTCGCGCTCCATGCGCATCAGCCGCTCGAGGTGGTCCCGGATCCGCTCGGGGAGAGTGGCCAGCCACGGGGAGAGCGCCCTGCGCAGCTCCGCGAGGGCATCGTCGTCGTCGACACCGCTCTCGGGCTCGCGCTCCTCGAGCCAGCTCAGGAGGGCGATCTCCTCCTGCACGGACAGCTCGGTGTCGAGCTGCATCCCGGCCTCGCGGATCAGCTCGCCCGGGTTGCCGGGGTTGTGCATCCGGCTGGTGGAGAGCTGGACCCGCGCGGCCTCGCCGGGGCTGGACTTCGGGTCGTTGGAGAGGACGATCTCGTCGGTCAGCGCGGCGATGTCGATCTTGTTCGCCTCCTGGTGGAGGTTGTAGCGCTGCGCCATGTCCTCGGGCTTGAAGTACTCCTTGATGTCGTCCGGCTTGCCGTGGCTGTGCCCGTCCTCGGGGACCTCCCCCGGCTCGTCGGAGAGCGTGAAGTCGGTCAGCTGCCCGTCGTCGGAGAGGTCGTCGTGGGTGTGTCCGTGCTCGTCCGTCTCGTCGACGACCGGTCGCAGCCCGAAGAACCGGTCGAAGACCAGGTCGAACGTGGCCAGGTCGCGGCGGTCCTTGACCAGGCTCGCGGTCAGCGCGGCGTGAAGCACGTGGCGCTGCTCGAGCACCCCCGGCTGGGCGACCGCGTGCATCGCGTCGATCACCTCGGCGGTGCTCACGCGTACGCCGTAGAGCCGGAGCAGCCGGATGAAGCGGTGGAGTGCGGTCTCCATGTCGGGTCCCGATCCCGGCTCAGACCGGACGCTTGCGGGCCGACGGGAACGCCCGGCTGCCCTGGCTGGTGGACACCGCGGGCGCCGTACGCGGCCCGGTGCCGCCGGCGCCGCCGTAGTAGCCCGCGTTGTGCCGGCCGGGCTGATCCTTCGCCTTCCGCTCGGCGCGGCCGTCGACGTCGTCGCGATCCTCGGCAGCCGGGGCGTGGGAGTGACCGTGGCCGTGCCCGTGACCGTGGCCGTGCAGGTGGTCGGGCACCTCGGCGTTCGGGTCGACCAGCCGCGGCAGCGCCTCCATGACCCGCTTCAGGTCGCGCTCGTACTTCACCACGACGTTGAGGGTGGTCGAGAGCACGTCGGCGGTGAGCTCCTCGACGCCGAGCACCGCCAGCGTGCGAGCCCAGTCGACGGTCTCGGAGATGCTGGGTGCCTTGCGCAGCTCGAGCTCGCGGATGCCCCGGACGATGTCGACGAGCCGCGCCGCGAGCGAGTCGGCGAGCCCGGTCTCCTTGGACCGGATGATCTCCAGCTCACGGGCCGCGTCGGGGTAGTCGAGGAACAGGTGCAGGCACCGGCGCTTGAGCGCGGCGGAGAGGTCGCGGGTGTTGTTCGAGGTCAGGACGACGTACGGCATCGTCCTGGCGGTCACGGTGCCGATCTCGGGGATGGAGATCTGGAACTCCGCGAGCAGCTCGAGCAGCACCGCCTCCAGGGCCTCGTCGGCCCGGTCGACCTCGTCGATGAGGAGCACCACCGGGGTGTCGGAGTCGATCGCCTCGAGCAGCGGCCGTGCGGCCAGGAACCGTTGGGAGAAGAACACCGAGTCCTGCTTGGCGATCCGCTCGACCGCCTCGTTGAGGTCGGCGGCGTCCTCGACGACCTGGCCGATCTTCTCGCGCAGGATCTGGGTGTAGAGGAGCTGCTTGCCGTAGTCCCACTCGTAGAGCGCCTTGGTCTCGTCCTGGCCCTCGTAGCACTGCAGCCGGATCAGGCGCCGTCCGGTCGCGGCGGCGAGGCTCTCGGCCAGCTGGGTCTTGCCGACGCCCGCCGGGCCCTCGAGCAGGACCGGCTTCTCCAGCCGGGTCTGCAGGAACACCGTGGTGGCCAGCCGGTCATCGGCGAGGTAGCCGCACGTCGCCAGCTGGGCGCGGGTGTCCTCGACGTCGGTGAAGCCCTGGATCGGTTCGGTGGTGGTCGACACGTGCACTCCTCGAGGTGGTGGGTGGGCCGGGGGGGGGGGGGGGGGGGGGGGGGGCCCCCCCCCCCCCCCCCCCCCCCCCCCGCCCCGCCCGCGCGGGCCCCCCCCCCCCCCCCCCCCGGG